>PLNF01000098.1 GCA_003141715.1 Bacteroidales bacterium | reverse complement strand
CCAAGTTCCGGGGCTAATTATATAATTCCAAAATAGGATAGGTGTTTCTATTGCTATTATTAGTGGAAAAATGCTCGGTCACCATTTTATAAATAGAACTTTCTGATTTCCCTACATAATAAGGAATAAATGGCTGGCAAAAAAAATCAGAACCTTTGTCCCAATGTTCAGTATTATTGTCCATAAAGCCCCATATATAAATACCAGGCTTGTTCACATCCGTTTGCCTTTCCATTTGACTATATTGAAATGGACCATAAAAATTAAGTGTTATCATATTTTGTAATTTATATAAAACCTTACTAAAATATATTGCTTAGCCATTTGCCTGTAAAGATTAACCACATTGAAGTTGATGATTTTTAGTAAGTTTTATCAATATAAAAAGTGGTTATACAAATCTATCTATTTTAAGACTGTCCCTTCTTGAACGTATTTTGTGATAAAAAGGATTTTGCGATCAAAGCCTTTGTCATCAGGATAATCTTTATGATTTAATGTTTTAGTTACTATTTCAAGAATCACATCCTGGGGTATAGTACCTTCTTTTAGAAGCTTAATTAAGTCTTTCGCTCCAATAATAGTCTTTTTCATATAAACGGTTTCCGCAGTGGAATAATAATTACCTAAACCCCATGATCCATCTGCAACAAGAAAACAGTAATATTTATCCTGAGATATACCATATTTTGCGATTTGTTCAAAATCTACATCTTCTTTTGGATAAATGCGTAGCCTAAAATTTGTAGGCACTGTCGATAATTCTGACAAAAATGATCTAAGAGATTTATCATTATAGTTGGTACTAGCCTCCCAATCAACTAAATAAATGTTACTAACCTTCCTTAAATATAAGAATAGAATGCCTGGAACTATACCATTTCTCATGGTTGTTTCCAATTTTATAATGCTTTTATTTTTGAATTTTTTATCAAGTACTTTAATATCATTACTTTCAACATTAAGGGGACCTTGGGATCTTTTATAAGAAGATTTATAATAGGTGTCCATTTCGTTTTTTACTGAATTAGGCTTCCATACTAATTTCATCGCCTCGTCTAGGTTTTTGCACGCAAGGAACTCATGAGCTGTTTTTATAATAAAGTCATTTTCATTAATTATAAGGGATTTGTTCTCACCAGCAGCGGGAGCACTCTTCTCATTATTACCTGACATATCTGAACTCGCGGGGGTAACATCCTGAGTGGTGGTTTGTGTACTTTGATCAGTGTCATGAGAAAATAAGTACTTAGGAATTAATAGAACAGTTAGCAATCCAAGATATATTAATATTAAAGTCAATTTCAGTTTAGTAGAATATTGTGAAGGTAATTTCTGTGTTCTGTTGGTTATCAGTCCTAATACAATTGTATATGCAGCTGAACCAATTCCGAAAATCACAGGGAACAACAAGTAAGACACGATTACGACTTCATGAAGAATACAATATAGTATCCCTGCTGCAAACCCGACTACCCCGAGGAATATAGCCCATGATTTTCTTCTCTCATCTCTCCAGTGTATAATAGCCCACTCCTTATTTCTGACTGTAATGAGTGTATGTAATTTTCTCTCATCATAGTCCAGTTCTTTTGCTTTGTCGAACAAAAGTTGCGACTCCTCTTTGTTTAATATTCCATCTTTAAAATATTTATTAAGTTCTTGTTTAATAATCTTGTCTTTGTTATCCACATATGTAGGGTCGCTCTTACTACTACCCAGTTTCTTAAATTCATCTATGATCTCACTACAGTATTGAAAACGCGATTCCCTATTTTCAGCAATACATTTGGAAATTATTTTTTGCCATCCAACAGGTTTTACTTTCGCAATATCCCTAGGATTTATATCCTTTGTAAACATCTCCAGAAGGATTAGCCCAAATGCATAAATATCAGTTGTCTTGTCAAATGCCTTTTCATCCCTCATTTCCGGCGCCATATACCTGAGAGTGCCTGCCTTGGTGAGATTATCTGTAAAATCATCAGAATATGCCAATCCAAGATCAATAAGTTTTAATTTATCGGTCTTGTTTGAAACCATTATATTATCAGGTTTCAGGTCGCGGTGGATTATACCTTTTCCATGAAGATAATCAAGGGCCTCAAGTATTTTCAAAGAGATATTCTTGATTTCATCAGTGGTCATTTTTTTCTCTGATATCCTTTTTTCTAGTGTCTCACCAATAATTTTTTCCATGTAATAATAAGGACCCTTCTCGTCTTCTCCCTTATCATGTACTTTTACAATATTATCATGCTGAAGTGATGATAAAAACTCATACTCTTTGTAAAACAACTCCTTTCGGACCTGATCATCTAGATATTTTGGAAGCAAGCGTTTAATTATTACATATCTTGACCCTTGTTTCGCTTCAGAGATGATGCTCATTGCACCCTGACTATCAAGAATCTTTTCATTTGTAAACTTTGCTGAAGAGAAGGATTCACCAACAGAAAACCCTGAACCTGATTGGTTCTGATCCTCAAATCCCGAACCCTCATTTTTATTATTGGACCTTCTGGTAAATCCAGATCCGGTTGGCTCTTCTTCTGAGTCCTGAACAAATCCGGATCCTTTTGGCTGTTGAATCTGCCCAGCAGATGAACTTCTTACAAAATTAAGCTGGCTATCGATCAGCATATCAACGGATTTCTTATCAAGCATTGCATTTTTACCCAGTTTATAGAGATAGTTTCGTTCATCTTCAGTAATATTGCCCTTCTGGACAAAAGTTTCAAGGAGGAGCTTAAACTTATCGGTTGACATAAATATTATATATTAGTTTTAATCCATGAAATTTAAAAAAATATCGTGAGACGTACCTGAAATTCCCCTACAAAATGCATATGCTCACAGAAAGTAAACCAATACAACTAATATTTTCAGAATAAGATGAACTCTTATTGTTGTTTAATGAATGATTAATGAAATTAAAAAAGTAAATAATGGAGCCTGTGAGAGATTTTGTATAAACTGCTAATTGCCAGGTTTAAAAAACGCCACATCTGTCCTCAAATTTTAATGATTAATTGATTAATAACAGAACTCCAGTTTCTTATCGGTATAGTCCATTTTTTCTCGACATTTGCAATTGCCAGATATATAGTCTTTAATGCTGCCTGATCGTCAGGAAAGACTGTTTTTGTTTTAGTTAATTTCCTGATGGAACTATTTAAACTTTCGATAGCATTTGTTGTATAGATGATTTTGCGAATTTCCTGTAGGTAATCATAATAAGCAGTAAGTTCATCCCAGTTATCTCTCCAGGATTCTATGGCATATGCATATTTTGTACCTCACTTTTTAGCAAATTATGAATTATTTCCATGCAGAATTTTCTAAATAAATTTTTGCCTACCCATTCAGAAAAGAAAAACAATGAATGTCCTGCAATTATCGGATTTCTCTTGGTATTGCCATATGTAATTCTTCTTTTAAGATTGCTAATGCAGTCCTGGGGCTTCCATAGATTCTTTTACCAGAATCATCTATCTTTTTTATGCGATTTGATAACTAATCGTTCTTGGAGAAAATACTTACAGTTTTCTTTAAGAGGTCGTGTCCTATCTGCGAATACTAATGTTTTGTTGCATCTTGTCTTCATTGATAGATCTGATCTGCACCCATTTCCAGTTCGGCTTATAAGGCAAGGAGATTTTTACAATAATAACTGAGTTCTATAATCCTCTATTTATACTCTTGATCAAATATTTTTTGCTTTTAAATTTAGAATTTTAGCATGACTATAATACTCCCCAAAATTCGGACCACTGGTTAAGTTGAAAATTAACAATTAATTTTACCAGTTCATTATGAAAAGAACCAGAAGAAAATTTACAGGAGCCTTTAAGGCAAAAGTTGCAATTGAGGCGCTCAAAGAGCGTGAGTCACTTGCTGAATTATCAAAGCATTATGAAGTTCATCCTAACATCATTACTAAATGGAAGAAGGAGTTTTTAGAGAACTCCGCACATGTATTCGACCAGCAGTCAAAAGAAACGGAAAATGAGATTGATATAGACAAGCTCTATGCAAAGATCGGCCAATTGGAAATAGAGAATGATTTTCTAAAAAAAAATCTAAGGAAAATTGGACTGTGAGAGAGCGGCTAGATTTTATTGATAGTGAATATGTTCTGAGCACCAGAAAGCAATGTGAAATTTTAGAGGTTGACAGAAGTGGTTTGTATTATAAACCCAAGGGAGAGAAAAAAGATAATCTCGAGATCATGCGAATGATGGACGAACACTATTTGAAGCATCCTACTGCAGGAGTTCTGCGCATGCAGGATCTGCTGCTGACTCTGGGTATGGTAGTTAATCATAAACGAGTTCGTCGACTGCTTCGCCTAATGGGTATGATGGCGATATATCCCAAGAGGAATCTGAGCAAATTGGGGCTTATAAAATATATTCGTCCTTACTTGTTGAAAGGTATGAAGATAGAACGCCCAAATCAGGTTTGGGCCATTGACATAACCTATATTCCCATGAAGAACGGTTTTCTTTATTTAACGGCCATAATAGACCTATACAGCCGCTATATCGTTGGTTGGGGAATATCCAACACCCTTGATGCAGAAGCTTCATTATCGGTCATGAAACAGGCTATAAAAGAACATGGCAAACCGGAGATCATAAACTCTGATCAGGGTAGTCAGTTTACCTGTGAACTCTGGATTGAGCATATGACAAAAGAGGGCGTCATTGTTAGTATGGATGGCAAAGGCAGAGCTCTTGATAATATCTTCATAGAGAGGTTCTGGAGATCACTAAAATATGATTATGTATATCTGCATCCGGCTAATGATGGTCTGGAACTATACCAGGGATTAAAGGACTATATCAGCTATTACAACTACGAATTGAAGCACCAGGGTATTGGAAGAAGAATTCCGGCAGATCTGTACAAAAAGGCGGCATAAATATTAACAGAAAATGAATTTATTAACAAAAGAAAAAAGTAGGCAAAAAAGAAAAGGTGTTAATAACCAGAATAANNACGTATTTACATCATCATAAGAAGTATTATTATCAATTAAGAAAAGAGGAATAGTGGTCCTAAAAATGGGGAGTAGTTTAGACTTACTCTCTTGGCAAAAGTAGCACATCCAGCTTTTTCGATATTAGTCGATTAGAATTAAAGCATAATCCTTAGTTTAAACACCTATCCTGACAATAAGTAACTTTAAGCTATTTATTAGTTTGAATCTATAACGTAGATACCACAATCATTCTGGAAAATTTTATTTACATTATATAAAAACCTTTATAAACAAATTTGATTAACAAAATATTTTTTCTATATTTGGTTAACTTACTTGTTTTAAAAATTATTTGATACCCCTTTTAACTGTTACAAACATTCTTGAATCTCAGATCAATAAATTCTTAAAGCAATGTATTCAGGTAATTTTTTGTTTATATTTCTTTAAGAATTAGTATCACGAGAACTATGGTTTTTGTGAATATATATTATCCAAATCTTTCAAAATTACTTTCACCGATTACACCCGAGGAAAGCGGATCGGGTTTTGTTTTAAAATCTGAACCAGATAAACCAGAAGAAAGTTCCGGTTTTGTACAAAACGAACCTTCTCTGAATGAAGATTTGAAAGAATTAGAAAAATCAGAATATTTAGGAGGTTCTGGTTTTACAAATTTCCAGAATCAATCTGCAGGAAATCTCTTCAACAATAGTAATAAAGCAGGAGAAAAATATACCGATATTACTAAAACTATATTCCAGGGTGCAATGAGCGATGTATATTTCGCTCGTCAGGATAAAATTAAAAAAGTAATAATCAAACGATTAAAGAAAGAATTTTTACATGATGAGAAGAGAATAGAACTGTTCTTTAAAGAATATACAAATGGAATAAAACTCGATCATCCTAATCTGGTAGTGATGAACGAGAAAGGGAGCGATGAAAATGGTCCCTATATTGTGATGGATTATGTTGATGGAACTCCTCTATCGATATTAATATCTTCGGGTATTAATGAGAAGGATATTACCAGAATATCACTGGAATTATTAGATGTAATTGGCTATCTGCATAAAAGCCAGGTAGTTCACCGTGATCTAAAACCAGACAATATTTTGATCACCACAATTGGAGATAATGTTAAACTGATTGATTTGGGACTTGCTTATTCAGATTCAATGGTCGATAATATTGCGAATGCAGGTACTCCTAAATATATGGCTCCTGAGATGAAAACTGGACAGTCTGAAATAGATCGAAGAGCAGATATTTATTCATTTGGTATTATCCTACTCGAAATGTTCACTCGCTCCACAGATAGGGTAAAGGCAAATGAAATAAAAAACGAGGAATGGAAAGTGATTATCTCCAAATGTATTGAAAATATTAAAAATGATCGTTACAACTATTGTTCAGAAATAATTAAGGATATTGAAAATATTGAGCGATTAAACAGTTTAAAAGAGATAGTAATAAATAAATCAGCATTCCAGAACTATCAATCTGAAGCAACATTAATATCTCCGGGAACTAATTTCAATCCTCGGCCCAATATGACTAAAAGGGATTATGGTAAGATCTCGATTCAATTTTTCGGAGCTAGTTTACCGGGGGACCTTCTGGTTGATCTTTTCTTTAACAATCGATTAATAGAAAAAGTCTCCATTAAAAGGGGCTTTAATGTATCAGTCGATGCTGCTAACGGAAATAATAAACTTCTTTTTCAGGGTACTTCTTTCAGGAAAGAGTTTAACATACTCATTTCCGATACCAGCAAGAACTATAAAATAACATTAGAGTATTCCAGGATTGCCAAAAATTTTACTGATTCATTTTACTTGCAATAAATCAATAATTACCTCCTATAGATATGAAATCAATTCCCTCCTCAATTTTTTACAAAGAACAACCCCTTGAAAAGGGGATGGATGTTGCACTTCTTTTTGCACTTGAAAATCATAATGCCATAACTGAACATTATGCAAAACTGCAAAAAAGCTTGCTTTCTGTTAAAAAACAGGAAGAAGAGATTAAAAATAATAAATACTGGATATTACCTTCAATTGTTTGTTTAGCAGGGATTATTCTTGCTTTTGTGGTAAGTTACTTCCTGCTGGTGGTACTTTTAGCAGGTGCCATCTGGCTTTACTTTAGTTATAAAACAAATAAAGAGAAGCTGGATGGCTTAAAGGCAGACAGAGATCGGCTTGTTAAAGAGCTGAATGCAAAAATGCCTCAATTGGTTAAGAAAATCGGAACCGTAAACTATTGCGCTGAAATTTTGCCATTCGGAGATGGTTCATTGATTACAGATGTTTCAGAAATCATAGACAATTCGAGCATTAATTGCTCTTTGATAGAAAATTGCGAAAACAAGCTTACAGAACTAATGGACCGGAGATCAAAATTAAACAAAGATTTTCCAGTTCTGCTTCCTCCGGGACAAGAAAGTGAATTTTCAGATACTATTTATTTAACCGGGATTGAAAAAGATGTTGAAGATATATTGAATCTTCTTGATGAGCTTGTTACTGATTGCTCAGTAATTAACATTAACCTGCCTATTTATGAGAAAGATGACAAAATTCCTACAATCATAAAAGACCTTGAACCTAAGTTCCGCGATGTCTCTAATGATTTAATATCCGTGATGACTTCAAGAGACAGAAGCACATTCACTGACAAATTAAGGATGACAAATTCTGAGGTTGAAATAGTTAAGTCATTCGGCTACCAAAAAATTGAGATGCTTATAAGAAGCGTTTATAAAGAGATGGATGATCTATCCTTTAGCCTGACTGATAATCGGAATTATTCTATAAATGATGTCCTCCTGAAAAGTGTGGAAGAAATAGAAGATATATATGATTTCCCGCTTACCAGATTTTATAATCCGAAGTTAAGCGGATCAAAACTACTTGAAAATTCTATCAGAAAGTACGATGGTAATGATTTTGATAAAATTGAAGTCGCTGAATTTGAATCCTTTTATAAGAAAGACGACATGATCAAATTAAGGGATATTCAGGCAAAAGTTAAGGGTATACTCAAGAATATGCCGGAAAATGAAAAGATAACAAATTCAGAACTGAATTCTTACCTGCAGAAAAGATATGATAAATATGCAGATCTGATTAAGGATATGTCTCTTGAGATAGCACCAGATGAAGAGGAAGAGAATTCAAAACATTACAAGAATGCTATATTGTTTTATAATACATTTAAGAAGAAATGGATTTGTCAGCTTACAGGAGAAGAGTTTACTGATGTGGAAGCTTTAAAATCACGGATCCTGAAAATCAAGGAAGACCTTATTAATCCAATCTGGGATAAATTGTGGCTTGAAAAACATGATGAGAAAGTAAGAATAATAAGGGAAAAAGAGCTGGAACTCAGAGAAAATAAAAAACAGGAGAATTCAGAATTACGTGAAGAGGTAAAGATCTTTACCGAAGAGCTCAGACCTATTAGGAACAGGCTTGAAGAGAGTGCAGTAAAAGCCAGAGTTGGTGAGCAAAAACTTAAATTATCAATGGACTTTTACACTTCCCAGGATATTCTCAATAGTAGTACTATCAGCAGGATGAAATCCTATCTTGCCTCTGATGAAGTCAAAGTTGAAACAGTTTTCCAAGAAGCCGACACAATGGAGGCTAATCTGGAAAAAGAACCAGAAAGCGTAATGCTTGTCAGGGGTGATCTCAAAGATTATACTCTCCAGGTCAGGAACAAGGAAAAGTTTTATTTAACACAGAAGTAAATTTTAAAATCTGAAAATACTATATCTATGGCAGAAGGTACTACACTATCAGCAGTAATTGATACAAGATCAATGAAAATAATGGTTGATGGAATTTCAGAGATCATTGGTCAACTTAAAAATGATATTCGAACTCTTAACACTACCACAAGCAATGGCCTAGGCAATGTTAATAGTGGATTAAGCAGTGTCAGCGGTGGCATTTCAGCTCTGAACAGAGATCTAATGGCTCAGATGGTTATCGAGCTTGAGCGTCTTACATCTGTAAAAAATGAAATTACGAGGACAATTGAGGTAGATGCACAGACAAACATCCTGGAACATATATCCAACCTATCAGAAGATATTTCCTTGATTCATACTGCTTTCCAGAGAATAAAGAAAGAACACACAAAAACCTTTACACGCCTGGCGAAAATCAATAACAAATTCGACACAGCCAATGAGCAGGTGAAGGACAGCTACGTAAAAGACATTACTCGCCTAGGGAAATACATATTTGAGGTGTGGGAATTGCACTATCTTAAAACCATCTACCTGAGATTAAAAAGCCAGCATATTGAATTATTCAATAATTCAACCGCCACAATTGATAAGATAAAATCAAAGCGTGAAGAGATCTTAACAAATCTATTAAAGGCAGTTGATGTCAAAATCGCTGAATTTGAATCTAACAGGGCTGCATTTGATTTTGCCGTTCAAAATATAAAGTCTGACTCATTCAGATTCAGTGGTCCTATTGAATTGCCTGTAACTATATTGGAATCAGATAATGATAAGGTATTCTTTAATTGCGATATTTATTCTGGCACGAAGGATAATGATAGAGTTAAAGTTCAGCTTACTCAAAGAACAAATGTTGATATGAGTAAGATGGCCTCCAGGGTTACCTGGAGAAATATGTCTGAAAATGAGATTAGCAATATGGAAAATAATCTTAATGAATGTGCAAAGCAAGGTTTCATTAGTGAGGAATATATGAAATTCCTCATAGTTTCGCTTAAGAATAATCCTCCTTTAACCATTGAATCTGCTAAAAAATAAAAATTATGGATCCTAATAACGTAGAACTACAAAACGAAGTAAACGGGAATTTTTATCCTTCGACGCAATCTGAATTGTTACGAAATCTTATTTTGAGAGGCCCATTTACTGTCAATGGTGGCATATTTGCTCAGAATATTAAAAATATAGGGGTTGGTACCGTTAATGGACCAGTATTAGCTACCGAAGAGATAACTCTTGAAGCAGGATCTATTCCGGGCAATCCAATAAGGTTCATGTCCGGAATCAATGCTACTATGTCAATTGCTATAATGGAAACCAATAAACCTCCTGAAGAGAGCGTTATAGGAGATTTGAATAAAGCGGGAGTTGTGGTAAAAGGAGATATTATCAGTAATTATATTAAACTGGAAAATGCACTGGTTTTTGGGAATATCAGGGCGAAACAAGTATCAATAGTAAATTCTATTGTTCTTGGAGCTATTTTTGTTGATGAAATGCTTAGAATAGAGAATTCAATATTCGGTTCATTCCAGGCCGGAAAGGCAAAAATAGTCGGGATAAATGGCTGGTGGCTCCCATTCGCGATTTCGAGTTCACCATTTGAATTTGAAACTTCCGATGATGGGAAAACTGCTGAAGTACACTATCTTCCTCTTATATCGGAGAGTGTTGAAGAAAATGGCGTTATCAATTATTACAGGAAACTTTTAAAATCAAAAGCCAGAATATTTCCCAGCGATGTTTTCCAGGATTCAACAGTTAACGGAGAAGTTTATTATCTTCTTAACTTGGCAAAAAGGGCTTTGAATTTCCACTCTATAGAAAGTGATATTCAAAAAGTCAAAATTCTTTTAACCGAGTTATCTAAGTATGAGCATCTTGACTCTAGCTCAAAAGAAGAATCTCAAAAAGTATGGGATAAAGAACTTGGAGTTGAAAGGATACTCCTGGATATTGCTTTTCCTAATTGATGTTAATTATTACCATGTATAATTAGAAAAATGCATTGATTTGTGATCAATGCATTTTGTTTTCCTTATAATCTCATGACTTTCAGATCATTAATTCTTTTGACAAAGAGATCAACATTTCATTTAACGGCTTCCCCGATATGGTAATTAACAGCTTCTGTTTCTCCGTTGGCTTTGGATCTTATTGCTAATCCATTCAATAGGTCATTAGTCCATTCTCCTTCTAATTTTGAGACATCTTTCATATAAAGAGTTCCCTTTCCGTTCTTTTTTTGATCTTTAAATGTCCCATAGAACCATGTGCCATCAAAATAGTAAACTGTTCCCAGTCCTTCAGCCTTGCCAGAGTTTGTTTCCCCTATATATCTTGCATTACTAAGAATTAATACTTTTTTAGAAATAAGCATATTGTTATTACCGGTTTCTGCCAACCTTGATCTTTGAGAACCAGAATAAGAATAATTCCTAATGCGACGCTTTGCTTCTGCCCTTATATTCTGGTACTTGGTAATAGTGTAGTCTTCGTTTCCCCCCTTAAATGGTTCAATTTCTTCACCGGGTAATAATTGTTTCACTGCGTCATCGTATCTGGTTTTTGCTGATCTGAATAACCCTTTTTTAATTTCAATTGTCCTGTTATCTATTGCAAATTTCTCAGGCAAATTCATTGCGCATTTATTTGCCAAATCAATATAATTTTTCATAAGGCATTTATCGAGTATCATATTCATCTTTTCAACCTTTAATTTTGGGTCCAGATACAAGCTTAATCCAATCGCTTGGTCAATGAGAAATTTAGACTGAGAGTCTTTATATTCAGAAAATACTTTGTCGCTTAAGGCAATAACTTCATCAATTACAGCAGGACATTCCGAAGGAGTATTTACTACTTCCTGGGCAATATCCCCAGCAATCTGGCTCATAAAGGGGGTAATGACATCAGGGGTCTTAAGAATCAGCACATACATTTTTAACCTGTCAGATTTATCAAGAAGTTGAATTCCATTTATGACTTCCTTCATCAGAATATTTGAATCATTATTCCTCTGCTTGTAGATTTTGGTACAAAAGTCTGCCAGCATCTGGATATCTTCAATTCTTAATTTCTCGTCAATTTCAGATAATGAGCTAGTATAAAGTCCAGCCAGTTCCGAATTAATTGATTGAAAACTTTTATCATCCTGATATTCTATTAGAGTTAAAATTGTACTGAACTTCTGATCAGCCGGTAATGTTTTTATAAACTCCAAAGCAGCTTTGTTATAGCTTGCATAACTCAATAATATTAATAATGCATTTCTAACAGTATTCACCCTTGAATTCTCCAGGATCGGATCCTTGCTTTTCATATTAAGTTCTGACAAATACCTAATTATCATATTTGAATTAAGTGCTTCCTTGCATAACAGGGCATTTACGATGTCAGACGCAATCTTGATTTTGTAACCAGGATATTCCTTATCCTTTTGATTTAATACGCTTAAAGAATTAAAAGCATCATCATACTGGTCCCCTTCGATCAAAGTGGCAGATTCAGTTTTTATAATTTTTTTAAGTGTTTCGGTTTTCTTCTTTTTAGGGTAGCGTTCAGCATAAAGTATTGCTTCGGTAAAAAGGTTTTTGGAAAGGCAATCTTCTGGGCTAGAACAAAGTTTAGTCGGGACAGGTGCAGGGATAAACGGAACTGAATTTAAACCTGTGTACAGTAAAACGAGAATAATAATTAGAACAGGTGAGTAATTTGAAGGAAGCTTTTGTATCTTTTTTGTTATAAGGTTCAACACCACCGCAAACGAGGCAGACACAAGAGCCCATATAATCGGAATATATAAATATGACCAGAATTCTTTACCTTTAAATATACAAAACATTATACCTGCGATCAATCCTAAAGCAATCAATAAGATAACCCACTGCCAGCGCTTCTCATCCCACTGATTGATAGCTACTTCTTTTTTTCGGCGAGTAATTTCCATTTGAAGCTTTTCTGCCGGGTAATCAATCTCTTCCGCTTTAGTGAACAGAAGTTGTTTCTCTTCCTTATTCAATATACCATCTGCAAAATATTTATCGAGCAGCTGGGTCATTGCTTTTTCCTTCTGATCAATAATGGCAGATGAAGCTTTAGGTTCCCCCAGCTTCTTGATATCATCGATTATCTCCTGACAAAACTGATAACGGGCTTTTGGTTCAGGTTTAAGGCATTTATTTATTACATTCTGCCATGCAACGGGTTTAACCTTGGGAATATTATCCTGATTGATATCCTTGGTAAACATCTCCAGCAATATTAATCCAAAGGCATAGATATCTGTTGTTTTGTCAAAGTCGTTCTCTCCTTTCATTTCAGGAGCCATATACTTTGGGGTCCCTGGTTTGGACAAGTTATCTGTAAACTCATCAGAATATGCAAGCCCGAGGTCAATCAGCTTTACTCTGCTTGTTTTATCATTTACCATTATATTAGCTGGTTTAAGGTCCCGGTGAATTATGCCCCTGTCATGCAGATATTTTAGGGCATCGAGGACTTTAAGAGATATATCTCTTATCTCCTCCCCATTCATTTTCCTTCCAGATAGTTTTTTCTCAAGTGTATTTCCGTTTACTTTCTCCATGTAATAAAAAGGACTCTTTTCGTCTTCTCCCTTATCATAAACGCTAACTATATTATCGTGCTGCAGCGCTGAGAGAAACTCAAACTCTTTATAAAGCAACTCAAGTTTTTTCTCAAAATTATCAGCATTAGGAAGCAAGCGTTTTATAATCACATGGCGAGAACCTTTCATAGCTTCCGACACTGTACTCATATTGCCCTGAGAAGCTAAAACTTTTTCATTCGAAAATTTGGCTGATGAAAAAGTACCATCCCCGGACATACCCATGGAATTCCCTGATTCGAAACCTGATCCTGAGGATTGCCCTGTTGCAAAACCCGATCCTGGTTCTTTAACAACATTTTCTGTGTCGAAACCCGAGCCTCCTGAACTTATTTTCGCTCCGGATCCTGAGCTTCTAACGAACTTCATCTGGCTGTCAATCATCATATCGATAGTGTCAGGATCGAGATCAGCACTTAATCCGATCTTATACAGATGCTTACGTTCCTTTTCAGAAATTTCGCCACTCTTGCTGAATGTTTCCAGGGCTAATTTGAATTTCTCAAGAGACATATATTTCGTATTTTATTTAATTATTATATCTGAATGCTGTTCACATTACAGTCAGATGAATGATTTAATCCAAATCCACAAGGATGACAAGTCTCTGTAAGATCCTGAAAATCCTCTGCAAAAAGAGTATGCCAGAATCAGGTATAAAAACACAACTATAATTTTAAAAACAGGTTGAAATCTGTAAGATGTTAAATGAATAACAGCACTAATTAACAGTGTAAATGATGTTGAAACTAATGCAGAAAAAATTGGGATAAGGATATATGCAAAGAATCCCCGGTGATGTAAAATACAAAATATTATCCCGGGAACCACTCCTAAGAAAAAGAAAAAAACTATCCATCCAGCCCCATTTTCTTTATCAAAATTATCAATGGCTTCCTTTTTTTTCTTCCCCCTTATTGTTTTTATCTCTTGAATTCTTTTTTGTCTAGTAATTTCCTTCTCTTTTACCAGCTTCAATTGTAGTTCTTCCTTTTTCCCCTTTTGCTTATTAACCTCTTCGATCTGCGTCAGCCTGATTGATTCTTCTTTTAGTTTCAGTTTGCTTTCTTCTTCTTTTTGTTTTTGAATTTTTGTTTCCTCATTCTTTTTGAGTTTGATATCTTCCTCAGCCAGTCGTTTTTCAATGAGTAATTTTAATTTGTCAAGCGGGTAATCAATCTCCTTTGCTTCAAAATATAACAGCTTCTCCTCCTGCTCAAGAAAAATCCCGTCTTCAAAATATTCATCCAGCTTTTTATTAATGAATTTATCTTTATCTAATGGAGCCTGCCCACCAGGAGAGATCCCTATCTTTTCTATATCAGTTATAAGAGCATCACATGTCTGGTATCGCATCTTGTACTCTTTCTGAATGCATTTGCTGATTATACTCTGCCACTCTAAAGGTTTTATCTTGTCAATTTTTTTAGGATCGACACTTTTGGTGAACATTTCCAGAAGGATCAATCCGAAAGAATAAATATCAGTTGTCTTATTGAAAGTACTCTTACTTCCCGACATTTCAGGTGCCATATATTTTGGCGTACCGGCAACGAGAAGTGAATCAACGTAACCTTCAGAATAGGCTAATCCAAGGTCGATAAGTTTTACCTGTTGTGTTTTGAACCCGATCATTATGTTACCTGGCTTAAGATCCCTGTGAATGAAGCCTTTATCATGAAGATAATCTAATCCTGACAGTATTTTTCTAGCAATACTTTTTATCTCTTCCGGTGTTAGTTTTTTACTGGCAATTTTCTTTTCCAGGGTCTCCCCATTTATGTTTTCCATATAAAAATATGGTCCCCGATCATCTTCATCGCTCTCAATAAAACTGACGATGTTTTCATGCTGAAGGCCGCGACAAAACTCGCTTTCCTTGAAAAAGAGATCTCTCCTTTGAGGATCATTTTTATGTTCCGTCTTAAGTCTTTTTATAATTACATATCGTGCTCCTTGCCTTGCTTCAGATACAATGCTCATCGCACCCTGGTCTGATTCACTCAGAATCCTCTCATTGGTAAATTTTGATGATGAAAAAGATTCGTAGTGTGTAAATCCAGAGCGTATGTCATTATCCATTGTAAAACCCGAGTTTGCAGTTTCGTCGCTGGAGCCTATTACAAATCCTGATCCTGACTTGGATTCTTCATTGCCTAAAAGAAATCCTGACCCTTCAATTTGGTTCTGTACTGATCTGGAGCCTTTAGCAAATTTCAACTGACTGCCGATCATATGATCAACTGATGTTTTGGACAGCTTTATCTTCCTACCCTCAGCATAAAGATGCTGCCTGTCTTCTTCAGATATTTCACCCGTTTTACAAAGGGTTTCTAGGATCATTTTAAAAGTTTCAAGTGACATTGTAGTAATTAATTAAGGAGCTTCAATATTGTTAAAATGCCTGTATGAAAATCACGTTTGGAAACAATCAATGCGTTGGTTTTATTTAATTCCAGCCTGCTTGCAGTAAATGTCATACCAGTTAAAAGCCCTTTAGGATTAATACAATCTTTTATTGTATAAATATTGTTACCAACATAAACCGCTTTATATTCCCTATAACTTCCATCCCCTGCTATCCATCCAAACTGAACCTCATCACCGGTTTTTAATATAGTACTCTCAATTGTCTTTTTTTCAGATTGGCCTTTACCGACTTCTGTAACAGCTATTTTTCCGGCTCCAGGGCTTACCAAAAGTTCCTTTAATACTCCAGTAAAAACTTCATCACTACCTAAATACAATATTTTCCGGTGTTCAAATCCTATATGCTTCTGAAACTCGCTTATATTTAGGTTATCTCCCAGAATAATAACCTTCTCAACTGATTGATAAGGAAGGTTGTTGTCTGACATAAACTTCTTAAGATTCCTGTCGATCCTATCAACATATTTCATAACTAGCTCCTCTATAATCCTTTTATCAAACGGAATTTGAAGATTATTCTCAGAATCATAATAATGAAGTGTACATTGGAAACTAAGGATTTCCTCTTGTTTTAGCTTCTCTATTATCATTTCTGCCTGGCTGGAAAATTTTCTAATAAACTCATTTTTAACTTCTTCAGTAAGCGACCAACCATAATAAGTATCAAAATGTCTGACAACTGAAGAAGAAATAATATTTACCCGGGGATCCAATCCGTCATTTTTAAATTTCTCCTCTCCGATATTCTCACATGTCCCATTTTCACTGTAGGCCAGAGCTGTTAATTGCAAATTATCTGTCAATCCATCAATTAAGATAAAGTTTGAATCATTATTTGAGATTTGCCCATTCCCTCTCAGGTATTTCAGTAATAATTGCGGTATTGTAAAAGAGGAAAATGAAAATGTAAAATTGTTTCTACCGAAACAATTAATCAACAACCGTTTAAGGTTTTCAAATGAATCCTTTTCTACAAGTGAAGAATGAGAAATAGCTGTAATGTCTATAGGGGACCCTTTATCCCCATCTGAATTTGAAAGTCGTGAAATTTGATCGTAATATTGTTTCTTCAACCTATTGCATATAGTATCCAGGAGAAATTCCACCCCTGTGTTATTTGAACCGTAAGTACTATTTGAAAGCAACAATTTATAAATATCCCCGTAATAATCAGCTTTCCCCTCAAGAAAAGCTTCCTTGTGGGACAAGCTGTAATCAACTGATTCCTGTGAAGGGTCCACAAAAAAGTAAAGACCAAATTTATCCTTGTTTTCAGCATTCAACAATTTTATAAATCTATTTCTATTTGGCTCCATAGCTGCCATCAGAAAATCGGGCATAAAAACAACTGAAATTTTTTTTTCCATAGGTCTATAATTTGATACAACAGCAGGTTATATTATCTGTACTTCCTGATTTAAGTGCACTCTCTACAATAATATCTGCAAGAATTCGAGGTTGGGATTCTTGTATTATCTGACTTATATTCTGATCATTTAAAAATCCATGCACGCCATCAGTACAGGCCAGCAAAATATCATTTTTATAACATTGGGTTGGACCTGCAATGGAAATGGTCATCTTTTCAAGTGGTTGCCCAATTGCAGATGTCATGATATTACGTTTAGGATGGACCAAAGCTTCAGCTTCAGTTATTCTTCCCTGCGCAACCATTTGTTTTACAAGAGAATGGTCTTCTGTAATTTGAGACAATATGCCCTCGCGAAAAATATATACTCTGCTGTCGCCGATATTAAGAGTAAAAATATTATCATGGTAAATCAGAAAACCTGAAACAGTTGTCCCACAATTAATAAATTCAGGGTCTGAGGTGGATTTATCGAGTATCTTTTCCGCTGTTAATATTGAAGTCGCTTCAAGAAAGGCAGCAGGATCAAAATTAAGATCAAGACCTAAAAATTCTTCTCTGAATACATCTATACATAAATTACTTGCGAAATCACCTTTAGCATGACCTCCTACTCCATCAGCTACAATGATCAATCGTCGAGCATGAATGAAAGGGGAGATGTAAAATGCATCTTCCTGCTTATTTTTAAGACCTTTTTCGCTCCTGCAGGAGATAATGCTCCGATCTTTCTTTAGTAAAAATCCTATCCATTGAAGCATGCCTATTTAAATAGATTTGGAATAAAGTACTTTTTAAGATAACATATACCTTCATAAACCAGGAGTGAATGGCGAAACCCTGTGCTGACACTTTTAACTTCCTTATTTTTCATAGCCTTTATGTACTCAGGATCTGACGTAATATAAGTCAGAAGGTCTTTATAAACATCTTTCTTAAAACCATCAAGCTGTTTTGTGTTTACTGAATCAGTCAGTTTAGTAACATATTTCAAGAATAAATCCAGAAATTTATTAAGCTCAACAAAATCTTTCGGAAGTTCAAGCGCAAAAGATATGTTATCAAAATGTTCATCCAATGCCGTTGTATACCAAGAAAGCTCTACAGGATTTCCTCCAGTAGCACGGAACTTATATCCTTGTTCACCTATAATATCAGAATTTTCCCTTATAGTAGCTAGTTCCTCTTTACTAAGGGTTATTCTTGATTCAGCGGTCAATCCTTTGGCCACCTCCAACTTATTATCCTTTAGCATGTCTTTTCTTGTACTAAGATCAAGTTCAATATTGAACTGATCTCCAAGCCCTTCCCTAAAACATGTTTTATAATATTTCTCTGCATCAGGTGCTCCTGGATAGACGTAAAGCCATTCGAATATCTTACCTCCTTTCCCAAAACTGAAAAAGTCGACACGCTCAATTGCTTTGGCTGCTTCAGGAGGCATCTCTCTAACTACACTTGCAATAAGTTTACCTGCGTAGAAAAGAAGTAGTCCGCAAAGAAATAATGGAATCGTAAAAATTTCCGGATTTTTCCCAGCCATGTACCAGTAGAACTTTTTAAAATCATCATCGCTCTGCAGCCTGTCAAGGATAGCATTCAGATAAAATGGTGATGTTTGAGGCTTTGAAGCCATTGTCTCAATACCAACTATTTTGAATGGACAATCAGCAGACTTATGGAAGGATAATAAAGTCTCACGCATCCTGCCTGATTTAAGAATTACATCAGACAGAATACCGGAAGCCAGTCGAAGTGAACTTTGTTTTTTAAAAACATATTTCCCTAGTTCCAAGTCTTTTGCAATTATGATTAGGTCACTTGTGCTTCCACCGACATCAATACCTAGTAAAAGATTATCACCTGCAGACTCTCTAGCGTTTAAAACAAAATTGGCAACAGATTCAGCTTCAGTGGCAGATCCTGTATCACCAAATGATTCTGAACTAACATCTCCTTTATAAGGAGAATGCAAGCCGGAAAAAATCATACCATACTGAGTGATATCAAAATCAGAAAAAGAACCCGGATAAGACCATCTTATTTTATTAATTTTCTTATTATCAGCAAAAAGAGAAGCTGCCGCCATAAGAACCACTGATCTCAAAAATGCTTCCTTTTTACCCATTCCCTCACTGTCTGTTAACCATTTTGTATTATAATGCATAATTCCTGCATTTGTCTTAATCGTTCTTTGATCCATATCATGGACCAAAATATTTGGTTCAAAAACAGGAACTCCCCCTGATATCTCTTCACGTTCATTACTTTGAACATAAATATTCTTATGATCATGAATCCATGACTTTATCTGGCCATTCTGCGGTTCTTCATTCTGGAAAAATAATAACTCATTCTTTTGAGCTGGTTTTTCATGATTTGTATCAGTTATTTCCATTCCAAGGAGAAACCTTCTCTGATTCATAAAAGCAAGCGGTTCAGCCGCCTGACCCTGCTTACTATAACTAATTGCAGTATTATTGCTCCCAAAATCAATGCCTAGAGTGACTTTATCCGGATTACTCCGTGAATTCAGATCTTTTATAGGTAGGTACATATCCTGTTCATCAGGTTTTTTAACAATAATATATCCGCAATTAACATGATTGCTGCCTATCTTTTTTCTTAGTTCAACTCCAGCTATAGGTTGATTTGATCTTATAATCTCATAAGGCCAATCATCAATAGTAGATGCAGTATCAATAGGAAATTTAATTAACTGGTCAATTTTTATATCATTTTGATTAGTCTGACTCTCTAATGTAACCAGCTGATTTTGTTGATCATTAAATATTAATTCATACTTATAATTTTCGTATTTCTTATAAAAAGGAATTGCTCTTAAAGTACTTTGATTTGAAGGATATTCTGAATAGATATAATACTGGCCCCATTCTCTGGAGACAAAGCCTGGCCACATTATTATGTTCCTGAGTGGTTCATTTAAAGTATTAAGGGCATATTCCCTGGTGATTGGATTTATTGACTTACCATCAACTTTCAACCGTAGCTCAACCTTGAGCTTATCTTTTTGTATAGATCCGCTTAAAGTAGAAATATCGCTGTCATGAGTTGAATCTGCCATTATCAAATCATTGATATGATGGAAAAATACACGTAGTCCGTGTAAACTCAGGGGTAGCGGAGTATAGAAAGTCTGACTTTTGGATTCAACCTTGAGCAGATAAGCTGAAATTTTTGAAAGTGGATTAAGAGCATCAACATCTGAAAAAAGATAAATAGACTCACAATCCATTAAAAGTTTTTGAGGATCTATCGGAGAGAAAGAGTCGGTTACTTGAGACATAGAAAACCTGCCCTCCCCAAAATAAAAAGTCTGTTTATAGTTGAAGATTTTATAAAAAGGGGGTGCAAAATTTATTTCACCTAATGAGCCTTCGGGCACAATTCCCTTCTTTGATATACCATTAATCATTTGTTCACAGACGTATTGAAGACTTTTGTGAACAAGAGGCTCTTTTTGTTCCCTGTTTTGATTTAGATTCTTATAAAAATCAATAAGACAATCCTTTATATTTTGAGTAAATATAAGAATCCTCTGTAAGTTATCAGGACTTGGATCAAACTTTAACGGATCTTCGAATTTTCCATTACGATACCACGGTATATCTCCTGCAGATAGATTGGTATAATCAACAGCAGTAAAAACGAGTGTATATGGAGAGGTGGCGCCAATTAGTACATCATTATAATAGATCAATTGAATAAATGGTTTAGGATCTTTCTTGTTATTTTTTGCGAGCTGTTCTGGGTTGCACCATAAGTCAATATCATCAAAAAGAAGACGGCCAAAAGCTCCTGGGATTGTAAACAGATCATCATTCTTATAATCAAGAGCAAGATTGTTTTTAATTGTGATCCTGTCTGGAAAGATAGCCATCAATCCAATCAGACCTTTCCATTCATCAATAATATCGCGATAAACCTTTAGCAACGAAGACATCCCTTTATCACTAACCTCGGAATGCTCAAATGCATACTGGAACAGTCTGGTGCGCGCCCAAATGGAAGGAATACCTGTAACCATTGAATTAAGTATCTCTGCACTGGTATCCGTAGTCTCTCCGGTTTCAATTCCTGCGATGAAAGAGCTGGCTGGTTTAAGTTTACCCCAACTACCTCTTGTGGTCGTCTTTGTATCTTTACTTTTTATCAGCAGTGATTTAGAATCGCTCATAGTATTATAATTTAAATTATTCCTTTCTCTGGTCCTGTTTTTGATTTTGAATTAGCCTCCCATTACAACAGTAAGCATCATGCTTTTTTGCCGGGTAATTGGTACATCTTAAGTATAGTATCAAAAGAACGCTTAAGAAGCATTTCCATCTTATTAGCGTACTCCTTAGGATCGGATTCTCCCAAGAAACCTGATTTAAATTTTTCAAATGGACCTTTACCAAGGGTTTTATAGTAAGTGCATTTTGAATATTCATTATCCTCACAGTAAAGATATCTGCCCCAGTCGAATTTCTCCAATTCCTTATATTTGGATATTCCAAACAACTCAGGGTGAAATAGAAATTTATCACTGCTTCCCGCCGAACGATGAACCTGCCTGAGCCACCCATCTTTAATATTCTTATTTTCATCAACACTATAATGGAATAGCTTCATATAATCCATTAGAGCATTGATCTGCTGCAGGTCAATATCAGTATAACCCTGGAAATTCTCTATTCCTCCAGCTTTGGCCTGTGAAAAGAATTCAACTTTGGGATGATTCGCGAGAAATGACATAATAACCAGGGCAGCGAATCTGGTGGCCAGTTTTTCCTGTTCACTGATATCGACAAAATCATTAAGCTCAAGTTTCCCATTGCTGTTAATTGCTCTGAAGTAATATTTATCTGTTTCTTCCCTTAGATTATCTACCGATGTTTTGAAAAAATCATATGCGGCAAATGCAGCAATTAGTTCGATAAAATGACAGTCGTTTTCCTGATCTTTTCCTCCTGTAACCGGCTTGTTACCATCCTGTTGTGTTTCATAATCAAGAGACTCTGTACCTATAACATAAAATTTTCTGTATGTCGATTTAACGGTTTCATCTCTGTCATAAAACATCATTGCTGCCTGGGAATTAATCGAAAAATTATTGTGTGTGGCAACTATTTTTTCTTGTGTTCTTTGCATTGGATCAGGTGTTGGAAACTTAAAATATGACGTCAGCAAAATAGCTCCAAACAATACATTTTTTATTGATTTCCCAGGATCAAGGATATCAATGCCTGCTTCGAAAGCTTTTGGAATAACTGGAATGCTAGAAGCACCCGTACCTCCAAATACAGATCCAAAAACGAATACCTTCGGTTTACTGGTATTTGTTGCATCGAAAATAAGTTTGATAAATCTTGAAAGATCACCGTCATGAAATCTCCTAATATCTGCAAGCATGGAATGATACATAAGCAATGAACCAAGATGAGTTTGTGCCCTATAGCCATGCTTAAGATCAAATTCTCTGACATTTTTGCTAAGTAGCAGGTTTGCAATATCCCTATCATCCTGTTTGGAATAATCAAAAAGGCTTGTAAATCTGCCATTCTTATTCGGATCATGATAATCAGGACTATACTTAAAGAAATTAAGCTTAGCAGAAAAGACAGTATCCTTGCGCGAAATCCGCCTTTGATCATTCAAGTCCTTAATGTTATTATAATTCTTGATTAATTCTATTACTCTTAAAAAATTGCCGTTTTCCTGGTCTGTATCCAAAGCCAAGATAGTTATCTCTTTATCATCATACATCCCCATTGCACAGGTATGAATGAAGGCCTCAAGACAACGCATTCCAGTTCCGCCAATAGCGATTACAAAATATTTTTCTTCCATAAGAGTTTATTTTTTAGATGGAAATACAGTTCCAATTTTAGATCTTGGAAAAAATTTTGAGATTATAAAAACTAATACAAAATAAAGGATAAATACAATTCCTGTTGTTATGGCAATATGTCCGGTAAATTTGTCCTGAGCTGGAGCACCCTTTATTAGGCCAACGACATACAGGAAATTCCATAAGAAAAAGCTTATGCCACAGATAACCAGTAAAATGTAAAACCAGACCCTGCGTCTGAAGGGATCTCTTGGATTTTTCCCCCCATCAAATCGAACAATATTTGCTATTAACCAAAAGATAAAAACAAAACCAATTGCCCATGCAATAGCTAGTATATAGGTTGAACTTATTAAGCCGCCTACATTAGTAAGAGAATACGAATGATTATACATAATGAAAAGTTTAAAGGTTTATTTATATAAGCTTGGGTCTGTAAAAATTATTCAAAATAGTTGTTTGGTAAGGTTTTTATATAATAGGAATAAATTACTTTACCTTCTGGATTTGCATCCTTCATTGCAAGAATAATACTCTCGTAAAGTCCTTTGTTAAAAGGAATTCTTTTGCCTTCCCACATGAATTTTTTCAACTTTGGATTATCAGTGTTTGGAGTGCATTTTGTCATTATCACATCGATACGAACAAAGTTCTCTCGGTCAGCAGAAAGTTGTGTACCATTAAAATTAGGATGAATTTTTATATCTATTTCACCCACAGTATCCTTACCAAATGAATAATTAAATAACTTCTGGTCAAGTACAAATAACTCCTCAATAGTCTTCAGTTTAGGACCATTATATTTTCTTTCAGATAGAAGGTTTCCGTTTTCATCATAGCAACTTTCAAGGCCTCGTTCAAGAATAATGGGCATACTATTGTTGTTCAAATCAAGTTCTTTGTTTCCTTTCGTATCAAGTTTAAAAACAGGTGGTTTTGCCTGACATTGTTTACAAAATTCAAACTGGGAGTAATCATCAAACAGATCGTAAACCTTTAACCCAATACTTTCCAGATGATATAATTCACTATTTTTAGCATCGAGATATATTTTCCCGATGAGGTCCTTTCCTCCTGGAACCAGATTACCCGTACTCTCGTCCTTAGCATTCCTAATATATTTAATTATACTTTTCCAATCGAGAGCCCAATCCATATATTCATATGCGTTATTAAAATCGTTAATGTAGGATTGCTTGTCAGTTGCTAGTTCTTCAGCAGCTCCAGAAGATTGAATCGAAGCATAATCCTGTTTTAATTTATAAAAGTCATTCCTGAATGAGAAGTTATCAAAGACAAGCGTTTTTGCATTAATATCCGTCTTCAAAAAATATGAGATATCATCTGAAGGAAGTTTTTCAGATGAGGAAACTTTAGGGATAAATATCATATAATATAGATGTTTGGTTTTTCCAGCATCTAAATGATCAGTTATATAAAAATCTATACGGTTACCTTTGTCCAGCCAGTCAGCAAATGTTTTTCTGGCCCATGGGTTAGAAGATGCATTTTCTTCTTCATTTTTTTTCCAGAGTTCACCATCAGTTACAAGAATAGAAAATGTATTATTTCTGACAATCATGTCTAAGGCCTTATCAATAGGGGCATCGGCTTTCAGATAATTATTAGGGTCTTTCAATAAAGTAAAAAGTGATTCCTTAGAGGTGTTCTCGAATAGAGCAATAGAATCATTCGCCAGTTTATAAAAGTCTATTGAACTTATTTTCATAGAATTAATTACAGCATCAAAAAAATTTCTGCTATTGGCATCCCGAAAAGCGACATTTAGGCCTACTGTAAAATCCAAATAAAAGTCAACGTTTCTTGTTTCTTCACCTGCATGGCTAGTTCCACTTAAGAGCTGGTGATATTCACGAATCTTGTCCCATTGCAATACTAAGGATGACCTATGGCAACTTATGGTACCAAGAATAAGTAAAACCAATGAAAAAAAGAAAAACCTATACCTCATAATATTAGATTATTGATTGTTTAACACTTTTTTTATTACATTGGAATCAATGCTCTTACTCACTCCTTCGATAAATCCTTTTGCCCGGTTGCTAAAATCTTTTGCACCTTCTTCCACATCATTTATTAATTTTTGAGTACTATAAACTGCTCTTGCTCCCTCATATTTTCCCTCAAGTTGAATAAATTTATCCCTGTCATCTTCAGATAAAAGATTTAGCTTCTCTTTCGAGAAATAGTTTTTGAAATATTTGAAAGTAGAATCAGCGTCAGCCCAATTTTTCGAAGAATAAGCAGAATTTTCTGAGATAGTAGTGTTAACAAACTGCTCAAATCCATTAAGATTAACAATCGCACGATTTGCAGGATTACATGAAATCAAGATTAGAGAAAGCAACGCCAGTTTTTTCATGCTTTTTGACAATTTCAATATAAATTAAGTATTTTTAGATTCAACTTTAAAAATTTATGTCTCCAAGCCTAAATGTAGATTCCAAGGTAAACGTACTTTTAAAAACGAATTATAAATCAATGATCAAGTTTACAAAAACTTAAAATTATAAAAATTTATCAAGCATGATTCATATTTCTGGCATTTTTTATTAAAAAAGGAAGTTCAGGTCTGCAGATTTAAAAAATCCACAATAAAAAAATGAATCCAATGACAATCTGATCTTTACCTGACCATTGAAATACAATAAATTCATGAATTTTCTTGACAAGGATTTATTATCCGGGAGAATTTGAAAATATCCTGAAATATATTACAGAATTCAATAGAAAACAGTAAATTAGTCATAATTCTTTATACAGCAGTGCATCAACTGCATAATAATAATTAATCGTATGGGCACACACAGTATTATTCTCTTAGCAATTGCTGTTATTATTGGCATACTATTGATCAAGTTTGTAACTAAAGTTTTCTTTAAAGTACTTATATTCCTTGCTGTTGCCGGGGTAATTTGTTATCTCATATTCTTCTATACCGGGGGAAATAAAAATTCCGGTGAAAAGACATTTATGCTTTATTCTTTGCAGGAAAAATATTGTACCGGGAAAATGGATTCTGTCAAATGTGAATGCATTATTAATCCTCTTCTTAACGATCTTAGAGGGAAATATAAATCTGAAGAGATCGCAGAAATATCAAAAGATCCGATAAAAACAGCTGATGTACTAGTAAAATTATTAAGTGAAAACAGAACGGATATTAAGGCCTGCCTTAAGGGGAAAAATGCAGAACATGCCTGGAATGAATTTATTGTAGATGTAAAATCGTTAAAATTTGGTGATAAATTCAGGGATGCCGTAAAAGCCATCAAACCTTAAGAGTAAATCACAAAAAATCCTTACTTTCAATATGAAATAAACGCGACAGTACCTGTTTTTATTACACTGAATATTCAAATAATCTGACATCCCGTTGTATTGACCTGTCTAATATAAAACCTATTAGAATATCTGATGGCAAGTTTATGCATATTCCTTTCAAAAAATTTCCGTATCTGTTTGATGCAAAATTACTTTGGGGCTAAAAAACTATTCATCCGCTTACACTTTCACGGACTAAATGGTTTGGAAAAGCCTTTCTTGTAGTTTGTACTAAATAATTGATACAAGCCTTCTGTACTTAATAAAATGTATCGTTGTAATTATGATATAAGTGAGTATAAAATTAATAAGTGAAATGAATAGAGAAAATAAAAATATTCCAAAAAGTATTCCGGTGAAATGGCTGTATTTTAGTATGTAACCCGTAAGATCAAACTTCAGAAGCACTGTAACCATATTTATCAGAAGAAAGATCCCAATTATGGTGCCCAGACCTTCAAACATTCCCTTAAGATCAGGAGGGCTAAGCTGCATATGAGATGAAATTGAAAAAGAGAGGTAAAGAAACAACCAGAATAACAATGAACCAAAGTTTGAAAAAGTAAAAATAGTAGCTAAGATCTTCAGCCCATACTGGAACAATGATCCAAAATTACGCATCAGGTCAAAGAATCCGGTGTTTTGTATTTTGCTTGAGGAAAGAATTAAAGTGATTTCATTGAAATTAGGCAGCATAAAATACATCAATGCATACAATATGAATGATCCAAATATAATTGGCCCCAATCCGATAAAAAATTTGCCGACATTCTGATAAAAACTATCAGGGTTATATGAATGATTGACATAACCGAGTGAACCATCCGTGCTATTCGGAGAAAACAATTTGATATTTTCAATTCTGTGACCAAATACAAGACAGAAGAATGCATGCCCAAGTTCATGAACAGGGGTTCCTATCCATCCGGTAAAGTAAATATCCAGTTTTTGATTACCGGAATTGGCGAAAGTACCCCTTGTGGAACGAGAAATGAAATAAAGAAGGATACCAAAAATGAAGAAAAATCCGAAAACTGCCATAATCTGGAAAAAAGCAGATGATAATACTTTGCCCAGATATTTCAATAACATATTTACATATTCCATAAACAGACCTTTTAAATTCTAAAAAGAATATTGACTTAATGAAAAGCAAGTTTAGAGTATACTTCCTTGTCAATCATTATGTTATTTTAAAACACTTTTAATTCTATGATTAATTTAAGCTTTTGTAATCGTCTATCCGTCTAAATAATCCAAACTAAAGCAATAGATTATGTCAGAATACAAAATATGAGCTTTAATACTTTATCTAAATCAGTTCATCTTAGGTTTTTAAACCAAGTAGTGTTGCACATAAAAATATAAAATTTTTAACAGATTTTAAGTGTCAGTTGAAATATTATTTTCAGCTAATAGGCTTATGTTTCTAAAGGTATTAATTTCTCAATTTTAGATAAAAAACTAAACCAACGAAAACTGAAGAATCAAAGCATGGAACAAAAAGCAATTGGAGGAGGGAAGATATACCAAATTTATCAGGATGAATTCTAAAAAAGAAAGCTGTACAGAGTTCATGTTGTCTGGTTCATAATTTTGAAAATTTTTACTCCGGATGGACCAGCAGGTTTGCATGGCCATTTATCATAAAGAATTGAACAAACTATATCTATATGCTGATTTTAGAACTATACTGATTATCTTAACTGTGCTTTTCAATCATGATTAGTGGAAGGAAGAGTTTTCTTTTTTTGTACTTTTGATCTTTGTCAGAAATTAACACTGTTAGGTAGACCTTTGTTTTAATTGCATTATGATTATAATCATATGTACATAACATAGACATTCTGTTTATCTGTCAAATCAAAATTAATATAACAAAATCGCAGCAATATGCCAATCCAGTTTGTGGGACGTGAAAAGGAAATTGCTCTTTTAGAGAAACTTCTGGAAGAGACCAGGAAAAACTTGGGTAAAGTGATTATGATAAGTGCCGAACCAGGTTATGGAAAATCAGAGCTCGTTCACCATTTTTTAAGCAGGAATGATGCTGGCTGCTATATAGCCGAGAAACAATGTTTCAGTAAAAACATGTCAGATGCCTATCTGCCTGCTAAAGATATTCTTCTGCAACTTAATGCTGATGCCTTTTCGGGTACTGAAGATAAGAAAACGGTTTATGATCGTTTATCAGGGATAATAGGGCAAGCCGGGCCTGACTGGATTTCTGTAATACCTGTGGTTGGCAGTTTTGTAACTGCGGGCATTAGAACAATGCAAGCTGCAAGGGAACACTTTAGTAAGCAGGTTGAATCCAACATCATTAATGGCAAAGAGGACATACAACGACTTTTTGACAATGAACTTCGTAAACTGGCTGCGAAACAGCCTGTGATTATATTTATCGATGATATTCAATGGGCTGACGCTTCAACTCTCGATTTGATTTTTGCATTATACCTGTCACAACGTATCACCCCTTTCCCTCTCATGCTGATTGCCTGCTACCGAAGTAATGAATTAAAAACCAACCCAAACCTTGAAGGCCTCCTCAATAATCTGAGAAGCTATATGCGACCCGAATTACATATTAAAAGGACTGACCAATGGCTTCACGAAATGACCGTGCCACCTTTCGGGTTAGAAGAAATTGATTGTCTTATCCGAAATAGATTTCCTGCAAATGACTTTCCATCCGATCTCACTGATAACCTGCACCGTATTGCAAACAGCAATGTTCTGTTTGCCACATCAATCGTTGATTATTTGTTATTAAACGAAGATATATATGCTGATGCACAAAATGTTTATCACGTAAGACCGATAAGTCTATCTTATATGCCGGAAACAGCCAAGGGTATTATTGCTGAACGGGTAAGGCTACTAAATGATGACCTTAGGGATATACTGAATTGTGCCAGCATAGGTGGAGAGCAATTCTCGCTGCAAATGATTGCCGGAATAACAGGCGAAAACAAAATAAAACTTTCTAAAGGATTGAATGAACTTTCTTCTAAGCATGGCTTAATAGAATCGCTTCAGATGCGAAATATTGAAGAAATCCTCCTTTACATTTACAGTTTTACTCATTCACTTATTTATAAATATGTTTACGAAACACTTGATGAGAACACCCGCCGGATCTACCACAATCAGGCAGCTGATGTGATAAAATCCATTTTTGGAGAAGAACTTGAAAAAATGCCGGAGATAAAAGCTGACTACAACAGGCATATGCAGATTTCAATGGGGTTAATTGACCCGATAACCTACAAATTGACAGGTCAACATTACGAAAGACAGGAAGACTTAGACTTCTTGCTTGAGGCCTCAAAGGCTGAGGTTGACCAGGCAGATCAAGCCTACAAAACTTATTCTATGGAAGAATGCCTGGAGCATGCCCAAAAGGCAATGGATATGCTTATAAATGCTGGTGAATGTAATCCTGAAATATTAGAAGTCCGTTTCAATGCATTATGGAAGATCTTTGATGCACTCTTATGGTTGGGGCATTATCTTCAAGTAGAAGAAGTAGCTAATCAAATGGCAAGTATTTCAGAGAAACAGCAAAATTCAGAAAACACTTCAATCGCTTACAACAAAATTGGACAAGCACTACGATCGGAAGGAGATAATGACGGGGCTCTTCTTTGGCACAAAAAGGCACTTGAGATTTATGAGTATAATAACAACAGAGAAGGAATGGCTACATCCTATAACTACATTGGTAATGCAACTACTAAGATATACAATTATGAAGAGGCTATAACCTGGTATGAAAAATCAATAGAAATATACGAAAGCAATAACGACAAAAAAGGAATGGCAAAAGGTTACAACAATATTGGTATAGTTTTAGAAGACTTAGGGAATTATGACAGGGCAATTTTATGTTTCCAAAAAGCGCAAGATATTTATGAGAAAAATAACCAAACAGCAAACTTAGCAAAGGTTTACTCCAATATTGGTTCATTATATGGTTTAAAAAAGGATTATGATAAGGCTGTATCTTGGTATCAGAAAGCACTTGAGATCGATGAAAATAACAAAGACAGAGTTCAAATGGCGTCAACTTTCAACAACATTGGTTGGGCCTTGCAATCAAAAGGGAATTATTCTGAGGCTATTCCATGGCACCAAAAGGCACTTACGATATATGAAGGCAATAATGATATGGTTGGAATAGCTAAAGCTTATTTGCATATAGGTGTGGCATTTGATTTAGAATGCGATTATAAAGAGGCTATTCCGATGTACAAAAAATCGCTTGAATTTTATGAGAGCAGTAATGATAAGGTTACAGAGGTTTACGATAATATCGGGAGAGCTCTTGCTTTAACTGAAGATTATGACAATGCCATTCTCTGGTACGAAAAAACTATTATGATTGCGAAGGGCAACAATGACAAAGAAATGATGGCGAAGTCATACAATAAAATCGGCTGGGTGCTGATATCAAAAGAAGATTATGACATGGCTATTTCCAATTATCAAAAAGCACTTGAGATTTATGAAAAGGACAATAATAGGTCAGGTATATTCGAAACATACGATAACATTGGCTGGGTTCAGCAATTAAAATGCGATTATACCTTGGCTACTTCATCTTATCTTAAAGCGCTTGAAATTGCTGAAGGCAATGCGGATATGGAAATGACTGCAATGATATATAACAATTTAGGCGATATTATGATCTCAAAAGAAAATTACGATGAAGCTATTCTCTGGTGTCAAAAAGCGATCAAAATTGCAGAAAGCAACAATGGGGAAAAAAGTATTGCCATCTATTATAATACAATTGGTTCTGCATACGAATTGAAAAAAGAATTTCGTACTGCACTATTATTCTTTGAAAAAGCACTTCTAATGTCTGAAAACTTAGGCAGAACCGAAGAAATCAATAATACAAAGAAAGATATTGAACGTTTGAAAAAAATGATGAATTAAAATTGTAGCTTGAAAGAGTTTTTTATGATAACCTATAATTGCTGGGTACTCAGATACATCAAACTAACATCGCATAGCATAATGTCGCGAACCATTTTCATGTTAAATTGACTGTATATCATTAGGAGTGTTATTGTCCTGTGTATTGCCAAAAAATCTATTTATCAGGAGGAAAATGGTTATAACATCTTATGGCAATTAATGCTCAGATTAACTTAGTGAATAAATCATTTAGACTAGTGCTGAATTCCGAGTTAAAAAACTTCGACAATCAATTAGTTCCTTATACAAAGAATCGAGTAGCCGTTATCTTTTCCCAAGCTGGCAAGATTTGAACCTCTAATATATCCATTCATCCATAGCGCAAATGCTTCATCATAGCTATTTCCCATCGATGATGACTAAAAGTATGTACGTTTATCTTAATTTCTGTACATTTGAGAATGTATAAAGATAATATCATTTTAAAAGAATTCTATGTTTCAGACTATTGATGGTTTAGAAGAAATTTTAAATTCCGAAGGCCTGGTACTCCGACTTCTTAAAAAAATAGAGTCCGAACCGGATGAATACAAACTATATTTAGAATGCGGGTGCAGGGAAAAGCATGAAAGTGTCATTTGCAAAACGAATCCGGAAATTGTTATGCTTTATCTTAATGGCCGGTTGAGGACCGAAGAGCTGTTCCTCATCAGAAGCGATGAGGAATTTCTTGTGAAATCAGAAAATGGCTATGAAAAAAGAATGTATTCTCCTGACTTTAAAAGTAATTATATAGATGATCTTAAATATGGCGACTTTTTTTATACAGAACTGAGTGCTGATTTAAAAAGCAGACAGGATATTCTTACTGTACTCAGAATTCTGGAAAGATTTTAATTGCATTTGAATACTTTCAGTAAACAATAAATGGTAATCAACTTCTGAGGATCAATTTATAAAAATTCTCATTGGCCCAAACCATAAAATCCCTTTCGCTAAATTTTTCAATAAGCTCTATAACATTATTTCTATACCAATCCAATAAATTTATTTCCGGCCAAAAGGTTTTCATTATCGGGAAGTCGGTACCAAATAGAATTCTGTGCGACAAACCGGCATCGCAAATAAGCTTAATACTTTCATTTGACATAAAAGAACTGTCTGCATAGGCATTTTTGGCTCCTTTTAAAACGGTGAGAGTTTGGGAAATTGGTTTGCCGTGTGCTAAAATAAAGGTAACCTCCGGGTATTCCCGGCAAAACTTGTAGAATTGAATGGCATTTGATCCGCGCCAGCCACCGGTATGAAACATTACCGGAACTTTTTTATTTCTGGCAACCTCAATAACTGTACTTATTTTATCTGGCAGTTTATCCCATTCTTTTATAGCATAGGCGTGAATTTTCATGACCTTGTAATTCAGCGTATCATAAAGTTTAAGGGTTGGGTCTGTATCAACCATTTCGGGCGATACCCAAAGGTAAGGTACAAACCTAGCAGTCGGTAAGGATGCCATGATTTTTTGATCTCGGTTAAAATCGCTTGCCCAGGTGGTTCCAACAGGCATAATACCAACTTTGCCAATACCTAATTCGTCAAACCATTTTATGATTTGTTTAGGTTCATAATTATCCTCTCTGAATTGACCATAATGGACATGGCAGTCGCAAATCTTGGGAGCAATTTTATCATATGAAATTTCCATGTTAATCAATAACAATTGTTAAATTTGGAATTCAACTTTTCAGAAAAAATTAAAGTACCCTAACATCATCTAAACTCAACCCACTTTTTGTTTTTGAAAATACCACCTCAAATGAATAATTTTCCAAATTACCAGTTGTACTCCCTTTTATCTGCCTTGATTGGTCTTCCATTCGATCAATAACACTTCTAATTTGAGTATCTATAATACCTAATCCCTTTAGTTTTTCAGCTATTTCCATTTTTGTTTGATTCCTGTAAATTTCTATTTCCATTATAAATTATTGTTTAACAAAAGGATATCCATGGAAGGGACTCATTCATGACAATTTATTGATTCATAAATTCTTCCCAATCCTTTAGTTTTTCTTCAACAAATGTTTTCCTTCGCCTGAAATATTCCTGATCCTTTGTATTACCCATTATTTCTTCGTCTTCCAATTTTAAATTGATTCTTCTCAGTACCTTTTTCATAGAATCAAATACTTCTGCTTCATCTATTGAATTCATTTTATTTTTTTTGTTTCTAAATAATCCTCCACCATTTTTTTATTCAAAAACGCCACGTCACAAAAATGCTTGGTAATCTTAAACATATCACCATTGTTTTCATTATAATTTCGAACAAGACACATTGCACAGTAATCGCGAGCCTCGCATACTACACATTCAGGAAAGGACCCATTCGTAATGGTTCTGAGTTTTTTTAATTCTTCAGAGTTTCCCCAAATATCTTTTAATGATTGTTTGTAAGCATTCCCCAACACCATACCCTGCCAGCCAGCACATGGGTAATAATCGCCGTTAGCCGTTAAACAGATATTATCGACACCCACACCGCATACCGGCATTTTTTTGAATTTTTCTATATCCCTTGATTTGGGTTCCTGTTGCAATGTAGAATCTAAATAATCATAGTCGAATTGCAGCATATCTTTGAGCAACTCTTCTGTTTCCTCTAGGTTTATACGCTGAGCCAGATTATTTGTATTGTGATCTGCCTGTGCCATCATAATAAAATCTGTATATGCTTTAGTGCGTAGCTTATTTGCATAAACCAATACATCTTTATATGATTTGCGATTGAGTTTCATTACAGGACAAGAAATTTGTACCGGAATATCAGCAGCAACCAATCGCTCAATGGCATTTTTTGTCTTAGCATAGGACCCTTTTACCAGAGTAATTGCATCGTGTTCTACCGCTTTCATTGAATATAGAGATACCTGAACCAATGATGGATTAATCTCTTTTAGCAAAGCAATATGTTCATCTGTAAGTAGTGTTAAATTGCTTAATATACTAATAGAGAAATCGTTTTTACGGGCATGACGTAAAATTATAGAGATCTCTTTATGCATAAAAAGTTCACCGCCGGAAAGAGTAACTTGCAATGTACCCATTTCTTTCGCTTCATCGAGAACACGAAGAATAAGCGAAAGTTCCATGTCAATACCTTCGTCCTTTTTGGCATTAGGTATATAGCAATGAATACAGCGCTCGTTGCAGCGTGATGACACTTCTATTTGCAGACAAAAGATTGTTGGTTCTTTATGAAATTTTTCGTAGAAAAATTCAGAACTTTCTGTTAATACATCTTTTTTATCGGGATTAGTAAAGTCATATAAGGCTGTTTTGGGATTAGCCATTTTATAACTGAATGATGGTTCTTTGGTATTAAGTTCGTCAACATTATTCCCTGAAAGTAAAAAGCCTGACTTTTCCAAATCCTCAGTAAATTCAATGAAATCTGCTTTTAACTCTTTAAAAGTAATATCCTGATATAAAGGTAACAGTTCCTTTACTATTAAATCAATATCTTTTGGTAAACGGTTAATCTTTTCTAAAAAGTCAGCGCCTGTTTCATTATAATTACAGTCTTGCTTGGTAAGCTGATTTGTAATGTACCCAATATTGCCATAACGGCGAATAAAAGTGTCTTTGGTTTGTCGAATTTTCATTTTTAATTTAAAATTGTAAAAAAACACCCCCATAAATGAGGGTGCTTAAAAAGATTAAATTGCTCTATCGCAGTCTTTACACCCACCTTGTCCAAGTGTACCACTACCAGTGTTTTTTGCTGGACAACCAGCAGCGTAAGAGCCTTGTGGGTTGTTTTTAGCTACAACCTTGGCTTTTTTGTACTTTTTCATAGCAGTATTAAATAATTTGAAAATTCCCCTACTCTGTTTTGGCTTTTCGGGCTCCGCCATTTCTAAAAATATTTTTTTGAAGTACATTAAGGCAATATATCTGTGACACTAATTAGAATGGGCTAATAAAAATAGAATAATAAAATCGAAAAATTCACAATTTGTTTAAAAATGTTTCTACAAATTACTTTGTTGTACGGATTACCCTATTAGGGGGCTGAACAAAACAAAGGTATCAAATAGAACTCACTAAAGCAATTGACAAATAACCACAACAAGATTAGCTACAAGAATTTTTTTGAATATATCCTACTTTACTTAGAGGGTCCAATAATATTAAAAGATCTCATATTCACAAACACTTAAAAATCAAACCACTTTTGTTTAAAACCAAGATCGTTACCTACTCCAAATGGAACAAGAATTATTCCTTTAATAGATGAATCATTAATATCTAAAATATTATCCAACATTAGTTGATTTAAGGAATAAAATTTATCATCTCCACTCTTAATGCAGTACCCGTGTAAAAATTTTCTCTGCTCGAATCAGATTGTAATAAGGATCCTATAATCAGGGACGTCATCAGCATTTCATAAAATGAAATTGAAGCAGAGAACCGATTCATCATTTTACTCCAGTAATGGATCCCTAGAAAGATGAGATAACTTAATTCAACCGGATCTACTGTCCTTACAAAAAGAGATTATCCAGGAAATATTTCCGCTTATAGGATTCTGTCTTTATACTCCCTCCCATATAAAACGTCCATTACAAACATAACATAAATTCCCGTCACGCTTTGGACAAAGCATGAATCGATTCCCTGGTTGCAATACAATGTGACCTTTGTTGGCATACTTATTGAACAATTGTACTCCTTCGCAAATTGGGCATACCATTATTTCATAGTGATACGGATCTTCTGGCCATCTCTTTCCTTTGTAATTACACCAATTATATACCTTTCCGTTACATCTTGGACATCAATTACGTTCCTAATTAAGGAATTTTTTTGAATTTTTTTCTTCAAACATAATATTGTGGATCATCTATAGTAAACTCTTATCGTATGAACCTTCAATCGGATTCAAATAGAACTTATCATACCCATGTCCCGGTCTTACTATAAAACTTCCTTTTCGCAAAGATTCAACATTTGCCTTTACGATTTTATCCTGAATTAGTGTAACGGTTTTAATTATATCCTTTTTAGATAATCTTTTCCCCCCATTTGCAAAAATTTCAAGAGATATACAGAAACTTTTTGTTCATTTACAGGAGTGCTTTTGTCAAATGCACAACTTTTCTACATGTTAAGAAAAGTTTAAAGAGAGGAAGAATTGGATAGAATAAATATGTAAATTTAAATCTGTACTTTTGAGATACTCTGATCTGAGATTTAATAGAGAAGAATTTTTAAAAAACCTTAGAATTGCCATTTTTAATCGTTGTCATTGAGCTAAAAGACCTTTCAGTTAGCTGAAGAAAAATAAAATAAACAAAGCAATGTTTGAAGAAATAAAGGAAATAAGAGACCTTTTAAATTCTGAGGGTCCGATACTAAGGTTACTTAAAAGAACCGATGTCGAACTCCCGGAAAATGATCTTTACATTGAATGCCGATGTAACAGGAATAAGGCAACCATCATATGTAAGATCAGTACGGAAACACTGGAAATGTATTTTAAAGGACGCCTTCGAACAAAAGAACTTTTCCTCATTAGAAGCGATGAGGAGTTTTTTGTGAAAACAGGGAATATTAACACCAGAAAAAGTTTTCGTGATAATTTCAGAACAGAGTATATTGAGGACCTTGTTTATGGTAATTTTTATTACACAGAATTACCGGAAGATTGCAAAGGCAATCCTGATAGCAGTGAAGTGATGAAGTTCTTAAAGACTTTTTAGTAATCAGTTAATGATCTGATTATTCCTTGAATATAATTATCTATACATTTATCCTGTAATAATAACCTTTCTCTCCATGGATCAAAATATTCATTTCCCTTTAATCTCTTCAGAACAACTGAATAAAGTTCATACCCGGGGCATTGATTACAAAAAACTCGGTACTAAGATCCTTTCAGGATTCCATTTGTATACAAAATTAAATAGTAAAATACCTGACATTACAATCATGCAGGATATAGATCAGAAGAAGCTTTTTTCAAAGCTTATAGAACATTATAAACCTAATCCGGCAAACATTGTGGTTGAGGAAGAATATGATGAAAATAAGGGGGGAATGGAACTTAAAAAATGGATGATATTTCTTAAAAAAGATCTGATGATTTGTTACTCTGACGAGGGAGTTAATCTGCTTTACGACAATGAAACCCCCGAACCTGAAGCACTTGAATGGATTACTCTTCTTCAGTCTCTGGTTAAGCCACCCGATGGAGAAATGAAAGAGGAAGGCAAAATGAATATTCTTGCCCAGGATATGTATTCCAATATGAGTCTTAAGAGTTTTACGGTGCCCAAACCGGTCGTCGATATAGATCTTCATTATAATGAAGATTTCAGGCTGGTACATGAATACATATTAAAACGACTTCAAACTCCTGATGATACGGGACTTGTTCTTTTGCATGGCCTCCCTGGAACAGGTAAAACAACTTACCTGCGTTACCTTTCATTTATACTGAACAAAAAGCTGATCTATGTACCGCCTGCAATCGCTTCAAACCTGTCCTCCCTGAACTTTGTAACTTTTATGATTGATTATCCAAACTCCATCCTGATCATTGAAGATGCGGAGAATATTCTGGTAGATGATGGCATAAGAACATTCCAGGTAAGTAGCCTTCTCAATGTTGCAGACGGTCTCCTTTCTGACTGTCTTAATCTTCAGGTGATCTGTACTTTCAATACTGACCTACGCAGGATTGACAAGGCTTTGCTCAGGAAAGGAAGGCTCATCGCCTTGTATGAGTTTAAAAAACTTTCATTGGATAGAACAAAAATCCTTGCTAAAAGTCTTGGAATTGATGAGCTGCCTGAAAGTCCGTCTACTCTCGCTGATATCTTCAATATGTCTGATCCTGACTTTAGATTTGAAAAGAAAAACAAGATTGGATTTAAAAGTTAACCATGAAACCAATAAAGCTGCCTGATTTGGATATTGAAGATGTAAAATCTCTCTTTATAAAAAACAAGGTATTTGATACTCACGAAGATATAATGTTTGAGGAAGATTCATTTTTCGCTGCTTTAAATAAACACCTCCCTTCGAGTATCAAGTTCTCCTGTGACAGAGAATCAATAATACATATCACTCATTGGATCTTATCTAAATATAAAATTCCTAAAGGGAACATAATTACTCTTAACAATTATAGGGGTCATGATCAGAAAATAATATTGATTCTGTTTTCTCGGGACCTGTTTGTTATAATTGAAGAAGAATATTTTTCCAGTCTGGAAATTATCTGTCCCTATGGCAGTTATTCTGAATTCATTAGCGCGGTCTCAGCAATGATAAAAAAGCTGGAAACTGTAAAGAAAAAAAGAGAAGATAACTTTTACCTGATCCTTATAAAAAAAACAAGTACAGGTACTGAGTTAAAAGTGAAACAGTTCCAGTTAAAGCCTTTTAAAATAAGTATTGAAGACAATTACAATGATGACTTCGTACCTGTTCATAACAGGATTACTGAACATTTAAATACCAGAGATAATAAAGGTGTTGTCTTATTGCACGGTACTCCGGGTACAGGGAAAACAACTTATATTCGTTACCTTGCCCGTACGCTTGACAAAAAAATAATATATATTCCGCCACAGTTTTCATTAGATCTTACGTCTGACAGGTTTATGGAGCTAATGCTTCAGCATCCTAATTCAGTGCTTATTATTGAAGATGCAGAGAATATTATCGAAGACCGGAATATGGGAAGGAACCTTTCCATATCAGGACTACTTAATATTACAGATGGATTGCTGTCCTTCTGTCTTAAACTGCAGATCATCTGCACATTCAACACAAATCTTTCACGGATTGATCCTGCTCTTCTTCGAAAGGGCAGACTTATCGCGCTATATGAGTTCAGGGAACTGGAAACGAAAAAGGCTAAAAAGCTGGCATCAAATCTTAAGCTTCAGATCCCTGTTACCGGACCTATGACTCTGGCAGAAATATATAGTCATGCGAGCAATTCATTCGATTACATTCCTAAAGAGATTAAAGGTTTCAGGAAATAGAAAAATATGGCTGCAAAACTGTACGATACTCTTGAACTTCCTGTTGATCAAGAATTTGATCTTATTCCGTACATAAATATAGTTCAATATCCATTTTCTATTGAGAATGACCTTACCACTTTGTTTTGCTGTATGAATGACGCACCATATCTCGTTCGCACATACTCCCAATGCAATGAACAGGAGGTTCTTAAGTGGGTTTTAGAACTGAAAGTGCAGAAAAAGAATATCTTCATAAGATCTCATGTATTGCCTTTCAGTGACCAGAAAAAAATTTACAGATGGTATGCGTGGCTGCAGAAAGACCTTCTTATTTCAATTGTGGGTGACGGTCTTTCAGTTTATTATTCCGGACATATTCCGGGGAAAAAAATGCAGAATCTTTTTGAATCCATTGAAACCCGTTTTAAAAAGGAGGAGTTTTATAACTGTATTTATTATATTGATAATTTTTTAAATGGGGATCAAAAAATTCTCAGATTAAGTGACAAGATTATCGATACTGACATTCTCTTTAATGATGATATAAAGAATTTTGAGGGAAAGATCACAGAAATTCTGGAGCCTGATAATACAACCGGGCTTATAATACTTGCAGGAGAGTCTGGCAATGGGCAATCAACGTATTTGCATCATCTTACCAGAGTTTTAAGAAGACGTTTTCTGTATCTAAGTAAATGGGATGCTCCAACCTTTGATTTGGAAATGCTGGATTATCTGGAATATAAAAGGCCACTGCTGATACTGGAAGATGCTGATGAATATGTGTTAAATACTCATGTATATGAAGGCAGTTTGGGGAAGTTTGTTAAAGATCTGCTTAATGGGAAGATTTCAAAAAAGATAAAGCAATTGCCGGTTATCCTTACGCTTAATTATCCGTTTAGTCACTATCCCAAACTCGACCAGTCAGATAGTACATATATCATTGCAAAATATGAGTTTACACCTTTAGAGACAAAGAAAGCAAGATCGCTTATAATGTCTTTAGTTAAATCGCTTGAAATAAGTAGCCCAACAACCTTATATGACATTTTTCACGGCAACGACTAATTTATATGTTATTGTGTTTTTTACTTTGTCTCTTCTTTTTTCTAAACTACAAAATAATCCTATAAATTTTTTCTGATCCCTCATTTTACTGATACTCGGAAATTTTCTAGATTTTTTTTGACATTACTAATTTTAAAATATCAAGTGTGTCCCCAGATTTCATTCATGTAGTACCCACATAGGAAAATGGGCAGGTGGAGAGGGGGTATCCGAATAGCGGTGGATACCTCTGATTTCAATGTGATATAACTCATTGTACAGGTTATGGCCAACTAACAGAAGAACAGAGACCTGTTAAAAAGAAAACTTAAGTAAACTTCTTTCTTTAGGAAGATGTCAAAACTTTAATCCGCCTAACTTATAATGTAAGTTGTTTAAAAGAGGTACAAAGTGATCTTAGTTTAGTTTAATTTCATCTTCTATTAAAAAATCTGAGAAACTAATTCTTGATTCTGATAATTCGAAATTATTTTCAATTAGTATTTTGACAATTTCTTCCTCAAAAGGTTGACTGTTTTTATTAGAGATCCTTACCGTCATTTACTTTCTTTTTATTCACACCTTCTTCCCTGGTGATATTCTTCCATTTCCAGTTAATTAAGTGCACATATATTTCTTTTTGGAAGTCAGTCAGCGGACTCGGGAGTTTATACTTAACTCCATTAATAATTTCTTCTTTCATATAAATAAATTAACCCAGTAGCCCCTTAATTTGTCTACGTATTATTTCATCTTCAATTTCCTTTTCTGACATTCCTTCTAAAGGATCTTCATAATTTGGCTCTTCTTCAATCACCGTATCAGACTTAACAACGTAAATGACAGTATATGACATAGGTCCACATGCCATTCCATGAAAATCGCACTCATAAACAATCCACCCTGAGTTGTTATATTCCATGAAAAATTTCCTGATGTCATCCCAGTCATACTTATAAGGAAACTTATCTTTCAAATGTTTGCTGAAGTATTCACTCCAGGCTGCTTCTAGAGTCTCATCTTTTATAAGGGGTTCGTCAAGGAACTCATGATGCCAATAGCCAATAAAAGCTATTGCATTATCATTAATTTCATCTAGATTGGGAGAAAATATAACTTCATCGGTAGAGGGACAATACATTCTCTCTATTGACCCAGGGGCATATTCTATTATCTTCATGGTATAAGTTTTTTTATACTTTATTCAAATCATTAGTCTTATCAGCAATTGTCCCACCTCTTCAAGATTATACATCACAACGGTTTCACCCAGATTAAATCCTCCACTTTCAAGTTCATAATCCAAATAATTAAGAGTTATTCCCTCTTTCTCGTGAGTGCTGAGACCATCCAATATCATAAAATCGTTTGCAATAAGCCAGGCAAGGTATATAAGTGGCTTCCCTTTCTTTTCAAATTCATCTGGATGATTAAGGAGGTGTTTTATATACTCATCTTTATACATTATTTTTAAACATTTGAGAATTATATCTATAGGGATCTTTTTTATATCGAATACAGGCAGGTTCTTAATCCGCTCTATTCTAATTTCAAGCTCTCTCTCTTTTTCCCTAATTGATTGGTTACAGTTTGAAAACGTCTTTTCCGGAATAAATTTCATAAGGTCATTTGCGAAGAATTCAGCATTTGCAATAAGTTTAGGTGTCAATTCAGGTGCATGTTTCTTTCCGGAAAACATCTCCCCGAAATCTACTTTCTCTTCAGGTTTTATAACAGAAAAATCACCAAAATATCCTACAACCATTGCAGCCGTTATGTCAGTGGAGATGCACTGAAGATAGGAATCACGATCTGAATGATTTTTATAATGATCGTACGCTTCCAATCCGAAATGCATGATGACGTCTTTGAGTTTCAATACATATTCCTTTTCTTTAAATTTATAATTCATAAGCCTGTCCTTTATAAGCCAGGTCTCAATCAGAGCCATCGAATTCAATGCTATGGGTAAGCGGAACAGGAATTCCTTCATATTTTCTTTATTGAAGATACGGGAAACACCAGTTGCCATCATACACCAGATCATAGCGTAAGTCGATGGCAATCCTTCTCCGTGATATTTAAAATATTCAGTTGGCAGTCCCCTAGTATATTTCAAATAATTATCTAAACTGTCCATATTGATCGACTGTTAATAGCTAAAGAAATCCAATGTTAATCGCTGCTCCTTATAAAGGTAATGAATTCTGATACGCATATTATCTGATGTTGCTTCTTATTTACGTGTTCATTTTAAGCTTTTCCTTATACGTATAATACCCCAGCAACATTAGGGATGAAAGGTCATTTGTAAATGCATAGTAACTTGACTCTTCTGCAAATACAAAACGTCTAGTAAGACCGCACGAAGTTATAAGTCCATGCTTTAAGAAAATTCTGTCAAAGAGTTTGATTGAACCATTATGGTCATTCTTAAAATAGACCTCTATCTCAATATGTCTAAAACCATCATTGTAATAGGGTCTTTTAATTTCAATCCCTGTTTCGTACAAATGGGCAAGAGAATCAATGTCTTCTACATTGAGATCATACATAGTAAATAACGGATGAAGTTGCAATGAATTCATTATTTATTTATTTCTACTTTGTTACTCTTAAGTTACTAAAGATATATTACCGGAATGCTATCCAGGATGGTCTGATCGATAGGACAACTGTGTTCTCTTGGGCATTCTTTAATATCGTAGTGATCCTTGTCCCAACTGATATCTTCAATGATAACACGTTCCAGCATGCTCCCTTCCGTGTACTGGAATTCTTTACCAACCGAGATGACATTGTTAGAGGTACAAATATATGAACTGTCAATTTTGAAAGTTTTATTCCCCAACAGTTTAAGTATCCAGAGCTCAAAAAAGTGCAGATATTGGATCTTCATCGCTGAACTGTTATGTTTCTTGAATATTCTGGTTAGAATTTGCTGCATAATTTTCTGATTTATAAATTAATCTGTTTTATTTAAGCCTTTTCGGTCCATCAAGATAGCCGAAAGTGCACTGGCTGCATTTTTTCCCTTGGTTCCCATGAGACCTTTATGCCGTCCGAGGCAGGACAAACATATGTGGTAACCGCATTTATTGCAGACCATCCAGAGCCAGGTTTCTGTAAATTGTGTCCCACAGCACATGCAAGGAATATAAACTGTCATAATTTTAAAATATTAAAGGACTAATAAATTATTTCAATAAGTGCAGTATATATGTCACACAGTCAGAGTGTAAGGCAATTTAAATCTTCTTCGCAGAATCTTTCCTTTTCTGACCTGGCTTATCTCTGAAATGGATCGTTTTAAATCTTAGTATGTTTAAAATTAATTTCTTGTTTCATTTCTGCGAAATATTTGTTTTTCAATTAGATGATCAGTCAATTTTAAACGGCAAGAGATTTCCGAAAACCGGCGTAAGCTGAGGATCTATCAAACCCGGCATCAGCATCTGAATCTGATCGAGGAAACTTATTTTCTTGTCTATTATAATTCTTAACGGTATATAAATTGTAAGAGTTGCAAGTCCTGCAATCCAGCTGCCGCTTAAAGCCCAGACCTCCAAGCCAATAAATGGAAAATATTTCAGGAGATACTTGTATGTGTACCAAACATATCTCCAGTTCAGGAAAAACAGTCTTACATCGTTTCTCCATCTCAGAAGCTGGAATGGATCATCACAATTATATTTCCTACAGTCGGGAGTTTTCCTGTTTTCCTTGTCTGGAACGAACTTCCAGCTGAAATCAATGTACTTTTCTTTTTTCAAATTAATTAGTTTTAAAAGTTTAATATTAAGACTGATGTTTAAATAAATTAAATCCTTTAACCACAAAGAGCACAAAGGATTTCACAAAGAACACAAAGGTTTTATAGCCCCCCGCATCAGGTGTATGGGGGCCAGCACCTGAGTTAATTATGAAAGTACTTTTCCTCCGCAATCTTTGATGAGACTCCTTCATTGTCATGCAATCCAAAATCAAGTTTCATTGTGCATATATCATCAAGATAATATCCCAATTCATCCTGTGTTTCCCCTGCGCTCCAGATTTTTCCCTCATTGACTACCACACTGCCGCGGTTAATTGTTTTGCCGTCTTCTGTCTTGTCCCTGACTATTTCAGCAAAGAATGTCCTGTCCCATTTTGATTTGACCAGGAAGAGTTCAGTTATCTCAAGATTGAGTTTTTCTTTCTTTTTTTCCGGAGGTTCTTTTTTTTCTTCTTTCATATATAATAGTATTGGTTTCTGTCGTTTCTGAGCGCAATGTCGTAAATGACTCCATAACTGATTTATGGAGCAAAAAAAAAATGTTTTCTTTTGGAGAAAAACAATTTATGTAAAGGCGATAGGCGCCTTCTAAAAGACAAAAAGAAATTCTGAATGAGTTACCGAATTAGTATCAGTCCACAAACAGGTCAATCCTTCTTATAGTTATCCAGAGCTTTCATAAGTGTTCTCTTAACCATACTCACTGCAAATCCAGGGCCATAAATTTTTGCTTTATAACCATAGGGTAGCACAGCTTTTTTCAGAAGTTCTTCATCCATTTTTACATTCATGCTAATCACGATCTCTTCAGAATCTTCAGAAGAGGTATGCTGGCTGTCATGAAACTTTTTTGCTTTTATTTCATCAGCAAGCGTTATATCATATCCGATCTGTACCGGATGATTTCTTTTTTCAAAATTGAACATGCCAATAGAGTGCTCAATATTTGACCGCATGTCATCATAAAAATTCTTATCCCTTACAAACAATTCTTTCTTCACATCCAGTTCATTGATCCTGTCGAGCCCGAAGACAACCGGTACATTATTTTCTCTCCCAATAACGTACCACCGGTCTGAATACTCTTTTAATATATACGGTTCAATAAGGTGACTTGTTACGTTAGCATAGGCATTAAAAGTAAAGGAGACAGAATGACATTCGCAAATTGCATCATAAAGTACTGAGAGCCACTCACTTCCCGCAAAAGCGGGAAGTGGTTCATAAAAAATTATTTTTTCAGTGAATTTATCACGTTTATTCAGATCAATTTCAAGTCGCGTCATTATGCGCTCAAGTGAATCTCTGACATTACTGAAGGCCTCAGTATGCCTAAATAAACTCAGCTTATCAAGAGCAAGCCAGATTGTCTCAACATCATTATTAGTAATAGGAATATCAAAATATGCATTTTTATCAGTGTAATAATATCCTTTTTCGAGTCTGTCATATGCAATTGGCATTGAAAATTTGCTACGTAAGGTCTCGATATCTTTCTCAACAGTTGAAACTGATACAGGGTATCCTTCGTCTTCAAGTATATCAAGTAGGTTTTCAAGTGTGGGATATTTTTTTCTTCGAATAGCATTATCAAGAAGACTGTACCTTTTGAATGCATTTTTGCTTACTGGCATGGTAATTGAATTTAGATTATCTAAAAAATCCAAAGTTGAATTACCCCAAAGTTAAATAATGATAGCTTACATGGATGGATTTCTGTCCAACAATTCTTTTATGTATTCCCATGCTGTTTTATCATTCCTGTTTGTTCCAAAGTAAAAACAGAACAAATAATTCTGATCAGAACCAGTTAAATAGATAGAAGCTCTAATAATCCGGTCATTTAATTTTCTTTAACATTTTGGTTGTATACTGGTTCCTGGCTCTGTATCAATCCAAATATCCAGGATTTTCTTCAAAAAAATCTATAATTAAAGTAAATAAAATAAGTTTGGTTTGAACATCCAAATCAATAATAGGAAGTTTTAATTTTTCAGCCATTTTTTTAATTATTGAGTAATAAGCAAGAAATGGAGGCTCCTTTAGTTTATCCAAATACCTCATAAATCCAAAAGCGATTTTATATCCATCATGATATCTTTTGTCAGGAATCAACTCATATGCTTTTTTTGGAACTTCTTTTTTATAAGCTAATACATTGTAAATACTATTACTTATTTTATCCAGGTTTTTTATATCGCCTGCTCTGTTAAACAGATAAATACCAAGTTCTTTTAAAACGCTTTCTTTGTTCATATTCTGGTGATTTTATTGTATTTTTTATTGTCTTAGACAGATATTTTAAATTTATGATTATAATTAATATCACATCATATCCGCATCATTGACAAAATTAAATGCCTAGACCTTACGTTTTCCTTTGCTATTAATTGTTAATAAGGGCAAGTTCTGAAAACTAACTCACAACATTCCAGAGTAACATGATCCTCGTGAGTCTATAATCCAGTATCACATCTATGAGAAGAACTATTTAATTATTTTCCTTAGTATTAACTCTTGTAAAAACGAGATAAGGGAAGACTCTCTCTTTTATTAAATCTACAAGTTCTTGCTCCATAAAATAATAATTATCAAGTATATCCAGATTGACTATTCTCTTATTTAATGTATACGCTGAAAATCCTTCTTTTAAAATTATTTCATGTTCTTCTTCCATTACAAAAATTAAGTCAGCCCATAGAAGGAGTTCTCCGGTTATTTTTCCTTTTCCATTACATTCGGTACCGGCAGATCTGACCTGATAAAGTGGTTCTGAAGAATATATACATTCTGCAGTTCGGCTGCGCATTTGATTAAAGTGGCAGATAAAAAGTAAATTTAATGTTTCAGAAGTTTTATTTTCTTTCATGTTATATTAATTTCTATAGACTATTTAAAATCCGATCCTCTTTCTTGATGTGAATCCATGGTTCTTGTTACAGCTTTCAACCAAAGTGTCAAATAAATCAACCTTTTTATTGAGGACCTTTTTTAAAATCACCTGTTTTACCTGAATTTCAATTTCCCCGCCTGTGATTTCAAATTTTTCACCCAGAACTGCGGCATTTCTGTCGGACAGTTCAGGTATCTTACTCTTCCATATACTCTGTCGGGACTTAGCATCAGGCTTTAGGAAATTTATCCTGAAAGCAAACCTGCGTTCAAACGCTTTGTCTAAATTGCCGGTGAGATTAGTAGTTGCTAAAAGTATACCTTCGAAGTTCTCAAGTGCTTGCAAAAGAATATTCTGGATAGTATTAAGCGACTGTTCAGTTGATGAGCTACGTCCGTTAAGGTCAACGCGCTTTGAAAGTAGTCCATCGGCTTCATTTATAAAGAGGATAGGTTCATTAATACTGCTCTTTAGATGTGCGTAATAGTCATCAAATATTCTTTTTACTAGTTTTTCGCTTTCACCGAACCATTTACTCTTTGTCTGGCTGAGGTCGACCATCATTATGTCCCTATGGGTCTTTCGGGCTAGCTGGTAAACTACCTCGGTTTTCCCAGTACCGGGAGTTCCGAAGAATATCGCAGTGATTCCCCCACTCATCTTATTGCGCTGTAACTCTCTCCGATAAATTTTGAATTTTGAAGGTCTTAAAACATCCTCTATTACCTTAACTTGATCCTTGATTTCGGAATTGAAGTAAAGCTTCTTTTCTGTAATTAATTTGTAAGAAATAAGCCCTGATTTTTCAGGATCAGCAATAAGAAGATCTGGATATGACTTATACAATATTTTCATGGCATTATGAGCAAGGGAGACTACCTTTTCCCCGTCAAATTCAGATGTTACAAGTTTTATTAGGTTTTTCCTTATTAACTCATGATTACCTGCAGAAACTTCCTGAACAAACTCAAGCTGCTCACCAAGGTCATCAAAAATGGCATTAGCAAATCTGTCAATACCAACATTGTACTGGCCTTTCAACCTAACATAACTCAGGGCAAATATGGTACACTTGCTTATAGTAAGGGAAAGGGTCTGGTCAATGAAAGAGACATAGGAGAGGTCCCTATTCATAGATATAAGAAATTCCATTTCAGATAATACCTGAGCGGTAGCTAATATGTTTCCCTGGCGTTCATCAACAATTGCTGATGCCTGTTTAAGGAAGCCGGGTAGATCAAATTTTATGGCAGAAACCAGCAAGGAAGCATCTGCTTTCCTAAGCGATTCAATTACATAATGAGGAACTGAAAAACCCATGTCATTGTATGAGTACTTTCTCCCTCTTTTTTTAATGGTTTTCTGTATATAACCCTTCTTTTCGAGCGCTTCAATCTCGTGCATGAATGTGATCAGTTTAAGCACGCTGCAATTGAAATGTTTTGAAAGATGCTCAAGGGTTACTGTCTTTTGAAAACTCAATTCTGCCAGACATGAAAAAAAGACAGATTGGTCCGCTGTAATACCCAGAAACGCAGAAACCTCATTTAGGTCATTGCTAACATCTGTAAGTTTCTGAAAATTGAGGTCACATGTTGAAGCGGTTGATGATATACGCTCCAACCTATTAAGAAGATTTTGATTTAAGCTATTATCCATACGTATATTTAAATTTTATACAAACATAGATTATCACTCCTCATCCTATTTGCGGAGTAAAAATTATAGCAAAAATTGATTGAATTAAATCTGGATATTATTGAAAACTAGTCTATTCTCTATTGTAAGAATCAATAGCATTCTGATAGATCTCGCTTACCTTATTAGCAAGACTCTGTGGTTTTAGTACTTTTACCGTATCACCAAAACGGAGAATACAATCCATAATGAATTCCCAAGTGATCTTTACATGAAGACTAATAGTAATTCCATCTTTATCTTCTTGAATTACTTCTTGCGAGCGGTGAAGCAGTAGTGATTTGATATACTTGGCTTCTGAACTGTCAAAATGTAATATTACATCCTCAGACTCAAATCCGAAGGCCATGACTCCAACTGCATCCCTAAGAACCTTAAAAATCTCGTCATAAAAATCTGGGTCCTGGATAAAGTATCTATCTGAAACGATGAGGTTATATATTCTATCAAGTCCGAAAATGCGTGGTTCCTCATATTCCTTGCCTATAACATACCACCTGTTACGGTGTTCTTTGAGAATATATGGTTGGATAGTACGCTCTGTAGGTCGGTCAGATTCAAACCTGCAGTGTGTAAATTTGATCTCCTTTTTCTCAAAGATGGCATCATAAATTGGAGAAAGAAGATGTTTCCCGGAAAATCCTTTTGTGTATTCAAAGAGAATATATTTGTCAATTTTGTAATCAGGATGTTGTTGCATCAAATTAAAATGGTCACTAAGTCTATCAATTGAATCTTTCACCATTTTGAATTCCTGAGCATCACCGAAAATTTCCAGTTTGTGAATAAGCATATGTAAGATTCTGACATCTTCTGGAGAAAGTGGTACATCAAACTCCCAATCATCAGTATAGCGATAACATTTCTGATACCTATTATATTCAAGAGGTGCACCGCGCTCATTTTTAAGAAAGTTTAAATCCTTTTCAAGTGTTGAACCTGAAACGTCATATCCTTGATCATTAAGAACCCAGAGAAGGTCTTCCTTATTTGGATACCCTTCCCTATATTTATTCCTCTTCAACTGGGAGTGGATTATTAAATACCTAAGATAGGCGTTCTTGTTTTTGGGCATGATTCGTGATAAGACCAAAAGATACAACCATATATGATCATTCTTTCTGAGCCACAAAAAATTCCTAAATTTTTTTTATGATCCTCCATTTTACTGATACTCGGAAATTTTCTAGATTTTTTTTGACATTACTAATTTTAAAATATCAAGTGTGTCCCCAGATTTCATTCATGTAGTACCCACATAGGAAAATGGGCAGGTGGAGAGGGGGTATCCGAATAGCGGTGGATACCTCTGATTTCAATGTGATATAACTCATTGTACAGATTATGGCCAACTAATGGGATAATAGAGACATGTTAAAAAGAAAACTTAAGTAAACTTCTTTCTTTAGGAAGATGTCAAGACTTTTATCCGCCTAACTGTATTAATTGAATGATTTGTAATTTGACTGATCCTCCGTACGGACAAATCACTTTTCATTATCATTTCGACAATGTCCTTATATTTTGATAAAGTCTTCTCTCTTGAAGCAATTGCATTCCTTTTTCGACCATTATATTTGCCTTGAAGCTTCGCAATCTGAATTCCTTGTTTCTGACGCTCAGCCCGTTGACTATATTCTAGCTGGGCACCAATACTCAACATTTGAAGCAACAACATCACTAGTGGGTTTTCTTTCCCATTTTCATAACTCAGCATATTGAATTGCTGGACATATACTGCTACATTTAGTTTGTGTAATTCTTCAATAGTTTGTAGTATATTAACAACTCTCCTGCCTAACCTTGAAACTTCGGATACAAGTACTATTTCTATATTATTGGTTTTGACGTACTCCAACAATTTTCTAAATTCTGCTCTCTGACTTGCATCAGTAGTGCCTGTGATCTTTTCAGCAAATGTTCGCTTCACGATCCAACCCTTTTGAACTGCGATTTCTTTGAGATTGTTTGTTTGACGATGAAAATCCTGGCTTTCAGATGAGACCCTTCCATAAATTATTACATTCATATTGTATCATATTTAGGTTGGCCTCAATATTAATACATTTAATTGGAATTACTGTGAATCTAAGGAAGAATAATGTATCATTTTCAAGTATACCCTAAATATGACGATCCGTTGAAGTAATTCTAATTCTTTATTGGCAATTTATTAAAAGGGAATGTTACATGTTCTTATAAGAATTATTTAAATTAACATTAAGTCATTAATTAGGACAAAAAAAGATTGTGTTTTCACTTTTCATTATAATTATAATCCAAATGACTCCTTCAAGAATTTAAAATCTATTTTTAATACTAAAACCGAAATATTTTAGCAAAAATGTTTTCAAGACGAAGTCTCACCTTCGTGGGTACCCTTTAACCCACATTTTTGTCAAAGATTTTATTGTTTTAGTGTTTTAAATGCCATTTAACCTAATTAATGTTGATTTTCTGAGAACATAAACAGGTTTATTTGTACAGAAATGGGACATTAATGGTTAATTATGGTACTATCTAATATATAATATATGGTGCTTAAGTATTTATTGATATTAACCATAATTATATGCCCAGAAAATTAGTTTCAAATATTAATCGTAAGAGACTTCTTGAACTAAGTACTTTCTTGCGTGAATTACGCCTAAACAATAATCTTACTCAGCAGGATTTAAGCAATTACAATCTGCATCGAAACACAATTATCCGAGCTGAAAATAATCATAACATAACTCTTCTGACACTATTCGAACTGGCGGATACTCTTGATATAAGCCTCAGTGATTTATTTCTTGATATTGAATAATCATAGGATTTATTTTTAGAGGTATAAGTGATGATTAACAGGAAGCAAATTGTTGGAATCGATTCTCCTTATCCTGATATTCTTTTCTTTTTTTTACCCATTATCAAGATGTTAACTCTAAAATGACAAACAAGGTAGACAGGGTGACAGGCTGAAAACCCTTTTTGAAACATTACTGAGACAGTGACAGTCATACTCAGAATATACAATATTATCTATATTCTCACTGTCACTGCCACGAATAACTGTTTAAAAGTCTATTTTATCTTGTCACCTTGTCTACCCTACTTAGTAAAAACAATAAAAACAATATTTATTTTCAGTTTTTTGCCATAAAACACTCCTTTTGCTTTTTTTTTGAGTAGGTAGTTACAGAGGGATGCAATTTGCCCTTCAAAAAAATAACTTGATTTAAATCTTTTAAAAAAATGAAAAGAATGAAAAACACACAAAACGTTAAAATGAACCTCTCTTTAGAAAGAGACTTCTATGAACTCCTTCAGGAGAGAGCAAAAAATGATTATGTCAAGGTAGCGACCTGGACCAAGCAGTATCTTATGAAGGGTCTGCTTGAAAAAAATAATGATGATTCTAAATGTTTAACTCAAAATGGAACTAATATGGAACTTTAGTACAAGTGGTAACACAGAAAATGATGACCAAGCCATAGGCTTATCGATCATCCCAGTGGCATCAAACAAGATACCCTTCAAGTCATGGGGTGAATACCAAAAAAAGATCGCTCCAATATCTCTCTGGCACTCACATTATCAAAATCAAGGTACAATCGGAATTATAACTGGAAAAATCTCTGGAAATTTAGAGTGCATTGATATTGATATCAAGAACGATCCCCAGAAAACTATTATAACTGAGTTCGCTGATCTCATACCGAAAGACCTATACTCAAAACTTATTATCCAAACAACTCCAAGCGGGGGACAACATTATATATATAGGTGTCCAGAGGGAATAATTGATAAAAACCTGAAACTTGCGCTTCATACGGATAAAACCGTGATTCTCGAAACCAGGGGGGAATCGGGATATTTCTGCACAAGCAAAGTCAATAATAAAATTTTGCAAGGTAAATTCGATCTTGCTAATCTAGATGTTGAAATACCCATTATTACCCCGAATGAACGTGACTTCCTGTTGGAGACAGCGAGAAGCCTGAACAGATATTTTCCTTCTAGCCATACTGCTTCAAAGAACGACAAACAATTTGTTTACAGCGAAACTGCGATTAATGACTTTAATAATAATTACGATATTATTGAATTATTTACAAAGCATGGTTGGACAGTTGTTAAAGAAGATGATGAAAAGTTTTATCTGCTTCGGGACGGTTCTTCCGCACAACATTCTGGGTACTATAATAAGGTTAGCAAAACATTTACATGTTTTTCAACCTCAACCGACTTTAAGCCGGAGAAACCTTACAATCATTTTCAGATATTAGAGGTATTGGAAGGCAAAAATGACTACAAGACTACTTTGAGGTTGCTTCCTGCACTTGGCTTTCCAGTGAAAATAAATTCCGATAAGGTAACAACAGATGCTATTGCTGAATATCTAAATGAGTTGGGCGTTAGGTACGATTCTTTTATTCAAGATATTACAATAAATGGTAAAGTAATTGAAGAATTGGACTATAACACCCTTTATATCAATTTGAAAAAGCATTTTGAAAAAGAGATTGCGAGAACCCGTTTTGAAGAGATCATCAAATCTCATTATATCCAGAGAATAAACCCTATTCAGGACTTTATTGAAGCCAACAAAGACCGACATCCTGCCGGAACATTTGAACAGTGGCTCGACTGTCTTGTGCTCAGAAACAAAACTATAGACAAATCTATTGTGATCCATTTTCTCAAGAAATGGTATGTAGGAATGATTGCACAGGCTCTTGACGGGGAATATCCCAATGAATTTTTCCTAACTCTTCTGTCAGTCCAGCAGGGTATTGGCAAGACCACATTTTTAAGAAATTTTACTCTTCCCAAGGAATTGCAATGCTACTTGAGAGAGCATTCATTGAGTTTTGATGATGACTTCAAGGTACTTATGGCTCAAGCACTTCTAATAGTGGACGATGAGATGGATGGCCGAACTTATGAGATGGACAAAACTTTTAAAACCGTACTTTCCACAAAAAAACTTACTACAAGGAGAAAATACGATCGAAGAATCTCAACAATCAAGCGCAGATGTTCTTTTGCTGGAAGCGGAAATAACCTTGCAGTCGTTCGTGAGCAACAAAACCGACGAGTCCTACCAATCGAAATTGAGAGTATTGATAGAGAAAAACTTGCTCAAGTTGACTTGACTGATCTATTCATGGAAGCATGCCATCTTTTTGCAAATGGGTTCAAGTACTCCTTTCAGTTTGAAGACCTGCATCTATTAAAGCAACTGTATGAGGACTATGTCCAGAAGTCCGATGTAGATCTGATACTTGATGAGTACCTGCAACTACCCGAAACAATTGGTGATCGCTTCCCCATTACGAATCTGGATTTAGTTAGCAGTTTGGCCGGCAAGTTCCCACAATTCAGCAAGCGTATCAATGTTCCAACGATTGGTAAACTAATGGCCGAGCGTGGCTATGAAGCTGTGCGAAAAGGTAAAAATAGAATCTCATGCTATATAATAAGTAAGCATAGCAAGATATTAGGCTTACTTGATAATAATGCCCCTACCTGGCATCTAATGGTAGAACCTTTTATAGATGAGGTTTATAAAAATAATATTAAAATAAAAAAGAATTAAAATGGCAAATTACTACGTTACCAGGCTTGAATGCCTGACAAATTATGAATTATTAAAATTCATTGATCCCAAAAAGATAATAAAAACTACAAACTCAAAACTCTCATATTCATTATTGGATGAACTGGTTTTTGAATCCTGTAACGATGCTATGCATGATGATATCCTGAGGTTATCCGAAAAATTCCCAAGTGAAGTTTTTTTGGCAAGGTATTATGATTGTCCGGATTATGAAGAATCTATCACAGAATGTTATAGATATGAAGCTGGCGAACATGAATTTATTGGGTACGAACCAAAATATACTTTCAATGATCATGATCATATCATTAATATATTAGGAGAAGAAGTTACCCATAAACTATGGAAGAGAATAAGGAGATATCTATTCCGACTTGACCAAACGAAAGAAAGTCTTTTGGATGGAGAATTGCATTGTGATATTCTTGAACATCACTTTGATGATTGTGTAACATCAAGTGTTACAATCCATGCAGAGTGCGAGAATTTCAAATTATCAGTTGATAAGATTCGAAATTCAGAATTAATTTTTCATGGATATCAGAGAGATTCAGAGACAGAAGACTGGAAGGAAATACTCCCTGAATCAACAATCCAAAAAAATAATGACCTCCCATTTCTAAATGAGGACAAAGAATAATAATAATATTTAAACCATCAACAAATGAAAAATAAACTTAATAAAACAAATCAGGATCCTGAATTAGAAAATCCTGTTTATCTACTCTCGAGTGGAATTAAAAATAACAATTATGATAATAACCAGAACTATGGAAAATAATAATTTAATTGCCTATACTGAATCAGATTTTGATCCAGATACACTTTATTCTTATGAAGATATAATACCCGATAGAATGATCGACATTGATGATGTTGCAGGTGAATTAATACTTGAATTGAAAAAAGAACTCAATTACAAAGGTGACTATGAATATTTTGAGCAGGAAGGCCAATACTATTTTGTGCCGGTACATCATGAAAAAGCTTTTTATGATTTATTGAAGTTTAGAATACATCTCTTAGAAAGTTTTCAAAACGTCTTAACATCAAAACAGCTGTTTGCACTTATTTACCATACTAGTTTTGACGCTGAAGAATACGTTAGACCCTCTGATAGAAAATGGGAAATAATTAAAGAGATAAGTCAAAGTACTTATCTCGAAAAATTTGGTATCTCAAATAAAGCTGAATTCATTGAATTTCTTAAGAGCATTGATCCCGTACTTTTTCATGAATTAATTGAAATCTTACTTGATTATCAAATCATTGGATACTGTCCAGTTATTGAACACAAAACAATTGATAAACTTGCTAAGTCTCTTGAATTAATAGAGCAGATATCTTCCAACCAGGAGGAATCAAAAAATAATTTTATTTAATAACTAAAAACTATGTCATATTACTCTTATACAGTTTTAGAATGTACTAATCCGGAACTTTTATCTTCCGGAAGCACTTTCGTTAAAGAATCAAACTCGGAATTATTAAAAATTAAGGAAGGTAAAGCTCATTTCTTAACGTGGAAAGCCACAATGGATGACGAAATCATTAAACTTTCTCTGAAACATTCAGGAGAAACATTTACTGCTGAATTCAATTGGGATTCAGAATATTATAATAGAATAATATACTTTTTAGAGTATAAAAATGGGAAATGCAGACAACTTGGTATTGAACCAGGCTATCTGTTTATGTGTCCTGAGCGGGAAATGTTCAATGAAGAGCATTATTCTGCTTTACGAAAACACGTGCTTGAATATTTAAAGAGGTTAGATATAGTTAAAGCAAAAAATGGGAAATTCGATATTGATACACTAGGGGAAAGCCTGGATCAGTATGGGTATAGATCTTTCATAACAATTACTTACGAAAACGATATTTACAAATGGACTGCAAAAAGAGTGAGTCTATCAATGATAGAAGTTGCGTGCGAAAAAAAGGAGCCAAAAATTAATACATTGAAAGGATATGAAAATAACTTATTAAAAAATAAAGAGATTGCAAAGGAGAATGAGAATGACGACTATCTCCCATTTTGAAATAGCACAATCGAGATTCCGATTACTCAAAAAAATAACGGGGTTAAATTTAAAATCATGGATTTAACCCCAATTTTAAAAATTAATAAAAATGAATAATTTAAAAAATTCAGATGCCGGCGAAATAAGCACTGGCACAATTGCAGAGAAAATTCCACACGAACTGGAAACCCAACTTAAATTAAAATTGGAAAAAACCAAAGAATTCAGAGCCAAATTTCAAAAACTTCAGGACAAATTATCTGAAAATAAAAACTCCGAGGAAGAAGAACAGATCCGTAAGGAGATATTAGATCTTTTCGACCTTCAGATTTGTAAAGAAGATCTATATTCTTTTCCTGAATTTGAAAGAAAATATCAGCAGTACATATCAGATGCGATAGAAAAATATCAAAATTATAAATCAAATTTAATAACAGATGATAATCTTTTATATGCTTTGGGCCTTTATCGAAAATATGCTAAAGACGCTTTTATAAAATTTACAGAAGAGTTCAAAAAACATGGCAGAAATTCCTATATTAAAAAATACCTTCTTTCCTTTTCAAAGTTTGAAAGATGCCTTTATTATCATGCTTACAGTTTATGTGTCAATCAGGGAATAGCGTCTCCAGACTATGATGATGTAAATAAAATGATCAGCACTAAACCATATGGCGATAGTAGCATCTATCCGCAATATGAAATTTGGCAAATTGCAGGATTCCCCGGAGATGCAGATAATAATTCATATCGTGATTATTATTGTGATTTAGCGATATGGAAGAATAATTCAATAGTTAAGCAAAATATATGAAAAAATTAGATAAAAATTCTGCTCAGGAAGAAAATTCCGGGAGCAAAAAAATATTAACAAGGGAAGTTTTTGAGACCAGCAGGGAACTAGAGTATTTCTCTGAAAAGGAATTAAGGGCACAAAT
>PLNF01000147.1 GCA_003141715.1 Bacteroidales bacterium | reverse complement strand
TTCCCTGGTTATCGGTTTTATTAATAGTTGTTTCATTCTGACTTGATGCACAGAATGAAATAGCTAAGAGAGAGGCAATAAATATTGTTTTAAGCTTCATGTGCCTGAAACGTAAAATTTTACATAAAAGTACAAAAAATCACCCGTGATTTATAATAATGAAGTATTTGACTTCTAATTGTCCATTTGTCTGTTTTCTCTTTGTGTTACTTTGGTTTTTACTTTGTGATCCTTTGTGTTTAAATGAATTAGCTTTTACCACAAAGGCACTCTAAGGTTATCGCAAAGGTTCACAAAGGGTTTTTAAGAGACCGATTTATTTAAAAATGAAATAAAAAAGAGGTTGAAAATTTTCCAACCTCTTTTTATATAGTAAATTATAATTTTATTTTACCTCTTCAAAGTCAACATCGGTTACCTCTTCATTCCCCGATTTTGCATCGTTGTCTGATGGCTGTTCAGGGCCAGGCTGAGATGTTGATTGTCCCGAATTCTGAGCTGTTTTGTACATCTCTTCCGAAGCTACCTGCCATACTGAATTTAATTCTGCAAGTGCTTTATCGATTGCATCCATGTCCTGAGACTTGTGTGCTTCCTTAAGCTTGGCAAGGGCGCTTTCAATAGCTGGTTTCTTATCAGCTGGTAGTTTATCACCAAATTCCTTAAGTTGTTTTTCGGTTGTAAAGATCATACTGTCAGCAGTATTAATCTTATCTACTTTCTCTTTTGCTTTATTGTCAGCTTCAGCATTGGCTTTAGCTTCTTCTCTCATCCTTCTTATTTCATCGTCATTCAATCCTGAAGAGGCTTCTATCCTTATTCTCTGTTCTTTACCAGTACCTCTGTCCTTGGCTGCAACGTGTAAAATACCGTTTGCATCGATGTCAAAGCTTACTTCAATCTGGGGAACGCCTCTTGGGGCAGGTGGCAAACCATCAAGATGGAATCGTCCGATAGTTTTATTACCGGTTGCCATTGGTCTTTCCCCCTGAAGAACATGTATCTCTACAGATGGCTGGCTGTCAGCAGCAGTTGTAAATACCTCAGTTTTCTTGGTGGGAATAGTGGTGTTTGATTCAATCAGTTTAGTCATTACTCCACCCATCGTCTCTATGCCAAGTGATAATGGTGTAACATCCAGCAGAAGAACATCTTTCACTTCTCCTGTAAGTACTCCGCCTTGTATAGCTGCTCCAACAGCCACAACTTCATCGGGATTGACACCTTTGGAGGGCACCTTTCCAAAGAATTTTTCAACAAGCTGCTGAATTGCAGGTATACGGGTAGAACCTCCTACAAGAAGAACTTCATTTATATCTGATACTGAAAGACCGGAATCCTTCAGCGCGATCTTACAAGGCTCAATACAAGACTGAATCAGTTTATCACAAATCTTTTCAAAATTGGCCCGTGTGAGAGTTTTTACCAGATGCTTTGGAATTCCATCTACAGGCATTATATATGGAAGATTAATCTCTGTCGTTGTCGAACTTGAAAGTTCAATTTTGGCTTTTTCGGCTGCTTCTTTAAGTCTTTGTAATGCCATTGGATCCTTTCTCAGATCAATACCTTCTTCTTTAAGAAACTCATCTGCCATCCAATCAATGATCAGATGATCAAAATCGTCGCCTCCGAGATGAGTATCTCCGTTTGTTGACTTGACTTCAAATACACCATCTCCAAGTTCAAGAATTGATATATCGAAAGTTCCGCCGCCAAGATCAAACACAGCTATTTTAAGATCCTGTGACTTTTTATCGAGGCCATAAGCCAGTGAAGCAGCTGTAGGTTCATTTATAATCCTTTTAACATTCAAACCTGCTATTTCACCAGCCTCTTTTGTTGCCTGGCGTTGTGAATCGCTGAAATATGCCGGTACTGTTATAACTGCATCAGTAACTTCCTGTCCGAGATAATCTTCTGCAGTCTTTTTCATCTTTTGAAGAATCATTGCAGAAATCTCCTGCGGAGAATACATACGGTCGTCAATTTTCACCCTTGGAGTATTATTATCACCCTTAACAACAGTATAAGATACCCTTTTAATCTCTTTGGTAACTTTATCATAATTCTCGCCCATAAACCTTTTGATCGAGAAAACAGTCTTCTTGGAATTGGTTATAGCCTGACGTTTAGCTGGATCTCCGACTTTACGTTCTCCGTTTTCGATGAATGCAACTATTGAAGGTGTAGTTCTCTTCCCTTCGCTGTTGGGGATTACAACAGGTTCATTACCTTCCATTACTGCAACACAAGAATTTGTTGTTCCCAGATCGATTCCAATTATTTTTCCCATTTTATAATAATTTTAAAAATTTCATTTTGATATTATGAAAAGAGCCCTTGAGTTTCTGTGGGAGTTCCATCGTATCTTTTAAAAAATATATACTCTGGTGAATGAGCAATGATTATGCCATTAAAGTTTTTCGGGTTTTTTATGACAAAACGACAGAATATCTGATTGGGTCTGCCAAAATAAAAAGATGATGGCATGAAGATGCGTCATCCAATTCAAATCTGTAACTTTGCGATCATAAATTAACACATTTATTATTATGCCTATACATAAATCTGTTAGAAGGGTTACTACCCATGTTTTAAATGAGATGAAGCTGAAAGGTGAAAAAATTGCGATGCTGACGGCTTATGACTATTCCATTGCAAAAATACTTGATGAAGCTGAGATAGATGTAATTCTGGTTGGTGATTCTGCGTCGAATGTTATGGCAGGTTATGATACAACACTTCCCATTACACTCGATAATATGATTTATCATGCAGCTTCCGTCGTAAGAGCTGTCAAGAGGGCACTTGTTGTTGTTGATCTGCCTTTCGGTACCTATCAGGGCAATTCAAAGGAGGCATTGGTTTCATCAATCAGGATAATGAAGGAGACAGGGGCTCATGCTGTTAAACTCGAAGGAGGATTGCAGGTTGTTGAATCAATAGAGAGGATCCTTTCGGCAGGAATTCCTGTTATGGGTCATCTTGGTCTGACTCCACAGGCTATTCATAAATTCGGGACTTATGTTGTGAGGGCCAAAGAAGAAGAGGAGGCTCGAAGGCTGATGGAAGATGCCAGGTTACTTGAACAGACAGGTTGTTTTGCCATAGTGCTTGAAAAAATACCGGCTAAGCTGGCAGAAGAAGTCACGAATAGTCTGAAAATACCATTAATTGGAATAGGTGCCGGAGGAAAGACTGACGGACAGGTGCTTGTTCTTCATGATATGCTCGGTATTACACAGGAATTCTCTCCGCGTTTTCTCCGGAGGTATCTTAACCTCCATGCAGAAATTAAGGGTGCCGTACAGGCTTATATTGCTGATGTAAGATCACAGGACTTCCCAAATGAAAAGGAGCAGTATTAATCAGATCTGAAATGGCTGAAATATTATACGAAGACAACCATATTATTGCAGTTTACAAAAGATCTTCTGACCTGGCTCAGAGCGACAAAACCGGTGATGTCTCTCTTGATACCGAAATCAAAAAATACATTGCAGAGAAGTACAAAAAACCGGGAGAAGTTTTCCTTGGTGTGGTTCACAGGCTCGATCGGCCGGTGAGTGGCGTAATGCTTTTTGCCCGCACATCCAAGGCACTCTCCAGACTAAATGAGATGTTCAAAACGAAGCAGGTAAAAAAGATATACCTGGCAATTGTTAAAGAGCGACCACCCGAAGATGAAGCTACCATAACTCACTTTCTTAAGAAGAATGAGACTCAAAACAAAACTTATGTGTATGATAATGAAGTAAAAGGCTCAAAAGAGTCAAGTCTGACCTATAGACTTAAAGGTAGATCGGAAAAATATTATCTCCTTGAAGTCGAGCTTCATTCCGGCAGGCACCACCAGATAAGGGCTCAGCTGGCGAAAATAGGATGCCCGATCAAAGGCGATCTGAAATATGGGTTTCCAAGGTCAAATGAAGATGGCGGAATTAGCCTTTTTGCGCGCCGGCTTGAGTTTATTCATCCTGTAAAAAAAGAAGCTGTTACAATTATTGCCCATTTTCCCGAAGGCGATATCTGGTCGGTTTTTATGGATTCAATTGCATAAAGAAATGAGCCGGAATCCCCGCCCTATTTAATGCCAGTCTTACTTTCGATTTCCTTTACAAACTCCCTTGTCTTGGCTTAATCATTAGTTTAATACCAGTGTTTTGCATTTAATATTCGGTTAATAAGAGTTAATGAAAAGTTAAATACTTCTTTATTAACGACTTTATGATTTATTTTTGTACAATGAACAGGAAGAAATTCACCGGACTTATCATTATGATGTTGCTATCCATTATCGGCATTATATGGGTTCAGATCGTATGGATAAGGAATGCTGTTGGTATACAAAATGAAGGTTTCAACAATGCAGCAAGACAGAGTCTAATCAATGCTGCAAATACCATTGAATCTTCCAGGAAGATGAATTTTTTTAATAACTTCATGCCTGTCGACCCGCTTTCTTCAAGCAATTTATCCTCTGACGTTACAGGTTATCTGAGGATCGGTGGTTATTCTTCAGCCCCGGGAAATAAATTCAGTATTAATATTACGAACCAGTCAATAACGGGCGGTTTTGATACCGGAAAAGTTACAACAGTAAATAAATCTTATACCATCACAAACGATACTTCTCTGGTTTCTGATTCTGTTACTTATGTCATTTCTGCTCCGGATAAATCAGGCAAGATGAACATCATCAGAAAAGGTGAGAATGGCAATACAAATTCGAGAGCTGTATATGTAAAACAGAATGAATTTCTTAATTGGGTTAAAAAGAGATCAAGTGAGTTTCAGAACATGAGTGACCAGATGATAAATGAGATTTACCAGTGGGAAAAGACTCTTGAACTAGATAGTAAGGAGATTGATTATACTCTCAGGCAGACTCTTGCATATACCGGAATACAGACCCCTTATGAATATGCGATTATAAAAAACGGGATTGTCCAGGATGGGACCTTTAAAAAATCACAAAAAAGTGATTTCCTGAAAAGTAAGTATATGGTCAGATTGTTTCCCGACAATATTATAAGACAGGATCTTATTCTTTCAGTAATTTTTCCTGAACGGACAAATTATTTATTGGGATCAATGGTATGGATACTGGGAGGTTCAATGCTCTTTTCACTTTTCATACTGGCAACTTTTGCATTGAGTCTCTATTTTATTATAAGACAGAAAAAGATCTCGGAGATGAAATCGGATTTCATAAATAATATGACTCATGAGTTTAAAACTCCTATTGCTACAATTTCGCTTGCAGCTGATACTATAACTAATTCCAGAGTCATTAATGATGAGGCGAGTATCAGACATTTCATCGGTATGATCAAAAAAGAAAACAGCAGGATGAATAAGAAGGTGGAAACGATACTTCAGATAGCCTCGCTTGATAAAAAGGAGATAGAATTTAAGTACGAGAATGTCTCAATACATAGCATTATTGAACATGTGCTTGAAACAATCGAAATACAGGTTCATCAACGAAACGGGAAGATCAATCTTAACCTGAATGCTGAAGAACCTTTTATATATGGCGACATTGAACATCTCACGAATCTTGTAAACAACCTTCTTGATAATGCTATTAAATATTCGCCTGATTTACCTGAAATTGCTATCACAACAAAAAATTGTGAAAAAGGTTTAATTTTATCTGTTGAGGATAAAGGTATTGGAATGACCAAAGCAGTTCAGAGTAAGATATTTGAACGGTTTTACCGTCAGAGCTCAGGTAACGTGCATGATGTCAAGGGATTCGGACTTGGTCTGAATTATGCGATGTCTATAATTGAAGCCCACAAGGGCAATATAAGTGTTTTCAGTGAACCAGGAAAAGGAAGCCGGTTCGAAATATTTTTACCATTTAAATGGGAGAATTAGAAATGAGCAACAAATCCGTTAAGATTTTTCTTGTTGAAGATGATTTAAGTTTTGGATCAGTTCTTAAATCATACCTTGAACTCAATGACTACGTTGTTGAGTGGGTCGATGATGGAAAATATGCAATTGATCATTTCAGGAAAGGGGTCTTTAATGTCTGTATCCTTGACATTATGCTACCACATGTAGATGGATTTACTATAGCGAATGAAATAAGACAGATAAACAATGAAGTCCCAATAATTTTTCTTACAGCAAAAAAGCTGAAAGAGGATGTCCTTAAAGGTTATGGAGTAGGAGCGGATGATTATGTCACCAAACCATTTGATACCGATATACTTCTTGCAAAAATACGGGCGATAATCTTGAGACGCGACTTCCAAGCCGGAACAAAGGATTTTTATGAGATTGGTAAGTTTGTTTTTAACTCAAAGTTAAGGACTTTGACTATTGGCAATGATGAAAAGAAACTATCTCCAAAGGAGGCACAGTTGCTGGAATTGCTGGCTGCTAATCCGAATACATTGATCAGCAGGGAGATGGCTCTTAAGAAAATATGGGGTTCTGATGATTATTTTACAGCCAGAAGTATGGATGTTTACATCACAAAACTTAGAAAGTTTTTATCGGACGATCCTGATCTGAATATTAAGAATATCCATGGAGCCGGTTTCCAGTTGATTGTCAGGGAAGATTGATCTGCAGATTCTTTCTCTTGAATTGCAAAGGAAGAAGGCTGCTGATTCCGTCAATAATCTGTGTTTTGTTTTTTCCCGAGAGAATTATTTTTATATTATTTCCGGTTCTTGACTCCTCCTCGGCAATTACCTGCCGGCAGCTTCCGCAGGGAGAAGGAAAACCATCAGTTAACTCCTCTTCTGTCATAGAGGCAATAGCTATAGCTATGGGTTTATCTTTAGGGTGATTTGATATAGAATTGGAAAGAGCACTCCTCTCAGCACATATCCCGGATGGGAATGCAGCATTTTCTACATTGGCTCCCCGGACAATTATGCCACTCTCCAGCCTGACAGCTGCACCAACTTTGAATTCTGAGTAGGGAGCATACGCATTTAAGGCTGCTTCTCTTGCAGCAATAATAAGTTCCATATCATCGGAATCAAGTTCTTCAGTTTTTTCATACTCTGTATATGAAAATGAGATATTTTTCGTTCTAATCATAACACTAATAGTCAGTCTTGAGTATAAAGGTAGTAAAAAAAAGTTTGGAGTGCCTAAAGTTTGGAGTACTTAGAGTTAAAGATTCTTATAACTTTAGTCACTCTAGGCACTCTAGTCACTTCAGGCACTTTTTTTCCTATTTTTGTCGTAAAAATAAATTAGATGCGAAACAGACTTTCCCTTTTGCTTGATTTGGCCTTAATAATATGTCTGTCTTCATGCAAAACTTATAAACCGCTGATTTCAAGTTCAAAGCCTGATCTGTCAGTTCAGGATTATGTAAATTCATATAAAGACCTTGCTGTCGCAGAGATGAAGAGAACGGGTATCCCGGCAAGCATTACACTGGCACAGGGTATTATTGAATCTGACTGCGGACACAGTACTCTCTCCAGGGAGGCAAACAATCACTTTGGAATCAAATGTCATGACGATTGGACAGGAGCTACAATCAGGCATAATGATAACAGAAGGAATGAGTGTTTCCGGAAATACCGCAAACCGGAGGAATCTTTTTATGACCATTCTGATTTTCTGAAATCTGTATCACGCTATAGTTTCCTTTTCAATTTAAATTCCACTGATTACAAAGCGTGGGCTCACGGATTGAAAAAAGCTGGCTATGCAACAAATCCTGATTATGCAAATATGCTTATCAGAACAATTGAAGAAAACAACCTATGGTATTTTGATCGAGGGTATGTTGCAACTATACTGCCACCGCAGACAAACGATACTATAAAAGGACCTCTTACAAGTCATTCGGCTGATAGTACTAAAAAAACTGTTAAGTCACCAGGTGGAAATATGGCAGTTTTGGCTCGTGCACCAAGAGTTATGGAGAATAATAGAATTCAGTATATTATAGTTAAAGATGGTGATACAAGAGAAAAACTTGAAAATGATTTTCAATTACTGAAATGGGAACTATCTAAATATAACGAACTTAAGAGTGATTTTCCACTCATCCCCGGACAAATACTATATCTTCAGCCTAAAAGGGATAAGGCAGAACCAGGGAAAGAGTATTATAATACAGTGGAGGGAGATACAATGTACCTTATCTCCCAGCGATACGGTATAAAACTTAAGAGACTTTATGAGATGAACAGGATGGCTGATGGTACAGAACCCGAAACCGGGGGGAAAATCTGGTTGAGAAGTATTAAGCCGGTTGAATTACCGCAACAGTGAAGTCTGTTATTCTGAATCCTCTGAGGAATTCGACAGCACTCATCCGGGTCTTTCCTTCAAGCTGCAAACTTGCAATATTCAAAAATCCATCCTTACAACTGATCCTGATATAATGTTTTCCATCGGATAATATTTTCCCCGGGTGGAAAGCATGTTTTTCGATTTCCGGCTGGCTTTCGAAGATCTTAAATGAAATCGTCGTGGAGTCACTTTTGAACCAGGATCTTGCACAAGGATAAGGTGAAAGTCCTCTGACTAAATTGTGAATTTTAACCGGGTCATGGTTCCAATCAATAATACAGTCGTTGGGATGAATCTTTGGTGCAAGTTTCGGTGGATCTCCCTGATTTATGAGTTTTTTCTGAGGTAGTGCTTTTACCTTGTTTTCAGAGATAACAGCAAGTGTTCTGATTACCAGCCTGGCTCCAAGTTTCTTTAGTCTGTCGTGAAGATCGCCTGCATTTTCAAAGGGGAAAATATGTACTTCTTCCCTTAAAAGTACATTTCCGGTATCTATTTTTTCATCAATAAAGAATGTAGTGACTCCTGTTGTTGTCTCTCCGTTGATAATGGCATGGTTTATCGGTGCTGCACCACGATAGTCAGGAAGCAGTGACGCATGAAGATTAATTGTGCCAAGAGGTGGCATTTTCCAGACTTCTTCCGGGAGCATCCGGAAGGCCACGACAATAAAAAGATCGGCATTTATCTTTTTCAGAGAGCTTATAAATTCAGGATCCTTTAGATTCAAAGGCTGCATGATTAGGGGGAGATTACTGAATTCGGCAAATACCTTAACGGCTGATTTTGTTATCTTTCTTCCTCTTCCGGAAGGTCTGTCAGGAGCAGTTACTACACCTGCTACATTAACATCATTCATTAGCAATGAACCAAGTGTAGCCACTGCAAACTCAGGAGTCCCCATGAATACAATCCTGAGATTTTTCATAAATGGTTTATTATCATGCAAATATATTAATAAATTTTAATCTTTGGCAATATGTTTATAACATGTAAGGTTATGTCCCATTTTATTTGCCTTGGTTTCGAGATAGAACTGATTGTGAGGATTCGATTCGATTATCAGAGGTATTGTTTCGACAATTTTTATCCCGTAACCTTCTAATCCTGCCCTCTTTACAGGGTTATTTGAAATAAGTCGTACTTTCCCCAGTCCAAGTTCCCTCATGATACTTGCGCCAACACCATAGTCTCTCTCATCTTCGCCGAATCCAAGTTTCAGATTTGCCTGCACCGTATCCATCCCTTCATCCTGCAGCCTGTAAGCTTTTATCTTGTTTAGCAGACCTATTCCTCTTCCTTCCTGGCTAAGATAAATAACTACACCTTTTCCTTCAGCTTCAACCATTGACATTGCTTTCTTCAACTGAGGTCCGCAGTCACATCGCATAGAGCCAAAAATATCACCGGTAAAGCATGATGAATGAAGTCTGACCAGAACCGGCTCGTCTTTTGTCCATCTACCCTTTACCAGGGCAGCATGTTCAATTCCGTTACTGGTCTGACGGAAAGGGATAAATTCGAAATCTCCGCTTTCGGTTGGAAGTTTAACCCTGTCACCCTTCTCTATAATTGAATCTCTTTCAAGAGTATACGTAATAAGGTCCTTAATTGCAATTATCTTTATATCAAATTTTTCTCTGAGCTTAACCAGGTCGTTTAACCTTGCCATAGAACCATCATCGTTCATTATCTCCACCAGGGCGCCTCCGGGACGGAGATTGGCAAATTGTGTAAGATCTACAACAGCTTCTGTATGTCCGGCCCTTCTAAGAACGCCTTTTGATTTTGCTTTTAAAGGAAAGATATGCCCGGGTCGCCCCAGGTCGGCAGGTTTAGTTGAGGGATCAACGAGAGCTTTGATTGTGAGAGCCCTGTCAAAAGCCGATACTCCAGTTGATGTTTCTTTATTCAGTAAATCGACCGTAACAGTGAACTGTGTCTCATGAATTGACGTGTTGTTTCCTACCATTAGATTTAGATCAAGCTCCTCACATCTCTCTTCAGGCAATGCGGCACAAATAAGTCCACGGCCATGTTTAGCCATAAAATTGACTATTTCAGGAGTTATTAGTTCAGCGGAACAGATAAAATCACCTTCATTTTCGCGATCTTCATCATCAACAACAATCAGAAGTTTTCCGAGCTTTATATCCTCAATTGCTTCTTCGATAGTATTCAGAATAATATCATTCATCATCATTATTTTTAGTCCTTTGCAGAATTCCTGCCTGTTTCATTTATAACTAACCTGTATAAAAAATCCTTAACCTTTTTGAAGAACATCAGATAAGTTTCAATGTTCAAAATAACAGAATCGGTGGTAGCTTTATATGTAAGAAAAATCCCTATTGGCAATAAAATATATGAAGACGCCCACATCCCTGCAAATGTACCGACGACATCCTCTTCTACAAGTTTCTGTCCTGAAATTGAGATAACATAATAGATAACGAAGAAAAATATAGAGATAACTGCGGGAGTTCCCAAACCCCCTTTCCTGATGATGGCGCCCAGGGGAGCACCTATAAAGAAGAAAACAAGGCAGGCGAAAGACATTGTAAGCTTCTTGTTCCATTCCACTTCATATCTCTTGATAGCCTTGATCTCATAGCGCTGCGATTCATTTTTTTCAATTAGGATAGTGTTCCCTTCTTTAAGATTCTCAATTGATTTAGCCAGAACTGTCCTTTTTTCCATTACTGTAAGCGAATCGAAAAGAGCTTTTGTATCAAAATGCCTGATTCTGTATTTAGATTCAGGTTCTGAAGTCTGATCAGCCTTGGAAGGTCTCAGGTTTCTCACAACATAAAGTTTTATATTCTTGAAATTTTTGAATTCACTATTAAGTTTTTCAGTATATTTTCTATTTAGAGAGTCAATAGTAAAGGTCAATTGTGAAATGTTTAACATGGCAGGACCGGTTTTGAAAAGTCCGTCCTCACTTCGTTGCAGATCGAATCCGGTGAGTGGTATCACTATGCTCTGCTCTTTAAAAAAGTCTTGTCTGGAAGGATATTTTCTTAAGGAGGGACTAACATTTTTTTCTTCTAATTCATTATGACCATAGCCTTTATAAAGGGTCATAATCAAACCTGTTTGGTCACTGGTCAATCTCATATAGCCAGAGTCAGCCAATATCACAGCATAATTACCTCTTCTCTCACGATGATCGTAAATTATCAGGTTGTCTAGCCGGTTGGTCACCGGGTCTTTTGCAGTTATTTTTATGCTAAAATCAGGCACTCCGTTATAGAATGTACCGGCCTGGATATTAATATCTGGTTTCTTACGGCGTATATCCCAGAGAAGTGTCCGTGCCTTCTCAGTTGAATAAGGAAGGACGTTATTTGAGAAAAAGAAGGATACGATAGCAATGAATCCAATGAGAACAATTAATGGAAGCATGATCCTCTGAAGAGGTATTCCTGAAGATTTCAGGGCTGAAAGTTCACTGAATTCTCCCATATTTCCAAATGTCATCAGAGAGGCCAGAAGAATTCCGAGAGGAAGAGCGGTAGGTACGAAAGTAAGTGCAAAATGGTATAGTAGCTCGCTAAGTACTTTAAAATCAAGACCTTTCCCGGCAAGCTCATCAACATACATCCATAGGAACTGAAGTATGAGAATGATAAGGACAATAAAAAATGTGAATATTAATGGCCCTATAAATGATTTTAATAAAAACTTATCAACCTTTTTCACTGACTGATTGCATATGATGTGCAAAGCTACTTGATTTTTATCAAAAATCAATGTTACTTTCTTTGTCTTAAAACAAAGAAAGTAACCAAAGAAAATTCAAGGCTGCAGATAATTTTGGGGCTCCTGTTTTTCAGATTGCCCACGCAATACAACTCCCCCGAGACTTCGCTCGGGGTCAAACAGTATTGCTTACGGAAGGCCATCGCAGCAATCTTCAAAACGGTCGCTTTGTCCCAAAATTCTCTGAGGCCGTAAGAAGTCCAGTAAAAAGAATCATCTATTAACCATATATAATTGATGGTGGGAGGGCAAACCGGAAATGGTGCGAACTTTAGCCAAAACGGTTGCGCCATTACGGCAAGTGTAGCAGGCGCCCGTTTTGGCTGAAGTTGTCATTTCCGGCGCCCTTTTCTTTGGTTCATTTCTTTTGGACGAACAAAAGAAATGAACAATTATATTCCTAATGCTCTTTTCAGATCATTGATCTGTGAATCCCATAAATATATTGCATCTTCCTTTTCCTCTGCTTCTGCAAAATCTGTAATTATCAGAGCCAGCTCGTTGGTCAGTTCTTCTAAATTTATCCGGAACTCGAAGTAATTTGATTCTTCATTTTCCATTCCTATCCATTCAAATCTGACCATTTTATTCTCTTTCAGGGCAGAAAGCCGGGCTTCTGATTCGGAACTATTCCAGTAAAATATAAAGATATCACCGTCAACATTCACCTGGTCAGCGAACCATTCACCTAATCCCTCAGGGGTGCTGAGTCGCGAGAAGAGCACTTTCGGCGAGCAGTTAAGATTATATTCCAATTCGAACTTTAATCTCATGATAAGGATTTGGTCTGACCTCTTTACTATTTCTGCAATATAGAAAAAATATTGAAACTAAAAAACCTTATTGTTAATTTGTAACAAACTGATTATATTTGCACCCGCAAAAAGGATAGTTAGAAAATCATTTTTTGGCGAGATAGCTCAGTTGGTTAGAGCGCATGATTCATAATCATGAGGTCCGGGGATCATTCCCCCGTCTCGCTACCAAGAGTTCGAAGGTTATTCAGAACTCTTTTTTTTTGTAAATTTGGGTCATGAAGTATTCAGTCTATATCCTTTATAGCCAATCAAAAGACAGATATTATACAGGCTATACTACAAATCCTGATGAAAGACTTTTGGAACATAACAATGGAGCTACACCTTCTACAAGACCAGGAATACCATGGATAATGGTTTATAAAGAAGAATGTGAGGATAAAACTGCTGCAATCAGAATAGAAAATACAATTAAGAAAATGAAGAGTCGGAAATACATAGAAAGGTTAATATTTAATAATTCAGTTGGTTAGAGCGTCCCGATCGTAGATCGGGAAGGTCCGGGGATCATTCCCCCGTCTCGCTACTTTGATAATCAGCCGTTTACATGAATTTAAAATGTAAGCGGTTTTTTATTTGTCACACTATTTGAGGCACTTCACCAGATTATTGCAAAAGCCGGACTCCCTCACCACAAAGGTCAGGTTATCGTGTGCCAATTTTAGGTTTTTGTCTATCAATGCAGATGGGGTATATTCATTGTAAGCACTTCAAATATAACAAATTAGGTCGTAAATGAAGAACAACCCCTCCTTTTTTATGAATAATTCAGGATAGTTAGGTTTATTAATTTTCCTTTTCAAAATATTTTAGTATATTTGTTATGATGCCTTAGCTGAGAAAGCATATCAAAACAGATATATCAGTAATAAATCTTCACCAGGAATGGAGACAATTAAAATCGTTGTTATTATTTTTTCGGTTTTCTAAATCGTAATCACAGGACTAATTTTTTTTCCAGATTTAGTATAGCTAACTTGATAATAATTTTAAATTGACTCCTTATGAAAAATATTAAAAGAATCTCCGGAGTAATTTTACTCATTCTTTCATTTTTTATAATCAACTCTTGTAAGAAAGACAAACCTTCACCTCCTGTTGTAATGACAATAGCTGTTTCAGGAGTAACGCAAACCACCTCAGTAAGCGGGGGAACGATAACAAGTGATGGTGGAGCAAGTATAACCTCTCGCGGAGTTTGCTGGAACACATCCGCAGATCCGACTATTTCGAACAGTATTACCACTGATGGTACAGGAACAGGGACCTTTACAAGTTCCTTAACAGGTTTAACAATAAACACAACTTATTATCTTAAAGCTTATGCTACAAATAGCGCAGGAACTGCTTATGGAAATGAGATTAGTTTTACCACCTCTTCAGCGTTAGTTCCAACACTGACAACCACAGTAGCATCCCTGATAACACAGACAACTGCTGCAAGCGGCGGATCGATAACAAATGATGGAGGTGCAAGCGTAACCTCCCGAGGAGTATGCTGGAACACATCCGCGAATCCGACAATCTCGAACAGTAAGACCACTGATGGTACAGGAACAGGGACATTTGCAAGTTCCTTAACAGGTTTAACAGTAAATACAACTTATTATTTAAGAGCTTATGCAACAAATAGTGCAGGAACTGCTTATGGAGATGAATTAAGTTTTAAAACTGCTTCAGCCACTGTTCCAACCCTTACAACTACGGCAGTTTCTTCAATAACACAGTCATCTGCCGCAAGCGGTGGAACAGTAACAAGTGATGGCGGAGCATCTGTCACAACCCGGGGAGTTTGCTGGAACACATCGGCAAATCCGACAATTTTGAACAGTAAGACCACTGACGGTACAGGAACAGGGATATTTACAAGTTCCTTAACAGGTTTAACAATAAACATAACTTATTATCTGAGAGCTTATGCTTCAAATAGTGCAGGAACTGCTTATGGAAATGAGATAAGTTTTACAACAGTTTCAACCATAGCTCCAACACTTACAACCACGGTAATAATCTCTATAACACAGACAACTGCTGCAAGCGGCGGAAATATAACAAGTGATGGCGGAGCAAGCGTAACCTCTCGAGGAGTTTGCTGGAACACATCCGCGAATCCGACAATCTCGAACAGTAAGACCACTGATGGTACAGGAACAGGGACATTTGCAAGCTCCTTAACAGGTTTAACAGTAAATACAACTTATTATTTAAGAGCTTATGCAACAAATAGTGCAGGAACAGGTTATGGTAATGAGCTGATATTTAAGACACTTGCCGGGACAATAACGGATATTGAAGGTAATGTTTATAACATTGTTACTATAGGTACACAAATCTGGATGGCAGAAAACCTGAGAACCACTAAATATAATGATGGTACCTCCATACCCTTGGCTGCAGATACTACTAATCAATCCCCCGCTTATACCTGGTACACTATCGGCTTGGACTCCTATGGAAGTACTTATGGCGGATTGTATAACTGGTACGCGGCAAATACCGGTAAACTTTGTCCCACAGGATGGCATGTACCCAGCGATTTCGAATGGTCAGCCTTAACTGTTTATATTGGCGGCCAAGGTACAGGGGGTGGTAAGCTGAAAGAAGCTGGATATGCACATTGGAGTAGTCCAAATTATGGTGCAACCAACGAATTCGGATTCACCGGTCTTCCGGGGGGTGGCCACTTTGACGTAGGGTATCGCAGTCTTGGTCTTGCAGGGTACTGGTGGACTTCTACGGAGATACCTGGTGGCTCATATGCTTATTACCGTGCCTTTTATTACGATCAAGGTAATATTATAAGTGCCTACTACCAGTTGAGAATTTATTATTTTTCTATACGTTGTATTAAAGATTAAGGTGCGCCATCCCCTATATATTTCTGAAAAAATATTGGTTAAATCCATCAGAACCTGGCAGGAATCTGGCAATAAACTGGGCCGGGTGTAAAGACGGGGTTTTAAAAAGGCGAAATCCATTAATCGCGAGGGGAACAAGCGTTAAGAAATAGCCTTACAACCTGCACGCTAGACAGCTTTAATACACTAACCATAACAGATAAAGCAATGTTATTTTACCGAGATTATACCAGCTCATCTACCGGGACTCTTTATCTGTACAAATTTCTTTTGACGAGACAACTATCGGATAATAGATCGTTTTCTTAAATTTCCTATCTTTGCAATACATATTTGAATCCATGACAGCGATACAATTAAAGACATTATTAATCCGCAGGATATCGGAAATTAACGATGTTTCTTTTCTCAAAGCATTAAAAACAATTCTTGACTCAAAAACTGAAACTGGAGTAATCCAATTGACTCAAGAACAACTTGATGATATAATCGCTTCAAAAAAAGAAATAAAGCAAGGATTATTCATCGGAAATATTGCTTTTGAAAAAGAAGTAAAACAATGGCTAAACGCAAGATAGTCTGGTCAAATAGAACCAAGATTAGACTCTATGCCATCCTTGATTTCTACATTGTAAGAAATAACAGTAAGACCTATTCAATCAAACTTCAAAATTTAATTTCAAAAGAGGTTAATCTTCTTTTAAAACAACCCGATCTTGGATTGAAAACATCTGAGGATACAACCCGGGGACTAATAATTGAAAACTACATTGTCTACTACGAGATAATTGATGATAAGATCATTATTCATACAATCTGGGCCAGTAGACAAAATCCTGATAATAATATAATTAAATAACTAACCATAACTAGGTCGGTTTGGTTAATTGGCTTCGGCCTTCGGACGACGTAGTCGCCTACGGCCGACGAAGTCGGCAGCCCGGACAAATTGGTAATGCATGAAATTTGTCACCTAAATTCTGAAGTATAACACGACAGTCAGGTTAGTATACTTTTCGGTTGAAAGGGACTTTTTCAACAACCCCATGGCTTTTTTTATTGGATTCTTAGCGATTGCCTGACTTAATTTTGTTTGAAATAGAAATCGAGTATCATACACTTCAAAACGGAAACCAATTTTATAATATAATCCACAGCTATGATAGTGATTTATTTGAGATTTTAAAATTATTCTTAATTTAATAATTACCGCCTCTAATGGACGATTTGGAGGAGTTGGTCAAATAAAAATATTATTTCTTTTTATTATATTTATCTTAGCCTTTAAAGACTGTTTTTTAGAGAGAGTCTTAACACTTTTTTATTGTTCTTCTTCTTCTCTTAAAAGGCATAAAAATATATATTGAAAGAATAGTTTTGCTATTTACCGGAGAAGAATTTTCTTATGATTTGTCAGTTCATATTCATGTGACTGACGGGGCGAAAGCATGCTATGAGGTAAGATTATTTCAATTGATCAGATCTTTAATTTTCATTTCTAAAGTCTCTTATATCCAAAATCACCAATAGATTACAGAAAGTAAATTTTTTAATTTTTTTTTTCGATGATCTCAATTCTTATACCTTATTATTATTTACATTTATAGACACTTTTAAAAATTCCCCTGACAACGTTGAATATAATTTCTGATATGAGATCTGTTTCTCCTTCAATAATCAACAATAGTAATGAATTAAGACTGGCCAAAATATTGCTTCTGGTTGCTCTTTTTTTATTGGTTTCGGCGAAGGGGTGGGGACAGATACCTGAAACACCTGGACCCATAAGCGGCTCGACTCAACAATGTCCAGATTTAACAGGCCAAACATATAATATAAGTGAAGTTACAGGTGCTGATATATATAATTGGACCGTTCCCTACGGATGGACAATTACTGAAGGCCAGGGAACAATCTCAGTAACAGTTGTTACCGGTGGAGCCGGACAGGATGGTGAAATCACGGTTACGGCAAGTAATATTAATGGCATAAGTGATCCAAGTAGTTTAGCAGTAACGGTCAATGCACTGCCAACA
>PLNF01000008.1 GCA_003141715.1 Bacteroidales bacterium | reverse complement strand
GGCAGGAGAGAACCTGAAAAGTACGGACACTCTTCTTTTGAGGATTATCTTTTAGTTCTTAAATCACGTTATCCGGATATCGACCTCTGTTATTATCAGTCGAATATAGAAGGTGAGATAGTTAATGAGATTCAGAAATCCGGATTTTCAGCTGATGGAATAATTCTGAATGCGGGTGGTTACACTCATACTTCCGTTTCAATTACAGATGCATTAGCAGCGATCAATGCACCTGTTATTGAAGTTCATATAACGAATATTGCAGCCCGCGAGGAGTTTCGTCATACCAGCCTCATCGGGAAAAATTGTGCCGGCAGTATATCGGGATTTGGACTGGATAGTTATCGGCTTGCCATTGAGGCGCTGATAGAAATAATCAAATCAAAGAAAAAATAATTTATGGACGCTAAAAGGACTAAGATTGTTGCCACCATTTCTGATAAAAACTGTGAATCGGGTTTTATAAAGGAACTGTATGAGGCCGGGATGAACGTTATCAGGATAAACTCGGCACATCTTGATATTGAGGGAGCTCTCAGGATAATTAAAAATACACGTGCAGTATCGGATAAAATTGCAATCCTTATTGACACAAAAGGTCCTGAAATACGAACCACAATATGTAACGCGCCTATTCCGCTTAAAAAAGGAGCCACTATCAATATTATCGGTGATCCCGGAAAAATCAGTTCTTCTGAAGCAATATACGTCACTTATGAGGATTTTTCTTCAGATATTCCTCTCGGATCCCTTATTCTAATGGATGACGGAGAATTAGAGCTCAGGGTTTTAAGAAAACATGGAGAAGCGCTGGAATGTACAATTGAAAATGACGGGATTCTCACATCAAGAAAAAGTGTTAATATTCCCAGTGTGAAGATTCAGCTCCCATCACTTACTGATAAGGATAGAGACTTTATTGCAATGGCTGTAAAGAATAATGTTGATTTCATAGCACATTCATTTGTAAGATCAAAACAGGATGTGATTGATGTTCAGGCTGTCCTTAATTCTTTTAAAAGCGGTATAAAGATAATTGCCAAGATCGAAAATCAGGAAGGTGTTGATAACCTCGATGATATACTAGATAATGTATACGGTATTATGGTAGCAAGGGGAGACCTTGGAATTGAGATCCCATACGAAAAAATTCCGGGCATTCAGAAGATGATAATTACAAAATGTATAATCACCAGGAAACCGGTTATTGTTGCAACCCAGATGCTTCATTCGATGATAAATAATCCCCGTCCAACAAGAGCGGAGGTCAGTGATATAGCCAGTGCAATTTATTCCCAGACAGATGCAATAATGCTCAGCGGGGAAACGGCTAATGGAAAATATCCGGTGGAATCTGTTAAAACAATGACTAAAGTGGCGCTGGAGGTTGAAAAGAATAAAGAAAAATTTATGAATATCCCATACCTGAATGTTACCGGAGAAATATCTGCATACCTTGCAAAAGTTGCGGTTAAAACTGCCTTCAGAATTGGAGCTAGAGGTATCATTGCTGATACTACCGGCGGAAGGACAATAAGGGATATGGCTTCATACAGGGGTATCAATCTGATTCTTGCACAATGTTACTCGGAAAGTACGATGAGAGAACTGGCACTCTCATATGGTGTTTATACAAGTTTCCAGGAGCGAAGAAAATCAGTTGATGAGTTTATTCATATAGCATTAAAGAACCTCACAAAAAAACATAATCTTCAAAGCGATGATATAATTGTGGTTCTTGCGGGCAACTTTTCAGGAGGGTCTGGCTTTTCTTTTATCGAGGTTGGATCGGTCCAGTATTTGAAGGATCGTGTAAGTATTAAAGATTGATCAATAATTGGTCTGATTTTTGATGTATAATTCAGGCCTGGAACTGGCAAAAAATGTCGAATATTTACTCATGATTAACCATATTGAATAAGAAGTTTAATAATCTTCACATATATCAAAGCTATCTTTTAAAATAAAATAATCTCAGATGTGAAAAAACTTATTTCAAAGAAATTTTTTTTACTTGTACTGGTATCATTTTGTTTTGCCAGTATGAATGCTACCCACAACAGGGCAGGTGAAATCACTTACAGGCAATTATCGGACCTGACCTATGAGATCACGATAACAACATTTACCTACACACTGAGTTTTGCTGATCGGCCCACTCTTAATGTTGAATGGGGCGATAATACAACTTCCGTCGCACCAAGAATACCCCCCAATTTAATTCTGCCGAACTATTACAGGAGGAATATCTATATAATAAATCATACTTATCCCGGCCCTGGAATATATAAGATAGTGGTGCAGGACCCAAACAGGAATCTTGGAGTTAAAAATATTCCTAATTCAGTGAATGTGATCTTTTCAATTTCAACGATCCTTACAGTAAATCCGGCAATGGGTCACGACAATTCCCCCATACTGCTGAATCCTCCGTACGATAAAGCTGCATATCATTATTTATTTATTCATAATCCTTCAGCTTATGATCCTGACGGGGACAGCCTGTCCTATAACCTCACAGTCTGTACACGCGAAGATGCAAGACCTATAATAGGGTATACTTTACCCCCGGCAACCCATTCAATAAGAGTAGATTCCGTCAGCGGTGACCTTATCTGGGATACCCCGGCTGACACGGGGAAATTTAATGTAGCTATGGATATAAATGAATGGCGAAACGGGAAAAAAATCGGAGTGATTGAACGCGACATGCAGATAGAAGTTTACAATACCAACAACAAACCCCCAGTTAACGGTCCTCTTAAAGATTATTGTGTGCAGGCAGGAGATACCATTGATTTCCTTTTTACAGCTACCGATCCCGATAAGGATTTATTAACGCTTAACGCTTCATCAGGTGTCTTCGGGCTTGGGTCGTGTAAAGCCACTTTTACTAAAGTAGATTCTGTGGCAGGATTTGCATCTTCCAGATTCCGATGGATTACCTGTCATCAGGCAGTTAGGAAACAACCTTATAATGTTATCTTTAAATCTGATGACTCTAATCCTGATGTCAAGCTGGCGGATATTAGTAATATAAATATCAGAGTGCTTGGTCCGGCGCCTCATCTCCTTAATGCAGTTCCGGAAGGTAAATCGATCAGGATAACCTGGTCTGCATACGTGACTAATGTAATATCCGGATTCAGCATTTACAGAAGGGAGGGAGCATCCACATTCAAACCCGATTCATGTACCGCAGGTATTCCAACATCCGCAGGTTTCTTAAAAGTAGGGTATATTGGAGGCAGTACTACCACATCATTTTCTGATAATGATAATGGACAAGGCCTGCAATTCGGTAAGGAATATACCTACAGAATAGTTGCTGCCTATCCAAATGGAGCCGAAAGTAAAGCTTCAAATGAGATTACATCAACTCTTGTATCCGGAGTGCCGGTAATAAAAAATGTCAGTGTAAGGAATACAGATCCGGTAACTGGATGGATTTTCCTTTCATGGAAAAAACCACAAAAACTCGACACTATTCCTGCAAATGGTCCTTATGAATACCTTATTTACAGGGCAACAGGAGTTGGCGGAACTGATTTTCAGCAGATAAAGTCAATACAAACTGCAGATCTGAACGATACTGTCTATGTGGACACTTTAATAAATACCTCAACAACAGGTTATATCTACAGGATTGATCTATATAATAATGCTACCGATAACAGATTTCTCATTGGTACTCCCGGGTATGCATCATCGGTATTTCTTGGTATCTCACCCGGCGACAAAAAAGCACGTTTCACTATTAACAGGAACGTTCCATGGATCAATACCGAATATGATTTCTTCAGATTGAACAATGCGACCAGTTCTTATGATTCCGTCGGAACAACAAATCAACTGACATGGGTCGATACAAGTCTTGTGAACGGTAAACAATATTGTTACTATGTAAAATCAGTAGGTGGCTACCTGGCCGATAATATGCCGAAGAACCTGATAAATCTTTCACAGATCACCTGTACAACTCCGGTTGATAACGAGCCTCCCTGTACGCCGGTGTTGAATGTTACCAGTAAGTGCGATAGTTTATACAACAATCTTTCGTGGGCAATAACCGATCCGGTTTGCTTTAAAGACGTTGCAGGTTATAAGATCTATGCCAAAATGAAGTCAGAAGAAAATCTTTCCCTTCTTTTAACTATCAACGATAAGAACGTCTTTACTTACAAACACTTTCCCGGTGAAACAATTTCGGGATGTTATGCGATTACTGCTTTTGATTCAAGTGGCAATGAGAGCCAAAAATCTGTGATGATCTGTATTGATTCATGCAACTTTTATGAGATCCCAAATGTTTTTACTCCAAATGGTGATAATATTAATGATAAGCTGGTAGCGAAAACATCAGGACTTGTCGAAAGAATTGATTTCAAACTTTTTAACCGGGATGGAATGCTGTTGTTCAGGACTGTAGATCCGAAGATCAACTGGGATGGGACCTATAAGGGGAAAATCGTATCTCCGGGAGTATATTTCTATCAATGTGATGTTTATGAAAACAAAGTTTCAGGACTCGAACTATTCCATCTAACAGGTTTTGTTCATGTTATCACCGAATTAAATTCAAAAGTTACTCCGCAGACCACAAAATGATTTTGACGACTTTTAAAATGAAAAAGATTA
>PLNF01000130.1 GCA_003141715.1 Bacteroidales bacterium | reverse complement strand
TCTCGTATTGTTTGATTAATTCTACTCCTTTTTTTGTGACCATCAAATAATTCTTGCGCCTATCTTTTGTGTCAGTAACTCTCCTGACTAATTCTTTTGTTTCCAATGAGTCAATTAACCTCAATATGGTTGATTTATTCTTTCCTATTAAATCAGCCATATCTTTTTGTATAACTTCTTCCTTTTTCTCACTTATTGCATGCAACAGTTTAAACTGTTCGCGGGTTATCTTTAATTTTATTTCTGCCTGATTTTTAATACATTTTCTTATCGCACGGAACATATCTTCTAATATTACACGTCGCAGTTCTATTTCCAATGGTGTATTCTGCTTTTTCATTTTTGAACATTTTAACAACCTATGCAAAGATAAAATATATTAGTTGGTATATGCAACTAATATTAAAAATAATTTTTAATATGCCTTGGCGAGGAAGGGAAATTGCAACTCTTTCGCAGGCGAAAATAATATCTACATTTAAAAATAAGTTGCAAATGTGCTGCAATGTGAGATAGCCAAAACGCCTTTGGCGAAAAAGTGAAATGGGGTAAAAATCGCTGCGCACCCCAACTAAAGAATGCTTGTGTCTGACTTTTCACAATCGATATGAAAGTTAAACAAAAAACAGATTGCATATTCCGGATTGCACAAATTTTTATAAAAACCCCGGTGATTACCTTTCTTCCAGCCGGAGCTTCAAAAGAGCATTGTCACATAGAGGGAGAAGTATTATTCTCGCTATCATTATTATTCATAATAAGATAGATAACCCAGATTATAAAACATATTATTAGGAAGATTTTCATTTTACATTGGTTTATATGTGAAATAGAAATTCATTTAATTATTGAAAGGTTACCCAAGTTTTAACCTGGGTAACCGGATGAATACTTATAAGCCTGGGTCAGCATCAGAAAATGATTCTGAATTGTCAAATTCAAAAAGCTGAAGATGGTCCCAGCAATTATCACAGGTGTTCACTGAGTCAGAAGAAATATATCCTTCTGCAATCAGGTCCAGAGTATCATCGCATGGGCAAAAATACTCTCCGCATATCTTACATTTCACATTCATAATTAATTGATTTAGTGATTAATAGAAATAGAAAAACCTGACCAATTGATCAGGTTTCAGGATTGATAATTGAAAAGAATAATAATAGAAGTGCGAACCGGTTTTGCGAATTGTAGCCGGCATTCCTTAAGTAAAGCAGGCGGTATCTTGTGATTAAGGCAAGGTTAACTCGTTACCGCCAGGCTCTGACCTTGCCGTATCACAAGATATTATTTTTTATAAAGCCTGCGTTTGAGGATTAATGCCGGATACCGCAGGTTCGCACTATCCAAGTGAGGTTGCGATTCAGCTGCATACCTTAGCTTAACAAGTTCCTTCTTGCAGCTGAAAGTAGCAACCGAACACCTATGTAACAACTGATCCAAAAACTTGTTGTCTTTATAGCCTAAGAACCAAGTTTCATCTAAGCAGAACTGGCGAAGTTTAAGACATGGGAGAAATTCTGTACAGGAGAAATCTCCCATCAGAACTAACAATAGATTAGATCACATATATTGTTGTTTTTGGCAGGCTAAATTTACCCATTTGTTTATGAGGAATATTACAGAGCTATTTTTGAAGTGGTATCAAAAGGAAGAGTAAATTTATTACCAGATCAGAACTGAATAGACAATAGGTAATTTACTAGAGCATCATTAGTAGTTCTCTCATACCTCATCATTGTTTGAATGCTGGAGTGACCAGTAAGTTTCATTACAACGGTAGGTGGGACACCTTTCTCAAGCAATATACTTACACAAGTTCTTCTTGCAGTGTGACTCGATACCCAGTCGCACTTAGGTTTTTGTAACTGAAGAAGATTGCTCCCCTGGTATCTGGTAAGATTAACAAGATTTGTAATTTTAGCCTCTCTGCAAATCTTTGTTATCTCTCTGTTAAAATATTGCAGGGAGTACTTTGGAAATCTGAAACTGTACTTTTCACCAATTTCTCTTGCTTTGCTACACCATCCAACCATTGGTACATGCATATCTTTACCGGTTTTGATGGATTTAAATTTCCAGACATTATCCATCACCTGTTCCGGTACAAGTTGCTGCATGTCAGAAAATCGTTGACCTGTGTAAACCTGAAACAAAAAACAATCGCGTATTGGTTCCTGGTAAATATTCACTTTGACACTTTCAATCTGCAATAATTCTTGCAAGGACAGGGTTACTATGTCATGTTTCACTTTTACCTTCTGCCGAATTTCCAGACTGCGGGAATCGATCGAAAAACCATTTTTGTTCAACCACTTAATCATACATTTTAATGCTGCTAACATTTTATAAATGGTATCATTACGATTCTTACGTTCAACAAGAAGGTATAGCCTGAATTCTTCCATCAGAGAGAACGAAATATCAGATAACTGGATTTTTTTCTTGCGGAATTTCTGAAAGCTTATCAAAACCTTCTGTAATATCTTGTACTTACGAATTGTCTCAGGCTTATATTCTGACATTCTTGCAGCAAGAAAAACATCGAACATCTGAACTATAGAATGATTACTGGATCTTGAATCGGATCCATCAATCCGTTCTGCTGACTCTGGGCGAAAATACTTTTTGAGATACTGTTTAAGTACAGGCCATTCAGTAACACCGTGTAGTTTATATTCCAGTATTTGCTTAAGAACTTCCATTTTAAGATGATCCAGGGTATCATTCAGTTGTTCATAACCTATCATGGTCTTCTTTGCCCTCTGACTTTTTGCATCCCAGTGATTAACTGAGATGGTATGCTCGGTTGATAACCTTAACATGTTGGCATGATCTTTAAGAATACAGATAATGATTTTACTTTCTGTACACGATTTTCTTACATAAAATTTAACATTCATTTTTGAGAAGCATTTGAGAAGCAAACCCCTCTTTTATCCCTCTCTGTAGAAAATATTGTTGTCATGGTAAGTATCTGAATCTTTAGTAAAATGATGTCAGATAGAAGTGTAACGTGTTGATCCTCGCCCAGATGGTGAAATTGGTAGACACGCCAGCTTGAGGGGCTGGTGCCGGTTACGGTGTGCAAGTTCGAGTCTTGTTCTGGGCACCAAGAAATAACCAGATTGTGATTTACAGTCTGGTTTTTTTTATGGTGTAAAGGCGTAACGGCTCAATGGCTAAGAAGACAAAAAAATAAACCTTTATGCCTTAGCGCCTTTATGCCTTTATTTATACCTAAAATATTCTTCGAATTTTTGACGTGTTTATTCAATAATTTATTAACTTTAACAAAGGAAGCCAGTTCATTGATTATACAGTCTTTGTAATTACCTGTATTCAAAGTAATTTACTAAATCTAAAAACTAACCATTCTTTGATTTAAGTTTTTATTCATTGAAATATTTGATCTTCTATATTCTCTTTGCTTCATTTATTATTTCTGCTTGCCACAGGAAAGCATCTCCTGTAATAACTTATAATCTGAAACATTCAGATTATCTTGAAACAATCGATGCTAATGGGACTGTACAGGCTGTAAATAATAATGTTCTGGTAACACCACGTGTATACTCAGGACTGCAAGTGGCCCACCTCGCAAAAGAGGGAGCTTTTGTAAGAAAAGGCGATACGATCTGTGTTCTGGCTGCCCCTGATCTTATGAACACGTTTGAACAATTTAATTTAGAATTGAAGAAAATGGAAGGAGCGAAGGACTCGCTAGAAGCAAATCAGGCTATGCAACTCTCTTTGCTGGAAGCACAGGTTGAAACAAACGATGCGCAATTGGAAATTTCAATGTTAGATTCGATACAGCTGAAATTTGCGCCCGCAGTGAAGCAAAAACTAATCACTTTGGAAATGGAGAAAGTGAAAATTGAAAAAATGAAACTTGAAAAAAAACTTGCAGCCCAGAAAAAAATTGCCAATTCAGAGCTCTCACAGATAGGATCACGGATAATGATGCAGAAAAACAGGATCCAGATGTGCCAGAGTCAGATAAACTCTCTTTATATGGTTTCCCCTTCCGATGGATTTGTTATGCATGCCGAAACACCTACATTTTACACCTCCGGAGGTTCGACAATTGGCGGGAAAATTGAAGAAGGGAGTAAAGTATTTTACTCTATGCCTTTATTACAGATCCCGGATATCAGCAAAATGCAGGTATCGGTTGAAGTTCCCGAGTCTGATTATAAAAGGATTAACAATGACCAAAAGGTTGAGATTAAGATTGAGTCTGTTTCAAACCTTGAAACTACCGGGAAAATAATCAGAAAATCACTGGCAACGAAAAACAGAGATGAAAAATCATCAATTAAATCTTACGAAGTTATAATAAGTGTCGATAGTTGTGATTCCGGGATGAAACCGGGTTTGAGTGCTTTATGCAGGATAATCGTTGATGAGGTGAAAGACACAATTGTTGTGCCGTCTGCTGCAATTTTCACAAAAGACAGCACAAAAATCGTATATGTCGCTAAAAACGATAAATTTATACCAGTTCCTATAGAAACAGGCGTATCAAACAGTTCAGAGAGTGTAGTATCAAAAGGACTTAATGGTAATGAGACAATTGCGCTGATGGAGCCTCCTTACTTGTTGATATCTCACAAAGTGAAGTCGGGGAATTCCCTTAAAAACAAATCTTCATCACGCATAAGCGATACCTTACAAAAAGATTCATTAAACAAAATTGTGTTACTGAAAAAATAGCCTGAAATCATTTGTAAAACAGTATAATAATGAACAAAGTAATTATTTTCCTTTTATGTATTGGATTTATTTCATGCAAAGAAAAAAAAGTAGTTCAGGAGGTTCAGACAACCTTCGTTAAAAAAGGCACATTCACGGAGGAACTGACTGAGGTAGGAAATGTGAAAGCCGTTAACTCCACCAATATAAATGCACCTAATATCTCGTACAGGTATGGAGGTCTTAAAATCACCAAAATGGCCACTGATGGCAAAGAAGTTGAAAGAGGCGACACTGTCATAGTCTTTGATCCTTCAGAAATAAAAAAGGCTATAATTAATGCCCAGCAACAACTGGAAATAGCAAATGCTGAATTTGAAAAATTAAAAGCAACCCAACAATCAGAAATAGAGGATCTTGAATCAGATTTGGAGATATCTCATATATCGCAGGAGATTTCGAAAATCAATTTCGAGCAAGCTGTTTATGAGTCGGAGGTAACAAAGAAAGAGATCAATCTTAAACTTGAAACAGCGAATATTGCGCTTGAACGTGCAAAAGAACAGATTGAGAACAAGAAAAAGATCCAACAGGAAGAAATTTATCAGAAAACCTTAAATATTAAACAATTAACTGCTACACTCGATGATGCAACCCGGTCTGTGAATAGTCTTTTTGTGATAAGCCCGAATAGCGGAATAGCAATACTTAAAGATAACTGGATGACAAATCAGAAATGGCAGGTTGGCGATCAACCATATTCAGGAACCTCGTTAATTGAACTTCCTGATATGGCTGCTATGATGGCCGAGGTGAAAATCAATGAGGTGGACATTTCAAAAGTCTCTATGGGACTTAACGTCGAGATTAAGCCTGATGCATTTTCCGACTCAACTTTTAAAGGCAAAGTTACTTCAGTTGCTAACCTTGCACAAAATAAAGACTCAAAGTCAAAAATTAAAATATTTCCCGTGCAGATTGTGATTGACGGTAAATCAAAAAGCCTTTTACCAGGATTGACGGTAAGCTGCAAAATAATAATACGGGAAATTCCGGGAGTACTATACATTCCTATTGATGCAATTTTCAAAGATCAGGCGAATGACATTGTTTATGCAAAGATAAATTCAGGTTTTAAAAGGAAGCCTGTCAAAATCGGATCAGTTAATTCTGATTTTGCTATCGTTACAGATGGGTTGAAAGAAAATGAAGAGCTGGCATTAACAGATCCATATTTTAACAAAGAAGAAACTAAATCTAAAAGTAAAAACTAATAATCCTCCGGTTAAGCTAAATTATCCTTCATTTTAAATACAAATATTCTCCTAATGCTCTCTCAAAAGATTGGTAAGAACAGAACGAATATAAGAAAAAGATTATTTCTGATTTCCCGGTTTTTAAATTGCCAGACAAAATTCATTTTATTTCTGTTATTGATCTCTTTGTCAGTTTCCTGTAATAAAGGCACACACGAAGTTTTCACGGTCATGACCGGGTCATTCAAGCAGTCAATTATTCAGACAGGTGAACTTGAAGCAGTAAAGGCATCTTTTATTTCAATGCCTGATATTGACTGGCAGTATGGCTACCAGTTTAAAATAATCGGTTTGGCAGACCATGGTAAAATTGTCGAAAAAGGCGACTCTATTATCAAATTGGATGCTGCATCTGTTTATAAGTTCATTATTGAAAGGGAAGATATGCTTGAAAACGAGCTGGCAGATGCAAAAAAACAAGTGGTACAGAGTGAAAATAATATCCAGGAACTTAGTGCCCAGCTGAAAAGTGAACAGGCTGCATTTGATCTTAAAAAGCTTGAAGTAGATAGAAGCAAGTTCGATACTGATGTCAAAAAAAGAATTAAAGAGCTTGAGTTTCAACAAGCGACTATACAACTTAATAAGGTAAAGCGTAATCTTGACCTCAAACCGAAACTTGATGATTTTGACCGGCATATTCAGAGAATCAAAGTAGTGCAACGTCAAAATGAGCTGAATAATGCAAAAGAAGCCCTGAAACTGTTTCTTCTGCGGTCTCCGCTTGACGGTATATTTCAGGTTGCAGTTAATGAGTGGACCGATAACCCCCAGATGTGGAAAGTAGGCGATACTCCTTATCAGGGCCAGATACTTGCCAGTATTCCTGATGTTTCCAGAATGGAAGCAAAAACTTATATAAATGAATCTGATGTAAAAAGAGTTCATAAGGGAATGAAGGTTATTGTCAGGCTTGATGCCCTGCCTTCTGTACCTTTTAGCGGAAGTATAAAAGACATCAGTAAAATATGTGTGCCACGTGACAAAGAAAAAGTCTTTAATATAGTCGTTGAAATTGATGGATCTGATCTTCGTCTTAAGCCGGGCATGACAGTTAATTGCGAGTATATTCTTTATGAATCAGAGAAAAATATGTTTGTACCTAATAATTGCCTGTTGAAAGAACCAGGACACTCTTATATCTTTCTTAAAAGAGGTAGGTCAGTACGTAAGGTTGAAGTGCAGGCTGGTGCCGCAAATATTAATCATACCATCATAACAGGTGAAGTGAAACCCGGTCAAAGACTTATACCTTTTAATGATGTCTTAAATTCAAAAAATCTTTAAGTTATGCATTATGCAGAAAATTTAAACATTGCCCGGATAGGCTTGATAGACCATAAATTCCGTTCTTTTCTTACAATGCTTGGGATCATTTTTGGTACTGCATCAGTTATCGCAATGGTTTCTATCGGGGAAGGAGCTAAAAAACAAGCCATCTCAAAATACAAGGATCTTGGTATAAACAATATTATTGTTCGTGATAAAGATTTGACCGATCCTGAGCTTGAAGCGGTGAGAATGAAATTTTCACAGGGGCTGTCATTAAAGGACGCCGAAGTAATTCGTGACATTGTTCCCGGCGTTTCAGATGTTGCTCCTCAGGCTGAGGCAAAAATGGACGCAAAATATGCTGATAAATCATCTAAAGCCACAGTCATTGGAATAACACCATCAATCCTGAAAATACTTAATTATCAGACTGATAAAGGTCAGTTTTTAACTGAAGATCATTATCAGCGGCAGCTTAAAGTTTGTATTCTTGGATCTGCTATTGCCCGATCACTTTTTGGATATGATAATCCGATTTCACAAAATGTAAAATTAGGTGATCAGTGGTTTGAAGTTATTGGCGTAATGCAAAACAAAGCACTTTTTACCGAAACAGTAGGCGAACTGGCTGCACGCGACCTGAACAATGATGTTTATATTCCTTTGTCAACCTTCAGCAAGCGAATCCCCAGGGATAATCAGTTCTCCAGTGAGGTAAAACAGCTTACTGTCAAGCTTGATAAATCTGACCGGCTCGTGGAGTCAGCTGCAGTTATCAGAAGCATACTGATGCGGCGGCATTTCAGCAACGACGATTTCAGCATAATTGTTCCTTATGAATTATTAAAACAGGAGGAAAAGGAGCGAAGGATCTATAACCTACTGCTGGCATCGATTGCAGCTATTTCTCTGATAGTTGGTGGTATAGGTATTATGAATATAATGCTTGCTTCGGTTTTAGAAAGGACGAATGAGATAGGCATCCGCAGGGCAATTGGTGGCCGGAAGTCGGATATTATGAGCCAGTTTATAACTGAAGCTGTTGTTCTGAGCATTTCAGGAGGTATTATAGGAGTAATCCTGGGAATTTCTCTGTCGCTCGGAATATCACTTGCCACAGATGTCAAAACTAGCATCACCTTTTATTCAATAATCATTGCCTTTGGCTTTTCGGTACTTGTGGGTATCACATTCGGATACCTTCCAGCAAAAAATGCTGCAAACCTTAAGCCAATTGAGTCAATCCGTCATGAATAGAGCATATGATGCAGGAACCAGAAATCTATTAACCATCAATAAAAGATATTCAGATGAATTTCTTACAAAAATCAATTTCAATTTTATTATTCTCATTTTTTACAGCAACGGTTATTTGGGCGCAACAGATTTACAATCTTGATCTGGAATCGAGTATCGAATTAGCCAAAGAGAGAAGTAAAACCATGCTCATATTGCAGCAAAGTCTGAAGAAAGCATCCTTCGATCTTAAAGCTGTTACAAGCAGTTTCAAAACCCATGTGAATATGGACCTTATAATACCACAATACACTGAAACAGTAAATCAGTTTCAGGATAGTGCCGGGATTAGTTTTTACCCGGTACGTCAGAACCAGTTAAGCAGCACTCTGACAATCAACCAGCCGTTGCCTACTGATGGTTTTCTGTATATTACTTCCGGAATTCAAAGTTTTGCTGATTACTATGCTCATGACCGGAATGCACAGATTTCTTCCAGTATCGGACTGCAACAGCCTATTGCAGCTTTCTTTGGTTATAATAAGTTACAGTTGGGGTATAAACAGGCAAAACTTGCATATGACCTTTCGTTGAAGCAATTAAAAAGAGCAGAGCTTGACCTGGTTTACGACATAAGTCAGACTTTCTTTACCCTTTTATCTTTTCATGAAAGGATGAACATTGCCGAGATGAGTTTTAATAAACAACAGGAAGCTTACAATATTGCTCAGAACAAATTTAAAGCAGGATTAATCCGTGAAGTTGAGGCTCTCCAGATGGAAGTTGATTTAAGCGAAGCTATAAATAATTACGACATTGCAAAAGTAGATTATGTTGCACAAAACGCTCTTTTTAAAGAGAGATTAGGCATAAACCTGAACGACAGTGTTGTAATTAAAAGCGACTTAGGTTATAACAAGGTAAATGTGGATGTTGAAAAGGCTGTTGCACTGGCTCTGGAAAACCGTCTTGAACTTAAAGAAAACGAAATTCAGATTGAATTGTCAGAGATGGAAATAAAGAAGACCCAGGCTGATGGAAGGATTAACGGAAATATATTGTTGAATTATAACTTTATTGGCGTTGATAAGAGCCAATTGGCAATCCCGATAGAGAGCTCGATAGATAATACCTGGCAGAATCTTATTAACAGGCGCGGGAGTTTTGGAGTCGGTCTCACCGTGAATATTCCAATAATAGATTGGGGGGAGAACAAGGCTAAGGTGCACAGTGCTCAGGCAACTCTGACACAAAACAAAATCCAGCTGGATGCAGAGAAAGTCTCAATAGAACGGGATATCCGCACAACAGTAAGTCAGTTGCAAAGCAGCCTGAGGCGATTACAACTTCTTGAGAAAAACGTTATCGTTGCAGAAAAAAGCTTCGAAATATCACGTCAGCGATATGCCAATGGCGATATTGACAGTCAGGCAATGGCACTGGAACGTGAAAGATTAAACAATGCCTATTTATCACGACTTGATTCATTTATTAATTATAAACTTCTGTTATCGGATGTAATGCGAAAGACCTTTTTCGATTTTGAAAAGAATGTTTCTATGATTGAGAAATGAAATTAAGAAATTGACATACGGCACACGAATCACGACATACGACTTAAGGCACACGACGCACGACTCACGAAACTAATTAGATTTTTTTATCGAATCATAAATCGCCTGCAGTATCTCCGATCTTATATTCATATTATATAACTCTTCGTTTCTTCTTGTTGGATATACTCTGTTACAGAGGAATACATAGGAAATTTCAGACACAGGATCTACCCAGACAAAAGTTCCGGTATAGCCTGAATGGCCAAAACTTGCCGGTGATGCGCTTTTTGAGGGATATGAATCTTTTTGTGAGAGCTGGGAATTATTCAGAAGAGGTTTATCAAATCCCAGTCCACGGCGGTTATTATTCTCCGGAAATTGCACTCTGGTGTATTCTTCCATCACATTCCTGCCTATGAGTTGTTGCCCGCCGTATTCCCCCATCCTCCGGTAGAGCTCCATCAGCTTCATCAGATCATTGGCATTTGAAAATAAGCCTGCATGACCTGATATTCCACCTAACATGGCGGCGCCTTCATCATGAACAGTTCCTTGTAAAAGCTGTTTTCTGAAAAGAGAATCATATTCTGTTGGGACGATCCTGCTCATCGGAAATCTTTTATAAGGATTAAATCCCATTTCAACGGCACCGATTTTCTTATAAATGCTGTCTGTCACAAAATCGTACCATTTCTGTCCTGTTAATCTTTCAATTATTTCAGGAGCAATAATGAACGTAAGATCTGAATAGACATATTTTTTTTCACCAAGAGGGCTCTTCTTTATCTCATTAAACATCTTCTTCCTGTAATTCTTATTGATATAAAGACCCTGAGCCACCTCAAGAGGATATTTTTTTTCATATTTATAACTAAAGGTACGAGGTCGGAACTTTCCATTTTTTTTAATTGTTTCTTTCCAGAATGGTATAAAAGGGGTTAACCCGGCCTGATGAGTCAGGAAATCTCTCATACCAATATTCCCCTTGTTGGTTTTTTTGAAATCGGGGAGATAAAAGCCCAAAGTCTTATCAGGTGAGAACTTTCCTTCAGTGTTGAGGAGCATTAATCCGGCCAGTGTTGAAGAAATCTTAGTAACTGATGCCAGATCGTACAGATCATCTTCCCTTACAGCTGTCCGGTCGTCATATGTCTGATAACCATAGGTTTTCTGAAATACAACAACTCCTTTTCTGGCAGCCATAACTACACAGCCCGGGTATGCTTTTGCTTTAAGGCCGGCATTTACGATAGAATCTATTTTAGTATTTAGGATTTCTGACGACATGCCTACGCTCTCCGGGATCCCATATTGCAGTCTTAAATTACCCGGAGTCATAATCCCATAATCTGCAGGCCATTTATTATTTATTGTAACAGGAAGGATACCTTTTGCACCGATGCCTCCGAAAATGAGCTGGGCTGAAAGATCCTCTGTGTATTCATTCTCCTGATATGCCAGGATGAGCCCGTTTGCATTCTGAAGAGTTTTTACTTTATCAATTCCGTAAGGGTTACCAAACCAGGTTATAATTGTTTTATTATTTGAAATCAGTTTTTCAAGGAAAGCACTCAGAGTCGGTTTTATTCCGAATCCCATATTAGGTCTTTGATCCAGATCAAAAACTCCGGCAATTACCAAATCGTACCCTGAAAGTTTTTTTAAAAGGATACGAGATGCGGCAGTATCTGAAGGATCAATGAAAAAGTGATCAGGAGGATAATATTCTGAAATTCTTTTCTGAAACGATGAGAGATTGTTTCTGTTAATTGCAATTGTAGCAATCTTTATATTCTCCAGATTTTTGACCGGAATGATATTCTGATTATTGTTCAGAACAGTTAAAGCATTTGCATATAGTTCGCGAATTAATGCTTTGGAAATCATCGGAGATAACTCCTGGTCAATGTTATCTTTGTTTATAATAAGTGGTTTATTTAGACCCGACCAGTATTTGAGTGCAAGCAATTTCCTGCACTTCAGGGCTATATCGTCAGTAGTAAGTTTTTTCTGGAAGATATAGTTCTTTGTTTCCCTGATTGTAGCTTCAACATCCGTAACAAACTCGGCTACATCGTTTCCGGCTTCAAGAGCTTTGGCATCAGCCTCTCCGGGCTTGAAATATTTTGTCACCGCCTTCATAATCATTGCATCGGTAACCACTAATCCTCTGAATCCCAGCTCATTTTTCAGAAGATCATTAATAATTACATGAGAAAGGGTAGAGGGAAGACCAGTTGTTGTGTCGAGCGATGGCAGATTAAGGTGCGCAACCATTATACTTCCAATTCCTTCTCCGATCAGTTTTCGGAAGGGGTATAGTTCAACACTATCTAATCTTGCCCGGGAGTGAGTTATCAATGGTAAGTCAAGGTGTGAATCAACATTTGTATCACCATGGCCCGGAAAATGTTTTCCTGTCGCTAAAATTCCATTATCCTGCATTCCTTTCATGTACATTATGCTTTTCTCTGTAACCTTTTCCCTGTTTTCACCAAATGATCTGTAGTTTATAACAGGGTTTTGAGCGTTAACATTAATATCGAGGACAGGAGCGAAGTTGACCTGAATTCCGAGTCGTTTGAACTGCAATGCGACTGCTTTGCCAAACTGATATATGAGTGAATCATTCTTTATTGCGCCCAGTGTCATCTGATAAGGAAACTTATCAACATTTTCAATCCTCATACCGACTCCCCATTCGGCATCAAGGGATATGAGTAGTGGTACTTTTGAAATCTTCTGGTAATAATTGGTTAGTTCTGCCTGTTTTGCAGCTGTTCCCTGGAAAAAAACAATACCACCGACTCCATATTTTCTAATGATATCACTTACTTCAACTTCATGAGAAACATCCCTGTTGGAATAACCTGCGATCCAGATGCATTGAGCAATCTGCTGGTCAATTGTAAGGGTCTTCATGACCGAATCTACCCATGGATGGTTCATGTATTTTAAGAAAGGAGGATCGGACTGTTGCCCGGAAATTTTATTTACTGATAATAATGCAATTGAAACCAGAATAAAAGACTTTGTTGATTTTATTAAATTCATGTTGATGTGTATTTTAAAAGCGAATGAATAGAAAATATGGAATATTGAATCATCTCAAAAGTAACATTTTTATAGATGAAAATAAGAGTACTTTTCCCGCAGATTACGCAGATAAGCGCAGATATTTATCTTAAATCTGCGAAAATCTGCGATATCAGCGGGAAACAATTATTATCGGCTTTAATTATTATTTTTACCAAATATTATCTGGCTTCATTTATGGCAAAAAGTAGTGGCAGGTTAGTCTCTCTCGATATTTTCAGGGGTTTGACATTAGCATTTATGATAATAGTCAATACTCCCGGGAGCTGGCAATATGTTTATTCTCCTTTGGAACATTCAAAATGGAACGGGTGTACGCCGACAGATCTTGTTTTCCCGTTCTTCCTTTTCATTGTTGGAATGTCAACCTGGTACTCTCTTAAAAAATACGGAGGCGAATTCAATGGAAGTTCCCTGTTCAGAATTTTCAGGCGAATGGCGGCTATTTTTGCTATCGGCCTGTTCCTTAATATCTTTCCATACTTTGGCAGAGATTATTCCACTCTAAGAATAATGGGTGTTCTGCAACGAATTGCACTTGCATATGGACTGGGTGCAATTATCTGTCTGTCAGTCAGACGGGAATACCTGTGGATTGTAGTTGCAGTTATATTGCTGCTTTACTGGGGCTTACTGGTATTTTTCGGCGGTGCTGATCCTTATAGTCTGGGAGGGAACTTTGTGCTTAAAGCGGACCTTGGTATTCTTGGCAAGAACCATCTTTATAAAGGATTTGGAATTCCTTTTGAACCTGAAGGATTATTAAGTACTTTACCTGCAATCGGTACAGTTGTTATAGGTTATTTTATAGGAGGAATGCTTGGAAAAGGCTCTGCCAGCGGAAAGACTGTACTTAAACTTCTATTGTTTGGTGTTGCAGCTGCAGGACTCGGTTATTTATGGAACATGATCTTCCCAATAAATAAGCCTTTATGGACAAGTTCATATGTACTCTATTCAGCAGGCATTGCCATGGGTGTTCTTGCAATTATCTACCTGATAGCCGATGTATTTAAATTCCAGACCTGGGGAACATTTTTCATGGTATTTGGTACAAATGCTATTTTTGCCTATTTTCTTTCAGGAATCTGGACCAGGCTAATGTTGATTATTAAAATATCCTCGGGCGGTAATACAATAAATCTTTATGATTGGTTATATTCTAAGATCTGTGTACCAATCGCAGGTAATCTTAATGGAAGCCTGATGTTTGCATTTATTCAGATGTTGCTTATCTGGGGCGTAGTGTTGATCCTTTACAGGAAGAAGATTATGATCAGATTGTAAAGACAAAAGATAAAAGAAAGTTAATGAGTGAAATTGACATTGTATCAGATGGATACAAAATATTATTTGGGAAATCTGATATAAAGATAACAGCCTTACCACAATCCGGCTCCGACAGAAAATATTTTAGAATTACTGCAGGAGGAAGAAGTGTAATAGGAGCACATAATCCAAACACTGAAGAAAATGAAGCTTTCATAGGTTTTACAAAACATTTTATTTCAAAAAGACTTCCTGTACCGGAGATCTTCGGATATTTGCCTGAGAAATTCACCTATTTTCTTAAGGATCTTGGTGATATAAATCTGTTTACATGGCTGCAGCAAAAAAATGCAGGTGCTGGTTTTGATACTGAAGCCGAGGATATGTATCGTAAAATTCTTGACAAACTGATTCATTTCCAGATAAAAGGGATAGACGGACTGAATCTGGATCTCTGTTATCCCCACAAAAGCTTCGACAGACAATCAATGATGTGGGATATGAATTATTTTAAATACATGTTTCTTAAGCTTGTCGCAGTTCCTTTTAATGAACGGAGGTTGGAACATGATTTTAATTTACTCGCTGATTTTCTTCTTGAAACGCGGCAGGACTATTTCCTTTACAGGGATTTTCAGTCGGCAAATGTAATGCTGGTAGGGGGAGAACCATGGTTCATTGATTATCAGGGTGGCAGAAAAGGTGCCCCTCAGTACGATGTCGCCTCCCTGTTGTATGATGCTAAAGCCCATATCCCGGAAAAATCGCGCGGGATGCTTCTTGACTATCATATAAATAATTTCTGTTCAGTATCAGGAGAGAGTAATACGGAATTCAGGGGATATTATGCAGGTTTTAGTATGATCAGGCTTATGCAGGCACTGGGTGCATTCGGATTCAGGGGACTGTATGAGAAGAAACCAACATTTACAGGAAGTATAGTTCCTGCAGTAAAACTCCTGATACAATTAATTGATTCAGAACAACTTCCTGTATCACTTCTTGAGCTATTTCAGACTGTCAGATTAGTGCCCGATGTTCAGATTTATAAGGAATTAGAGAAAGGAAAGTCAGTTGATTGAAAGACAAAAGAGAATATGAAAGCAATGATATTCGCTGCGGGATTAGGTAAACGACTTGGGAATATAACAGAAAGTATTCCAAAGGCTCTGGTTGATATCAATGGGAAAACTGCTCTTCAGCTGGCTGTTGAGAAATGTTCTGCATATGGATTTGATGACATAATCATAAATGTGCACCATTTTGCTGATTTGGTTGAAGATGAGGTAAAAAGACTTAATAAAAAAGGTTTCAGAATCTCTGTTTCAGATGAGAGAGAGAAGCTCCTCGAAAACGGAGGAGGACTCTATAAAGCTCGGGACTTTTTTGGAAAAGATCCATTCCTTCTCTATAATGTAGATATTATATCTGATTTTGATCTTTCCGATCTCTACGCTTTACATCTTGAAAAGAGAGGTCTGGCAACACTGGTAGTAAGACATCGTCCGGGAAAAAGATTTTTGCTTGTCGATAAAAATGGTCAGCTTCGTGGATGGCGGAATACTTCTACGGGAGAAGAGATACTTGCAGGTGCCACAGCAGAAGGGCTATCTGAAATAGCTTTTTCTAGTATTCATATTGTTGAACCGGAGATCTTTAAATACATGAATGAAGGTATTTATTCAATGGTCAATCTGTATCTTAAACTGGCCAAAGAACACAATATTTATACTTTAAAACATGATGAAGGCTATTGGATAGATATGGGAACACCTGAGAGCCTTGATTATGTGAGAAAATTACTTAAAGCTTCCAGAAAGTACGTGTGAAGATCGTGAACATAGTAATAATCTCAAGTCTTCCGATAATCATTAAAAGACTTAGAACAACCTTGCTTAACTCTGGTAACCCGGAAAAATTGCTCATAGGTCCTACACTACCGAGACCAGGACCGATTCCTGCCATACATGTGGCTGCTGAACTGGATGCAGTGATCGGATCAACACCAGTTATGACTATTATAATTGTTCCAATTACAAAGAGGAAAAGGTACAAAACTACAAACGAAAGTATGGAAATATTGGTATTTTCAGTTACACTTTTGCCATTCAGTTTTATGAAAGAAATAGATTTGGGGTGATTGAGTTTAACAAAAATATTTTTAATATTTTTAAGAACAATTAAATGTCTGGCCATCCTTATTCCACCTCCGGTAGAACCAGTACTTGCACCGGAAAACATTAATAGAAAGATAAGGAGAAGTGCTGCTCCCGGCCAGAGTAAATAATCAGTTGAAGTAAATCCTGTACAGGTAATTATTGAAATAACCTGGAAAAATCCTTCCCTGAATGACTCCTCAAATGTTCTTGTCGAATTTACGTGCAGAATTATAGTAGCAATCGTTCCCGCAATCAAAGCCACAGCAATATAGAACCACAATTCTTCATTCTGCCTGACTTTTTTGAAGTTAAACTTCACAATATAATAGTAAATAACCTGGCTGGTACCTGCAAGGAACATAAATATCATTACGATATATTGGCTGTAAGATGAATAATACGCCAGGCTGTTATTCTTTGTCGAAAAACCACCGGTAGCAACTGTACCAAAGGAGTGACAAATACTATCAAAAAGATTCATTTCGCCAATATTAAGAAGCAATATTTCGGCAAGAGTTAGTCCGAGATAGATAAATAAGACCCTGAAGACGATAGCCTTGGTTTTTGGATGAATCTTCTCTTTCATGGATGACTCAAGACTGAATAACTGGTAACCGGTTGCCCTTATAGATGGTAGGATAATTATCAGTATAACTATTATCCCTATTCCGCCAATCCAGTGGGTTAAGCTCCGCCAGAAAAGAATTGAATAGGGCAGTATCTCTACATTTTTCAGGATAGAGGAACCAGTTGTTGAAAATCCTGATGTGGATTCAAAGAATGCATCAATAAATGAAGGGATCGTACCGCTTATCAGATATGGCAAAGTTCCTAATAATGAAAAAATGACCCACGACAAGGTAACTGCCAGAAATCCATCTCTGTTGCTGAATTTGTGTGAATCAGCTTCTCTTGAAATGAAATAAAATATTACCGAGAAGAAGATAGTTATTGCTGCTGACCATAAGAAAGGATCAGGAGATTCCTTATAGATAAAAACCACAGGCAAACAGAAAAGATACGATATTGTTTCTATCAGAAGGATAGTACTTAATATCCGGATAATCAGCAAAGGATTGATCAGCTTCATACAAAGGTCAAAGTATTTTGGAGATACAAATATAATCAGAATTAGTCTTGTTCTGTTTCTCCTCTGTCTTCATCATGTCAATATCGTTTTGAATGATATAAGTCCATTGATTGGTCATTTTAATATCTTATATTTGGATCAGTTAAGTTGATAATGTTTGATGTATGGGAAAAGTTTTAGTAATCGGTGCCGGTGGAGTCGGTAAAGTTGTTGTTCATAAAATGGCATCTCTGCCACAGGTTTTTACAGAAATTATGTTAGCCAGCCGGACAAAATCCAAATGTGATGCTATTGCTGAAAAAATTGGGAAAAGCCAGATTAAAACTGCTCAGGTTGATGCTGATAACGTCCCGCAATTGGTAAAACTCATAAGGTCATTTAAACCTGATATTGTTGTAAATGTTGCTTTACCATACCAGGATCTGCATATAATGGATGCCTGTCTTGAGACTGGTGTTGCGTATCTTGATACGGCTAACTATGAGCCACTGGAAGAAGCAAAATATGCATACAGCTGGCAGTGGGCATATATCGACAGATTTAAGAAAGCCGGTATCACTGCAATTCTGGGTTGTGGTTTCGATCCCGGTGTCACTTCAATTTACACCGCCTATGCTGCCAAACATCATTTTGATGAGATGCATTATCTTGACATAGTTGATTGTAATGCAGGTGATCATGGTAAACCTTTCGCTACTAATTTCAATCCTGAAATCAATATCCGGGAAGTAACGCAAAAAGGAAAATACTGGGAGAACGGTAAATGGATCATGACTAAGCCTCATGAAATTCATAAGCCGTTAAACTATCCTGAGATAGGTCCGAAAGAATCGTATCTTATTTATCATGAGGAACTGGAATCTCTCGTTAAAAATTATCCGACTCTTAAAAGGGCAAGGTTCTGGATGACATTTGGACAAGAATATCTTACCCATCTGCGTGTAATTCAAAATATTGGTATGGCAGGAATTGAACCTATAATGTTTGATGGGAGGGAGATAATCCCAATTCAGTTCCTGAAAGCTGTACTTCCTGATCCCGGAGAACTTGGACAAAACTATAAAGGTCAGACATCGATCGGATGTCGTATAAGGGGAATAAAAGACAGGGAAGAAAAAACATACTATGTTTATAATAATTGTAGTCATGAAGCAGCTTATGCCGAAACTGGAGCACAGGGAGTAAGCTATACAACCGGAGTGCCGGCTGCAATAGGGGCTATGATGTATCTGAAAGGAATATGGAAAAAGCCGGGTGTATTTAATGTTGAAGAGTTTGATCCTGATCCGTTTATGGCTGAATTGAACCGGCTCGGTTTGCCGTGGGTGGAGCTGCATGATGTGGATCTGGAACTTTAATAACGGCTCAATGGCAAAAAAAAGAAAAACACATTCACTTTTTTGGCCTTTACGCCGTTACGCCTTTGCACCGTTATGCCCTTTACCATAAAACTATCAAATTGGCTGTAGACTATAATAAAATACCATCTCCATGTTACGTAATTGATGAGGAACGATTCCGTAAGAATCTCTCTCTTATTAAACACGTTTCTGATGAATCGGGTGCTGAAATAATTCTGGCATTTAAAGGATTTGCAATGTGGGGAGTTTTCCCGATTCTGAGGGAATATATTTCAGGAGCCGCAACTAGTTCACTTGATGAAGCTCGTTTGTGTTTTGAGGAGATAGGATCTCCGGCGCATACATATTCTCCTGTATATAAGATGAGTGAGTTTAGTTCGCTTATTGGGTATAGTTCTCACATCACCTTTAATTCATTAGCCCAATTCAGAAAGTACTCGTCTGGATTACAAAATTATTCGAAGAAAATTTCAGCAGGATTAAGAATAAATCCTGAGTTCTCAGAGGTAAGTCACGGGTTGTACAATCCTTGTTCTCCGGGATCCAGACTCGGAATAATTGCTGAGGATCTGAAGGATGGTCTGCCTGAAGGAATTGAAGGTCTTCATTTCCATGTACTTTTTGAATCAGACTCTTACGCTCTTGAAAAGGTACTTAGCATAGTCGAAGCTAAATTTGGGAAATATTTTTCTAAGTTGAAATGGATCAATATGGGTGGCGGGCATCTTATAACAAGAAATGACTATGATACAGATCATCTGATTAGAATTCTTAAACAATTCCGTGAGAAATCAGGTCTTCATCTGATACTAGAACCAGGGAGCGCTTTTGCCTGGGATTCAGGTGAACTGGTCGCTACAGTTGAGGATATCGTGGAAAACCAGGGAATTAAAACTGCTATTCTTGATGTCTCCTTCACTGCGCACATGCCCGATTGTCTTGAGATGCCTTATAAACCAAAGATATGGGGCGCAACCGACCCGGTTCCGGGAAAACCAACTTACAGAATTGGCGGTAACTCATGTTTATCCGGAGATGCTATGGGTGATTGGTCTTTCGAAAAGGAACTCGTCCCAGGAAACAAGATTATATTTCTGGATATGATCCACTATACGATGGTTAAGACAACAACATTTAATGGAGTACATCATCCTTCTATTGGCATATGGACTAGCGATGGCCAATTCAGATTGATAAGGGAGTTTGGTTACGAAGATTATAAAAACAGACTGTCTTAATGTCTGATTGTCATACAGTCATGCAGTCAACCTATTCATCCTATTGCCTGATGCCTGATTCCTATTTCTTCCTGTTAATTGTAATATCTGTGACATACAACTAAGAGTCTGTTCATTGATTATTTGAAAGTCTTTTAGCTTTTTATACTTTTGCGACTCAAATTCTGACTATGCATAAGAGCCGTGTAAAAACCTGGGCGCATCTATCTCTACTGGCAGCCAATATTATCTATGGACTTAACTACTCCATAGCTAAGGCGGTAATGCCGGATCATATTAAACCGTTCGCCCTGGTTTCAGTCAGGAGTATCTCAGCAGCCGCATTGTTCTGGATCACCAGTCTGTTTATACCGAAAGAACCTGTGAACAGGAAAGATTTAATATTTCTTTTCGGCTGTTCCTTTTTTGGGGTAGTTATAAACCAGACTCTTTTCCTGGTAGGACTTGATATGACGACACCTGTAAACTCTTCCATAATACTCTCAACAAACCCGATATTTGCATTTGTCTTTGCAGCCCTGATACTCAAAGAAAGAATTACATTTCTGAAAGGAACCGGACTTGCCATAGGTCTTTCAGGTGTACTTTTGTTGATATTACAGAATGGCGTTCCTGATCTTGGAAGCTCAACTTTTTTAGGAGATATTTTTTCTATGGTTAATACCATAAGCTGGGCATTTTATACGGTAATTATTAAAAGGATGCTGGAAAAGTATCATCCGGTTACAGTGATGAAATGGACCTTTTTATTCGGGATGCTGACTAATATCCCTGCAGGTTATCACCAGTGGAGTACAATGGATTGGTCGTCCATTCCTTTAATCGCATGGCTCCAAATTGGTTTTGTAATAGTCGGTGCTACCTACCTGGGTTATCTTCTCATTTCATTTGGTTTGCGACGACTTAGTCCGACTATTGTCAGCACATACACTTATATTCAGCCAATAATTGCAGCATATCTTGCAACACTGATGGGGCAGGATCATATTGATCTTGTTATGATTGCCTCTGCCTTACTGATCTTTGCAGGGGTTTTTGTGGTTAGTTTTCAGAAGAAGAATGATTCAGAGACCTTAACCACCACACAAAATGCTAAACGCTGAACAATAAAAAATGTAAAACGCTCAACGCTAAACGACCTCACTTGTCTATAACACCTGATCCAATCACTTCGTCACAATCGTACCATGCCGCAAACTGCCCCGGAGCAATACCCCGCTGGGTTTTATCAAATATGATATATATACCTTTCTCCCGACAATATAACCGTGCTGCCTGCAGTGGCTGACGATATCTTATTCTCACCATATAATCGCGACATTCGCCTACTTCCATTCTTATATCAATTCTGATCCAGTGTATCTCGTCTTTTCTAATGAACAGCCCTTTGCGATTCAATCCCGGATGGGTCTGACCTTCACCAACAAAAACTATGTTTTTCTCCACGTCAATTCCAATGACAAACAGTGCCTCTTTATGACCACCGACATTCATCCCTTTCCTCTGACCAATTGTAAAAAAATGTGCCCCGTTATGAGTTCCTATAATATGCCCTGACGATAGCTCATATTTATAGGGTTCTGTTAATTCTGAAAGTAAATTGTCTGTTACTGATTTATCAGGCATGCCTTCAGCTATTTCCTTATACAACTTTATATCAATTATTTCTATTATATTTCCCTTCTTCGCCTCCAGTTTCTGCTGCAGAAAAGTCGGCAGATGAACCTTCCCGACAAAACAAATTCCCTGTGAATCTTTCCGTAGAGCTGTTGCAAGTTCAAGTTTATTAGCGATTTCACGCACCTCAGGTTTTGTAAGATTGCCAATCGGGAAAAGTGCCGTTGCAAGTTGTTCCTGATTTAGCTGGCATAGAAAATAACTCTGGTCTTTATTATTGTCTTTGCCTGCCAGAAGCCTGTAAATAGTTTTGTTGCCGGATAGTTTTTCTTCTTTTCTGCAATAGTGACCAGTAGCTACGAAATCGCCGTGTAACTTTCGCGCTTCCACAGCAAAAGAATCAAACTTTATTTCCCTGTTGCATAGCACGTCAGGGTTAGGAGTACGACCCTTAGCATATTCACCAAACATATAATCAACAACTCTATGGCGATATTCACTGCTCAGATCTACCTGATGAAAAGGAATTTTTAGCTTTTTTGCTACCATTTCGGCAAACATCAGGTCATCTTCCCAATGACAATCACTCTGAAGAAGGCCTGTTGTATCGTGCCAGTTTTTCATAAACAGACCAATAACATCATAACCTTGTTCCTTCAGAACCCATGCAGCAACGCTTGAGTCAACCCCTCCGGATAATCCGATAACTACTTTTTTATTCACGCTGCAAAGTTATATAAAAAGCGATAACTTTAGACCACCATGGGACAAGGCACTCTTACCATATACAGCGCTTCAGCCGGATCGGGCAAAACTTATATGCTGACAGCTATTTATCTCGAGAACCTCTTCAGATCGAGATATAATTACAGGAAGATTCTGGCAGTGACTTTTACTAATAAAGCGACTGCAGAAATGAAGTCAAGGATACTTGATCATCTTCATAAACTCGCTGTTGGTGAAGAATCTGATTATTTGGCTGGGTTAGTTAAAGCCACCGGCAAAACAGAAGATTGGATCAGGAAGGAGTCAAAAGAGATATTAAATTCAATTCTGCATGACTTCTCAAGATTTTCTGTTTCAACAATTGATAGTTTTTTCCAGAAAGTACTTCGTGCTTTTGCCAGGGAAGTAGGGCTTCATTCCGGATTTAGTATTGAACTGGATCATAGTACAATTCTCTCCGCTGCAGTTGATGAGATGATTGCATCCGCTGCAGTTGATACTCAGCTTAAAGACTGGCTGATTAAATATGCAAAATCGAACATTGAAGAGGAAAAGAGCTGGAATCTTAAAGACGGGATAATCAGACTGGCAGAAGAGTTATTCAAAGAAAAATTCAAGATTCTTTCCTTTGAAGAGCGATCAAAGCTTGAAAATAAAAAATTCCTTATTGAGTATATAGAGAAGATCAAATCAATATCTCATTCATTTGAGAAAAAAGTAATCGACTTTGGAAAAAGAGCCGATGAAATTTTTTCAAAATTTGATTTATCCGACGATTTATTTTACAGAAAGGGACAGGGAATACCAGGGTTCATAAGATCCATGGTTTCAGGAAATGTAAAGGAACCCAATGGTTGGGTCCGTGAAATTATTAATGAGCCACCAAGGTGGTCTACTGGTACTATATCACCACAACTGCAGACAGCAATCAGCAGTGGATTGGATCAAACACTCCGTGATGCAATTCATTATTATGATGAAAATTTAATTTTTTATAAGAGTTCAGAAAGTATCCTCTCATACATTTATGCACTTGGAATTTTATCTGATGTTTTGCATCACGTTCATCTGATTACCACATCTGAAAACAGTTTTCTTCTCTCGGACGCAGGTGAAGTGCTTAACCTGATTATGAGGGAAGATCAGTCTCCTTTTATTTATGAAAAGGTAGGAAACAGGTACGAAAATTTCATGATAGATGAGTTCCAGGATACATCTATAATACAGTGGAATAATTTCAAGCCATTGATTGATAACAGTATGGCAGAAGGTTACGATAATCTTGTTGTCGGTGATGTTAAACAATCGATTTACCGTTGGAGGAACAGTGACTGGCGAATCCTCGGAAAATATCTGGTAAGCATGGTTGATAACAAAAGAATTTTCAGCGAACCATTAACAACAAATTGGAGAAGCCGTTCAAACATCATAAGGTTTAATAATACCTTGTTTACGATAATTCCTGATCAGGTTGACAAATCGCTGTCAGATGAATTGCTTCCTGTAAGTTTTAAGAAGCTCTACTCTGAAGCTATTCAGGCTGATCCTTGTAAAAATGATGGTGGGTTTGTAAGACTGGAGTTCATTGTAACTGATGATGAACAGGAATGGAAGGAAACTGTACTTGAACGCATTCCGGTTGTCATTGAATCATTACAGGACAAGGGTTATAAAGCTTCTGATATTGGCATAATTGTGAGAGATGGGAAGGAGGGAGGACAGGTTCTTAATACATTGATCAATTATAATAATAATTATTCTTCAGAAAAAAAGGAGATATATAATTTTAATGCAGTCTCAAACGATTCACTATTGCTATCGAATTCACCTGTAATTATTTTTATGGTTAGTGTAATCACAGTGGTTAATGATCCACAGGATTATATCAGCAGGGCAATTATGTTACGGTTTTTTCTGATGTCAACCGGTGACGAAGAAGCTGAGAAGGTATCTATTCAAAGTGATAAATTAATTGAAGGTTCACAGGCTTATTTTCCGGATGGCTATGAAGATTTTCTGGAACAGATAAGGCAAATGCCATTGTTTGAAGCAACTGAGAGTATCATAAAGTTTTTCCGTCTGGGCGATTATTCATGGAATGTCCCCTTCCTGAACACTTTCCAGGATTACATTGTAAGTTTTACCGGCAGCAAAAATGCTGATATTCAAACATTCCTCGATTGGTGGGCAGAGAGCGGGAAAAAGAAATCTGTAGTTTTGCCAGGTAATCAGGATGCTATAAGAATTCTGACCATCCATAAGTCGAAAGGTCTCGAATTCAAAGTGGTCATTTTACCTTTTCTTTCATGGAACCTTGATCATATGCCGTCTAAACAACCGGTTTTATGGGTAAAGCCTGACACTCCGCCGTTCAATGACCTTGGCATTGTCCCTGTGAAATATAGTAAAGATCTGACTAATACAATATTTGCTGACTATTACAAAGAAGAAAAATATTCGGTTTATCTTGATAATATTAACCTTTTATATGTTGCACTTACCAGGGCAAAAGACGTCTTATACGGGTTTTCAGTTGATAATCCCAGATCTGAAAATACAATTGCAGGGGTACTAAAGAATGCCTTGACTTTGATCCCTGAACTTCAGGAAGGACAAGGTTTTACCCTTAGAAGTCACTATAATGTCGGGAACCGGGTGTTCGAATATGGGGAGATACCTGAAAACAAAAGTGATACAACAAATAAAAAGAATCTTATCTCTTCAAGATACATTGTCAGTCAGACTATGGAATCACTTAAGCTTAAGCTACATGGAGAAAATTATTTTTCATCTGATAGCCAGACTATAAGAAAAAAAATTAACTACGGTAAACTAATGCACGAGGTTTTTGAAGGCATAAATACCCCTACCGATATTTCTATGGCTGTCAGAAAACTCGTCCTGGAAGGCAAATTGGCAGATGAAGAATCAGATGACATTGAAAAAAAAGTTAACAACATGATAAGTATACCTCAGGTCGCAGATTGGTTTATGCCTGATAATGAAGTATTGACGGAAGCAGGAATTCTTCTTCCGACTGGCGTTACACGCCGACCCGATAGGGTGATTTTTAAAAATGGAAAAACAACAATAATCGATTTCAAGTTCGGTGAAGAGAATTCCCATTATACTGACCAGGTTGACCAGTACCGCAATCTTCTTTTAGATATGGGTTATAAAGAAATTGATGCCTTTATATGGTATGTTGATAAGAATAAAATTGTATCTGCTTAAATGATACCGATCAATAAAGAAATAAAAACCTATCCATGGTGGCATGAACGAAGATTCAATGCCTATTCTAATTATTTCAGAGATATTTACGGTGCCAGGGTGCAGAAGGTTTCAATTGATGCCGGTTTTACCTGTCCAAACCGCGATGGATCAAAAGGCTTCGGTGGGTGTACTTATTGTAATAATGACGCATTTAATCCTTCATATTGCCAGCCTTCGAAATCGGTCTCGGAGCAGATTGGGGAGGGAATAAAATTTCATAAATGGAGATATAATGAAGCTGTTTCATATCTCGCTTATTTTCAGGCATATTCTAATACTTATGCTTCACTGGAGACATTAAAAAAACTATATGAGGAAGCATTAAGTTATCCGGGTGTGGTTGGGCTTATTATCGGAACCAGGCCTGATTGCATCGATGATGAAAAACTTGAATATATTAAAAAGCTTTCCGGGAGATGTTATGTAGCTGTTGAATATGGAATTGAATCGTGTCATAATAAAACACTCTTACGGATCAACCGGGGACATTCATTTGAAGATGCCGTATCAGCATTGGAAAGGACATCTGCCCTGGGAATAACCACAGGGGCACATTTTATTTTTGGTTTACCCGGCGAAACCCGCGAAGAGATGCTGAATCAGGTCGATATTATCTCAAGACTTCCGATTAAGACTATAAAATTTCACCAGATGCTAATAATAAAAGGAACCCCCATGGAGATAGAATTTGAGAATAATCCGGGTGATTTTGAGCTCTTTACATTGGAGAAGTATATTGATTTCTTTGTCGTCTTCCTTGAAAGACTGAATCCGGAAATTGTGGTCGAGCGTTTCACCGGCGAAGCACCACCGCGTTTTCTAACTGGAGAAGGCTGGGGCAAGAAACGAACTGACCAGATCGTGAACCTTATCGAAAAACGCCTCGAAGAACTCGATACATGGCAAGGACGGCTGTATGAAGACAAAAGACAAAAGTAAAAAGTAAAAAAAAAGTTACTGGTTGCTGGTTATGTGCATAAGGCAGCGAGCAACGAGCAACGAGCACCGAGCAACGAGCAACAAGCAACAGGCAACAGGCAACAAATGACTTACTTTCTGGAACATATAGCTGAATCGCTTCTTAAGGAATTTGGAAACACTCTAAATCGTCATTGCCTGGTATTTCCAAACAGAAGGGCCGGACTATATTTTCTGAAGTATCTCGCAGCCAGGATCGAAAAACCGGTATGGGTACCATCAATTCTTACGATCAATGAGTTGTTCAGATCATATTCATCACTCCAAATAGCAGGCAATGAGATACTTCTCTTCGAGCTATATAAAGTGTACTGTAGTTTAAAAAAGCCGCATGAAAGTTTTGATGAATTTTACTACTGGGGTGATATGCTTTTAAACGATTTTGATGATGTTGACAAATATCTTGTTGATGCATCATTACTATTCCGTAATATGCTCGATATAAAAAATATTGACCGGCAGTTTGGAGGCCTGACAGAAGAGCAGGTTGAAATAATCAGAAGATTCTGGACAAATTTTAATCACGATAAACCAACCAATGAAAAATCGGGTTTCATTAGCATCTGGTCTGTCCTCTCAGATCTGTATTCTGGTTTTAGAAACACCCTCAGGAAGAAGAATCTGGCATATGAGGGCATGATATTCAGGGAGCTGGCTGAGAGTACTGAAAATTATTACACTTCGAATGAACGCTGGGACATGGTCCATTTTATTGGATTCAATGCGTTGAACGAATGTGAGAAAGTACTGATGGACCGGTTTAAAAGGGCAGGTAAAGCCAGGTTCTGCTGGGACTATGATAAATCCTATATTTATGAAGGTAAGTTGAACTCTGCAGGCTTTTTCCTACGGGAAAACCTCAAAATATTCGGCAATGATATGCCATCCGGATGGAGTTACGATACAATGCTCTCAAAAGAAGCACCTGAAGTGTGTCGCCGGGTCATTGATGCCTCTTCTGATGTGGCCCAGGTCAAACTTGTTTCACAATTATTGGAAGAGATACCTGATATCACTAAAACTAATGCTCATCATACGGCAGTTGTCCTTGCAGATGAAAACCTTTTAATGCCTGTTCTGACCAGTCTCCCTGAAAACTTGGGTGATATCAATATAACGATGGGACATCCATTGAAGCAGACACTGGTTTATACTTTGATCAGGCATCTTATGGATCTTCAGAGAAACGCTTCAACAACTGATGGTGTGGTTCGTTTCAGTTACAAAGATGTAATAAGTATCCTTAAACACTCATTATTGTCAGGTTTATTGAGTGAATCAGATAATGAATTAGTTAAGGAAATAGTAAAAACTAATCTTACCAGGGTTCCATCAGAGCGGTTTTCAAAATCAGAAGTTCTTGCGCAGATATTTAATAAACCCTTGACTCCGGCTGAACTCTCCGGCTATTTTAAAGATATCCTTTCACTGATTGCTTTAAATGATGAAAGAAATACGAATAAGTCACCAAATAATACCGTTCAGGACAATATCAGGAATGAGTTTATATACAGGGTGGTTCTGTCGATAAACAGGCTTGAAACAATAGTTAGTAGTCCGGAAGTAAGTTTTACAACCGATACCTATATAAAAATTCTTGACAGAATGTTAAAAATGCAATCAGTTCCTTTTTCAGGGGAACCATTAACCGGCATTCAGATAATGGGGATTCTTGAAACAAGGGCTCTCGATTTTAAGAATCTGGTAATTCTGTCAGTTAATGAAGGCATTTTACCTGCAGTTTATGCCGGTTCGTCTTTTATCCCTTTCAGTTTACGTGAAGCTTTTAGTCTTCCATCTGTCAATCATCAGGAATCCATTTATGCGTACCACTTTTACAGGCTTCTTCAAAGAGCTGAGAATGTTACATTTATATATAATTCCAATTCTGAAGGATTAAGAAGTGGCGAGATGAGCCGGTTTCTTATTCAGATGAAATACGAGGATGCATTGAAGCCCGATTTTCTTGATCTTAACTTCGAAATAAAAATACATCTGACCCCCGGAGAAAAAATTGATAGGAGCGAAGAACATTCAAAACAATTAGCATCTCTGTTTCTTGACAGGAAAAGTGGAAGGTCACTTTCACCATCTGCAATAAATACATGGCTGAGTTGCAGGATGAAGTTCTTTTATCGTTATGTAAACCGGCTTAAAGAACCGGAAAATATCTCTGTCGATATTGACCCGGCTATGCTCGGTAATATATTACACGCGATAATGAAGAATCTCTATCAGCCTTATATTGGCAGTGTTCTGAGTGGAGGGATGCTGAATGGAATGATCAGGAACAGACAGTTCCTTACAGAGATCGTTAATGAGGCAGTCAATGAAAAGTATAAGGCCGGCAGGAATGATTCTGTAAGTGGAAACGAGCTGATAGTCAGAGATGTTTTAATGGATTATCTGAACAGGATTCTGGATACTGACAAAGCACTGGCGCCTTTTATTATTCTTAATCTTGAGGATACTTTTAGCTTTCTTTTGTCCTCTCTATCGAACGGATCACAGATCGAAATTCTTACTGGAGGAAATATTGACCGGATTGACACTATAAACGGAGTGACCAGGATTGTCGATTACAAAACCGGTACTGTTTCAGAATCTGTTAATTCTGTAAGTGATTTATTTATCGACGACAGAAAGAAAGATGCTGACGCATGGCTACAAACATTACTATATTGCGAGGCATTGCTTGCAACAAATTCTGGCAGTATTGTTAGACCATCAGTCTATAAAATTAAGAAATTGAATAGAGGATTACTCTCTGATAAGCTCAAATTGAAAACCGGCAGCAGGATTGAGACAGTAGTTGATAATTACGAGACTGTCAGACAAGAATTTCTTTTTGGTCTTAAAGGTTTAATTAATACCATTTTCCGTGAGGATGAACCGTTTGTAAAGACTGGTGATGCCAGAGGAAAATGTTCCTGGTGCCCTTACAGTACATTATGCATGAGATAAGCTTCACTAAAAAATACTACGATTATTGTTTTTTTTTAATAATTTGGCTTAACTTTTCAAAAAAAAGGATAAATGGTTACCGGTTATTCAAATTACCGTGTTGAGGTCAGAAACGTCAAATTCATTGCTGACGATGGCAGGACATGTCCAAGAACAGCAATGGTATCCTTTCACAATGAAGAAGGTGAAGAAATTGATTCGGAATTATTTGGTGCCATCGATATTAATCAGATTTATTCCATAATCAAGGAAGGGAAAGATCTGATTCTTGATAATTTCTACATCCATGAATTCTCTCTTTCATCTTACCGGCGGATTAATGGTATCGAAAAGAAGGAACTGGTCGCGATAAATGGGTTTTCAGCAAAGAATGCATTTTTTGAAGCAAAGGGATGCACTGATTTTGCATATTCTTCGTTTTCAGCCGGGGAGGTCAGTTTCGACGGGAGTCATTTTGCCAAGGGAAAAGTTCTCTTCAGTGGTTCAGTATTTGGCGATGGAAATGTTATCCTGTCAAATACCTTATTCAGAGATGGTAACATTGAGTTTACAGGATGTGTATTTGGCGATGGTGATTTCATGTTCAAGAATGCAATAGTAAAGGATGGGATTAAGGATTTCCAGGATATCCAGTTTGGTAATGGAGAAGTAAGCTTTGCCAATACCGAATTTAACACTGGGGAACTGCTTTTTATAAACACACGTTTCGATAACGGTCGTTTTAATTTTAAAGTCACGAGGATAACGGGAGGGAAAATTGATTTTCATTATTCGGTATTTGGAGATTGTGAAATAATGTTCGAAAGAACTGAATTCGGCAACAGCAGGGTAGACTTCCGAACTGTCGATTTTGGCTCAGGAAGAATTAATTTTAATCGTTCTCTTTTTGGTAATGGAGAGGTCAATTTTGAAGGTGCTTCGTGCAAAGCCGGGAAGATTCAGTTTAAAAAAGCCGAGATGGGGTTAGGTCCTAAAAACTTCAATTTGATGGAGATGGGCGATACTGATATCAGTTTTGAAAGAACCGAATTTGGTGATGGTGATGTCAGTTTCTACGGCTCAACGTTTCATTCCATGTCACTCAAATCGTGTCATCTCGATCATTATATAGACCTTCGTCTTGCGAAAGCAGACCTGCTTGATATTTCTGATACAATTGTCCGTGATATTATCGATATTGAGCCCTACGATTTTCCTGTTGAAATTAAAACATTGGATATGTCGGGAATGAGGCTAATTGGAAAGTTATACATAGATTGGAGACACAATAAATGCAATGATGCTATTCAGAACCAGGAGGGAACCACTTTAAGACAAAAAGCAGAACAATTCAGAATTCTTAAGGAAAATTTCAGTGGTACAGGTAAGTATGAGGATGAAGATGAAGCATATATTATGTTCAAGCGTTTTGAAGCAAAGTCGTGGCTTACCGAGCAGCAGGAAAAGGGGGGCATCGCAAAAATTGCAAGTTATATTCCAAACGGTTTTCAATGGCTGGTATTTGATAAAATCGGACTTTATGCAACTTCTCCGGGGCGGGTCCTTTTAAGTGTTGTTATATTCTGGTTATTCTTTGGATCTCTCTATTTTCTTATTGATATATCGGGGCTGGGCAAAACTGTATCAGCAGTCGGTAACCCCGACAAGTTATCCACACTTCTTCAGTCATTCTATCATAGCGCAATTACCTTTTTTACAATAGGTTACGGCGATGTGTACCCGGTAGGATTGAGCAGAGTAATTTCCGGGTTAGAAGGCTTTATGGGGGTTTTTATGATGTCTTACTTTACTGTTGCTTTTGTTCGCAAGGTACTCAGATAATCTCATTTCTCAGTTTCACGTTGCAGTGCCGCCATTTTTATAGCTGTAACAGCTGCTTCATCGCCTTTATTTCCAAGTTTTCCTCCGGATCTGTCTTCTGCCTGTTGTTGCGTGTTAGTTGTAAGGACACCAAAAATAAAAGGTAAATTATATTCGAGGTTAAGTTGGGTTATTCCTTGTGTTACTCCCTGGCAAATATATTTGAAATGAGGCGTTTCCCCCTGGATAACACACCCGAGACAGATAACAGCATCAAGGTCATCGTACTCTGCCAGAAACTGGGCGCCAAGTGTGAGTTCAAAACTACCCGGTACGTGTTTTACCACTATATTTTTATCAGTCATTCCATGTTTTTTGAGGGTTTTGACCGTACCGTCAAGTAATGACCAGGTTACCTCCTTGTTCCAATCTGAAACTACAATGCCAAATCGCATTTCACTGGCATCAGGAACAAGTTCGGGATTATAAGCTGATAGATTTGTAGTGCCCATGAACAGCTACTTGATTAGCAGTTTTACTCTTGCAATATATTTTTCAATTGTTGTACCTTCAGTGCTCTCCGGATACTGATTCTCAATTCTTTCATATAATTTTAAAGCTTCACTGAATTTACCTGTCAACTCATATATCTCGCCGGCCTTCATGAGGAACAAAGGTGTATTAAAAGAATTCTTAGCAAAATCTGCTGCTTCAATATATTTTGAAACACCCTTTTCAAGATCACCTAACTCAACATATGCGTCACCGGTTGCCCCGATAGCCAATGATCCTATAACTTTATCTTTCTTTGAATATTTGTTGAGAAATTCAATAGCTTCATTATAATTACCCAGATGCAGATAGCATATTCCGGCACTGTATTTAGCAAGGTTACCCGAATTGGTAAATTTATAATCCCTGGCTATATCCAGAAAACCAAGATAATTACCATCACCATTCAGGGCAAGTTTCAAAGAATCTAATTCAAGATACTTTTCTGCCTGGAACATCTGAGACTGGGCTTCATCGTTTCTTTTGTTAAGATAGAGTTTGCCAAGCCAGCCCAAACCAACCAATAAAACTATTACAGCCAATCCAATTAACAGGGTTTTATAATTTTCTTCAAGATATTGCTCGGTTCTGGTAAGTGTCTCCTCAACACTGGAGATGGTCGATGGATTTACATCCTTTTTACTTTTTGCCATACTGGTCTTAAATATTTAACTTCTGAATTTACCACCGCAAAAGTAATTTTTTTCAACCAATTTTAAAACATTTAATTTAATGAATATCTCAGCAGTTCCAAAATATTTATTATCGTCTTGAATATCAATGATTTTATTGTGAGTTACAGGATGAAATATTGTAATTTCTTTACAGGAATAAGTTCTGATCGTCCATATCTTTTTCTAACTTTGAAACTTAAATCCTAATAATTATTTGTTTTTACTTTTTACTTTTTCCTTTAATTTTCATGCATCTTAAAAAAATTGCCCTGACCAATTTTAAAAACTACGAGCTGAATGAGCTTGAGTTTTCACCAAAGATTAACTGTTTTGTAGGCAATAACGGTGTAGGTAAGACTAATATTCTTGATGCCATTCATTACCTGTCACTTACAAAAAGTTTTTTTAATAGCATTGATAGTATCAGTATAAGACATGGAGAAGACTATTTCATTATCCGGGGAACATTTGTACGGGATGACGAAGAAGATCAGATTTATTGTGCTTTCCAAAAGCAAAAACAGAAATTGTTAAAAAGGAACGGGAAGGAGTATCAAAAACTTTCTGACCATGTAGGGAGATACCCCGTAGTGATGATATCTCCGGCAGACAGCGCTCTGATAACTGAGGGAAGCGAGGACCGACGAAAGTTTATGAATAAAATAATTAGTCAGTATAGTGCTGAATATCTCGATTCTGTGCTAAGGTATAATAAGGCTCTTCAGCAGAGAAATAAGTTGTTGAAAGATATTAATTCATCAGGCAAGGTCGATGTCGATATTATTTCAGTATGGGATGCCCAACTTGTGAAATATGGTAATTATGTCTACAACGAAAGAGATATTCTTGTCAATGAGCTCATTCCGGTTTTTCAGGAATATTATTCCCTGATCTCCTCCGGCAAAGAATCCGTCAGACTGAAATACCGGTCGCATCTTTCAGAGGGTAATTTTCCGGAGGCACTTCAGTACTCCTTAAACAAGGACAGGTATCTTGAATATACTACTGTTGGAATTCATAAAGATGATTTGCTCCTGGAGATGAATGATTTTTCAGTGAAGTCACTTGGTTCCCAGGGACAACAGAAATCATACCTGGTTGCTCTGAAGCTTGCAAAATTCGATTATATAAAAAGGAAAGCAGGCTTTTCGCCTATATTACTGCTTGATGACATCTTCGATAAATTTGACGCTGATCGTGTCGAACAAATTATAAGACTGGTTGGTAATCAAAGGTTTGGACAGATATTTATTACTGATACTCACCAGAACCGTCTGCAGGATATATTATCTTCCCACAAGACTGATTATAAACTTTTCAGGATTGCAGGAAATGGAATCGAGGAAGTAATTCATAATGGTAAGGCAATTAAATGAGACGAAGTAAAACCATATCACTAGCCGAAGCTATTAATGATTACATTAAGGAGATGAATCTTGGTGAAAAACTAAGCGAGGTAGCCGTCATTAACTCCTGGGAAGAAATTGTTGGAAGAGCTATTAGCTCCCGGACGACAAAAATCTTTATTAAAGATCATATTTTATATGTCCATTTGAATTCATCAGTTGTCAGAAATGAATTGCTGATGCTAAGGGAAACCCTTCGGGAGAAGTTAAATAAAAAGGCCGGGAGCGAGGTAATTAAAGATATTGTTCTTCGGTGATATATTAAGTTTTAACGCTTCGCTGTCTGTCGCGGATTTTACCCCGCAAAGCGGGGCTCCGTCTGAAGACTCCAAGACATTCAAACGATCTTATAATCAGTTCCTCTTATCTGGATAGATTTCTTCAGGTTTTTATGTGAGGTGAAATGAAATTCATGTCGTCCGGACGATAAAATAACTTTACTGTTTTTGATTTCAATTGAAATTGTTGAAGACTTATCTTTATGAAGAAGAAAGTCAGCAAGTAAGAAAGCTTTTTCTATTCCGTCACCACGCCTGAAATTCCAAACTTCATCGGGCAATGCCAACCTGTTCCCGTCATATATTGATTCCTGAGGCAGCTCTTTAAGTAATGAGTAAACTTCATAATTATTTTTTTCGTTAAGGTCGCCGAAAGAAACAGGGTTCCTCTCAATAGCTGCTTTAATGAATGGGCGCCAGTCTATTTTATCCATATCCCTGTAGACATAAAGTGCCAGTTGAGCGATTTCTGAATTCTCCTGTTTACTTGTTATCAGATTAATTATCTCTTCCCGGCTATTTTCAATTGTAATATCAAGCCTGTCTGTGACTGAATAGTTCTTTTCAGGATCAGGAATTTTTGGATCAATGAAGATAAAATCATTTAGCTCTTTGAACATCTCCTGAATGATTTCTTCATATTCGGTTCCTGTTTTCTTAATAAATTCATTTTCAATTTCTTTCAGACTTTTTCCGGAATGTCTGTCAAGTATCGCCTCAATATCATTAAGCATAATTTTCCATTGAATGGGGCTAAGGTGAAAGTCATCTCCTTCAATTTCTTTTACCAGGGAACCGCGTGTTTCAGCGGAAACATTGAATTTACTTGTATGTTCATATTCAAACATTTTTTCGAGCGAGATGTATCTCACTGTACCTGAACATTCACACCTATACTGGAAAAGAGTTTTATATTTTGATTTAAAACGAAGGAAATTTATAAAAATGAGACTGGTCAGTTCAGTTACAAGAAACTCCTTAAGCTTTTCTGAAAAGAGACTATAAGCATTCTGGTCAATTGTTGCCTCTTTATATAAAGTATGTATATAACCGGAGATATGGGAAACGATTGTAACCTTTTCATTCTCCATCGCCCTTCTTGCTTTCTCAGAAAGAGAGGTTCCGTTATACCACATGTTTTTCGTTACAATCCTGCGGTTATTGGTTATTAATCCATCTTTTTCAATAATGAAATTCTGTGAATGAAGAGGTGTGGCTATCAGGAAAATCTTCTCCAGAGGCACTCTTCCAACAACAAACATTGCTGCAGCGTAAAGAGCAGATAGTGAAACACATTCACCAGCTCCGGTTATGAAATTCGCTTTGTGACTGAAAGCTCTCATAGCTTCAATGGTTTCAGTTTTCCAGTATGGTATTATGTCAGAGTCGTACTTGTCGAGACCAAAATGTTTTCGGATGTCAATATCAAAATAGTATTTATCTCCCTCATACCCAAAGAGAGCATTTGACTGTTTGAGCATATCCATATCGAAAAAATCGCTAAACCGTGCGATTTCTGTACTCTTAGATGTCAGGCCCCATGTTGAGAGATCAAGATTAAAAACATAGTTCTGAATGATATACTGTTTTATCCGGTTGGCTTTAACAGTGAAGCTTTTTTTCTCAATATCATTAAACCATTGATCATCCCTCCATCTCCACAATTCAGGCGACATAATATCTGCAAGAATTAGAGGATAGAAAAGTTGGGGAAAAATAAAGATCTCCATGTCCGAAAGAGTGAAAGCCGAAGAGTACTTTTCCAGAATCTTTTTATCTGAAAAGTCTTTTGTGAAGGTTGAATCCATATAATGACTTAATATTCTACAAATCTAATAACACAAACCGGGCTATAAAGTTTGGAAGGGTGGGGTAAAACAGGTGAGATAGGGGTACTTTATTAATAGAACCTCTCAATTCCTGAAAAGAAAAAATTAGCTTCTTTAACCGCGTTTTCAACACTATCCGATCCGTGAACTGCATTCATTTGTACCGATACTGCAAAAGTCCGCCTGATAGTACCGGGTTCAGCTTTAGCAGGATCAGTAGCTCCAATAAGCTTTCTGAACTGATCAACAGCATTCTCATGTCTTAAAATCATCACAACAACCGGTCCAGATGTCATAAACTCTATCAAATCGTCAAAAAATGGTTTTCCTTTATGGATAGAATAAAATGATTCAGCCTGCGGAAGGGTCAATTTAACCATACGCATTGCAGCAATTTCAAATCCACCTTCGTTTATCATAGCCAGAATAGGTCCCGTTTTGCCTGTCCTTACTGCATTTGGTTTAATAATCGAAAAAGTAAAGTCACTGTACATATATAGATTTTTTGATTTTTAACTATAGAATCGGTCTTAAGGAATATTCTTTATCTTTAGCCACTTGAATAAACACCGGTAATAGTGATAGATTTATCCAAATATACAAAAGAATTATCGAAACTTTTCTCATCAGCAGAGAATATATTAATAATAAGCCATATCAATCCGGATGGTGATTCTGTTGGTGCACAATTGGCTCTATATCATTATTTTAAGGCTAATGGCAAGAATGTTTCCCTGATGGCGCCTAATAATCTTCAGGAGTTTTTGAAGTGGATGGATGGTGCAGAGCAAATAAATATTTTTATTAAAGACAGGAAGAAAAATAAGTTGCTGATTGAAAGGGCTGATCTTATAGTGATGCTTGATTTTAACCAGTCCGGCAGGTTGGGTGAAGCAGAGGATTCTGTAACTGCATCTAATGCGAAAAAAGTGGTAATAGATCACCATCTTGATCCTGAAAATTTTGCTGATCTGATAATATCCGATCCTGCAAAATGTTCAACATCGGAACTTGTCCATGAGCTTATATGTGAAATAAATGGAGCAAAATTCATGAACAGGTCCTATGCTGAAGCTCTTTATGTGGGAATCATTACAGATACAGGGAATTTTGAGCATGGGTCATATTCTTCCAGAACATTCAGAATTGTTGCAGATCTTCTCGATTCTGGTATCATTAAAGAGAAGATAATCAACCTGATCTATAATAATTTTTCCAGTGACAGGATAAGATTACAGGGTTTTGCTCTTAACCAGAGAATGGTGGTTATCCCGGAATTCAGAACGGCATATATATACCTTTCAAAAAACGATTTAAAGGAATATAACCACGTAAAGGGTGATACAGAGGGATTTGTAAATATGCCATTGTCAATTAAAGGAATTAATTTCTCTGCGTTATTCATTGAAAAAGACAATTTCATAAAGCTCTCATTCCGTTCAAAGGGTCAATTCCCGTCTAATGAATTTGCGTCATTATATTTTTCAGGCGGAGGCCACATGAATGCTTCCGGAGGGGAGTTTAACGATACTCTCGACAATACTATTGCTTATTTTCTTAAAGTTCTGAAAGAAAATGTCTGGAGATTTGAAAATCAGTCATAACTGGCCTGAATTTGGAAATATTATGGTTCTCGCGTTAGCAGTTTTCCTCGTTTCATGCAGGGAAAAACCGGGGAATGCCAACATTAACTCTAAACCCGGAAAAAATGAAATGGCTGATCTTAACAAATATCTTATAAGGAAAGACAGGGAAAGAATAAAAAATTATATTGAACGCAAAAACCTCAAAATGAATGAATCTCCTACGGGACTTTGGTATCATATAATCAGGGAAGGATCAGGAAATGTATTTAAAAACAACGATAAAATTGTAATGGACTATGAATGTTCACTTCTTGATGGCACAAGATGCTACTCATCCAAAGATCTGGGTCCAAAGGAAATCATCCTTGGAAGAAGTGAAATAGAACCTGGTTTGAATGAAGGTCTGAAATTACTGAAACCCGGAGCCGAAGCAATATTCATTATTCCTCCTTTTTTGGCATATGGCTTTGTAGGTGACCGAAAAATGATCCCGTCCAGAGCCGTAATTGTATATAATGTTAATATCTTGCAGCCTAAATAATATTTAGGCCAGCGTTACGTTTAGAATTTATTGAAATTATTTAAAACTATGTCTATGATTAAAAAGCACAATCAATCAATTCTTTTGTTTTTTGTAGCTATTGCCTTAATATCACTTGGATCGTGCGATCCGGCCAGAAAATACGAAAAAGCTGAGACCGAATCAATAGCGAATTACCTTAGTAGTAACCCCACTGATACTTTTAAGCTGGAACCCAGTGGCTTATATTATATGAATGTACTTACAGGAACTGGTCGTGCACCAGTAAAAGGTGATACTTGCCATGTTGTGTATACAGGAAAATACCTGAACGGCAACGTATTTGATACTAATGCAGGCGGGGCAGACCTTATTTTCGAATTATCTGAAGGACAAATTATAGCAGGGTTTGATGAAGGGATCTCGTATATGAATGAAGGAGGGAAGGCAACTTTACTTATCCCATCAAAACTTGCTTATGGCACTTCCGGTTATTATACTATTCCGGGTTATACCCCTTTATTATACGATGTTCAACTGGTTAAAGTCATTCCCGGTCCAGGAAAATAATATCATTGCATTACATAAACCACAAGCTTGTTATTCAATAATGGCAGGCTTTTTTTCCAATCTGAAATCCTCATCGTTCTTATCGACTCAGTCGGCAGGGTTATGTCGGCTGCAATGCAGAGTAATGTATCGTTACGACATGTCGCAAGAATTGACTCTACCATCGATTGATTGCGGTATGGAGTTTCCATAAATATCTGCGCAAATCCTTCTCCGGCCTTTTTTTCAAGTTCGCTTAGTTTTGCAGATCGTTCTGCAGGCTTTACAGGCAGATACCCGTTAAATGTAAAATTTTGTCCGTTAAGGCCCGAAGATATCAAAGCCAATATTATTGAGGAAGGTCCGGATAATGGAGTCACTTTGATCCCTTTCTGATGCGCCAGGGCTATTA
>PLNF01000058.1 GCA_003141715.1 Bacteroidales bacterium | reverse complement strand
TTTCAGGGTTGGATGCCCTTGAAATCGCAAGGTTAAACTCCGGCAAAAAAATTATTTTTTTGGGAATAGGTTTTGAGACAACTGCACCGGGCAGTGCTGTTACAATAAAACAAGCTGCAAAGGAGAATATCAATAATTTTTTTCTTTTAAGTACGCATAAACTTATGCCTCCTGCTATGGAAGCTATTATAAAAGACGGAGCCAGTCTCGATGGTTTTATTTGTCCCGGGCATGTTGCTGCCATCACCGGTTCCTCAATTTTTGACTTCATTCCCGAGAGGTACAATCTGGGTTGTGTAGTAACTGGTTTTGAACCTGCCGATATTCTGCAGTCAATTCTGATGCTCATAAAAATGGTAAACCAGAATACTCCGAAAGTAGAAATTCAGTATAACCGTGCGGTTACATTGTGTGGCAATTTAATCGCGCAAAGGTGTCTTTCAGAAGTCTTTGAATCATGCGATGCCTCCTGGCGAGGTCTTGGTGTTATTCCATTAAGCGGTCTTAAATTACGGAAGGATTTTGAGAGGTTTGATATCGAGAATATATTACCCATAAAAATTGTATTTAAGGAAGATAATGAACTTTGTATCTGTGGAGAAATCCTGAGGGGGCATAAAACTCCTGAAGATTGTTCTCTTTTCTCAGAAATCTGTTTTCCTGAAAATCCTTTGGGCGCATGTATGGTTTCCAATGAAGGGGCTTGCAACAGCTGGTATAAATACAGATTTGTAAAATGAACGATTTTATCTCTTTGAACCATGGTAGCGGCGGTAAGCTTACCCATGAGCTTATTGAAAAGGTTTTTGTAAAAAGGTTCGCTATGTCGGAGCCTTTAACAGATTCCTTTATTATTAAAGAATCCGGATCAACCCTTGCATTTACCACTGATTCATATGTTGTGGATCCTCTCTTTTTCCCCGGAGGCAATATTGGTAAACTGGCAATATGCGGAACAATAAATGATCTGGCAGTATCCGGTGCTGATCCCAGGTATATCGCGGTTTCTTTTATCATTGAAGAGGGTTTCCCGATGGATGATCTTGTTTTGATTGCAGATTCGATGGCTGAGGAGGCTGCTAAAGCAGGAGTGAAGATTGTCACCGGAGATACGAAGGTTGTTGATAAAGGGAAATGCGATAAGCTATTTATTACGACTTCCGGTATTGGTTTTCTCAATTCTGAAATAGAGAATATAAGTACAGGCAAGAGGATAAAACCCGGAGATAAGCTGATCATTAACGGTCCGTTGGGAAATCATGCTATTGCAATACTCGGTGCCAGAAACAACATGGCTTTCAAGACCACGGTTACCTCTGACTGCGCATCATTAAATCATTTGATACACAAAGTACTGCAGAACTGCAAAGAGATACTTTTTATGCGCGACGTGACCAGGGGTGGGCTTGCGACAGTATTGAATGAGCTTTCCAGTATGATAATGTCGGGTATCATAGTAAACGAAGCATTAATTCCGATCGATGATCAGGTGAAGGGATTGTGCGAAATGCTGGGTTTTGATCCTCTTTATCTGGCAAATGAAGGGAAAGTCCTGATGGTAGTAGGCACAGGTGAGGAAAACAAGGTGATTGAAATTTTAAGGTCGGATCCGTTGGGAAGATGCTCAGAAGTAATAGGGGAGATCATTCCTGATAAAAAGGGACTTGTGGTTTTAAATACTTCAGTCGGCGGCAAACGCATACTTGATATGCCTGCAGGAATGCAGCTTCCAAGAATATGTTAGGGTATAATTATGCATGAAATAAGGATAGCTGAAGATCTTTCGTTGATCGTTCTTGATACCGCAAGAAAGGAGAACCTGTCGAAGGTGACAAAGGTGAATATCAGTTTCGGACAGTTGATCCAGATTGTTCCCGATATCTTTGAATTTGCTTTCAGGGAAATAGTGAGGAATTCGGTTGTTCAGGACGCTGAAATAGATATAGAAATAATACCGGTGAAAATGAAATGCAAAAATTGCGGAAGTGATTTTCTGGTGAAAGATAACTTATTTGCCTGTAACGTTTGCAGCTCAACTGACGTCGCAATTATTCAGGGTAAAGAATTGTTTATTAAAAGTATAGAAGGGGAGTAGATATGGAAATAAAAATAATGAAGAATATCCTTGACAGGAACCAGAATAAAGCCAATGAAGTAAGAAATTTGCTTGCCTCGAAAAAGGTGTTGATGGTGAACATAATAAGCTCACCAGGCGCAGGGAAAACAACCCTTCTGGAACGCACTTGTGAGGAACTTGGAACAACTTTCAGGATTGGTGTAATTGAAGGTGACATAACCACAGACAGGGATGCTCAACGGCTGAAAAAGTATAATATTCCAATAGTTGTAATCAATACTGAAGGGGGTTGCCATCTTGATTCTCACAGCATTTCAAAAGTTCTGAGTAGTTTTGATCTTGACAACCTCGATGTTTTATTTGTTGAAAATGTCGGAAACCTGATTTGTCCGTCGCAATTTGATCTTGGTGAAGCCTTCAAGCTTGCTTTAGTAAGTACTACAGAGGGTGATGATAAACCGGCTAAATACCCAATGCTCTTCAGGGAAGCAAAGGCAGTTTTACTTAATAAGATTGATCTTGTACCATACACTAATTTTAATTATGAATGCTTCAGATCTGATTTGAAAAAAATAAATGGTCAAATACCTGTTTTCGAAATATCATGTACAAGAGGAGATGGACTTGAAGAATGGTATAAGTGGATAGAAGGACAGATTAATATAAGACGCTGATTGCTTTACTTCCATGGCGGCGTATTCGGCAATGATTTTCTGAACTCGTTGAGAAGCGATTCCTCATAGGTACCTGCGAATATATCTTTTATAAACCTTTCAAGACCTTCATTAATAAATCGTTCCCAGGATTTATCTTCTTTCCCTGGTATAATAGGATAGAAGAGTATTCCATTGTTTTTGGCAGCATCAAGATCGCCTTTGGCATCTCCAATCATGAGTATTTTATTATCGGGATATTTGCCTTTTGCTGCTAAAGCAATGTGCTCTGTTTTGGTTCCATGTTCCTGACCTGCTATGGTATTCACGAATTTCTTCAGATCATGCTCTTTCCATTCACGATCAAGAGCCTCGAAAGGAGTTTGCGAAACAATTATAAGATCTGCGAATGCAGACGTTTTTTCTATAGCCTGTTTTGCATGGGGGAAAATCGGAATGTCGCGAAGCCAATAAGTTATATCTTTATTGACAGCCTCAGTCCATCTGACAACTTTTTCAAGATCAGGGTTATAATGTGATTCAAAGTATTTCAGGAGATTGGCATTGCCCAGTTTTGTCTCGGTCCTTACCCACTCCTTCAGTGAGCTCAGATCAGGTAGTTTAAAACCGGTATCCCTGATCTCTTTCCGTTCATGCAACAGTTCAAAGACCTTTATTATTGAGTTAAACCTGTTGCCACCTCTGTATATGGAATAGAGATTAACAAATTTCCAGGTCTCCCGCAATATTTTGGAAATTGCGTAAAGTTCAAAGTATTTTAATGCATTGGGTATGAAGAATTCTTTCTGCTTTATCTCCATTGAATCAAATACACACCCGTCCGAATCGATTCCGATAAAGAATTCGTTATATGGCTTGAAGTTCCTTAAGTTTTTCTGGTAATCCATTTATGTGAAAAATCTAAAAGTATAAAAAACTTAAGAGTCACGCAGAGAATTGACGAAATATAGCAGAAAAGCATAAATATGGATATCCATATCATTATGGTGAATATTCAAGTCTTCCAGCCATGGCACCGTTCTTTATTTTCATTCTAAATAATAAACTATGACATTTGTAAGTTTTTTTTAAAAAGTATTGTCATTAATTTAACAGCACTTTAAATAAGAACTTTTGATGTTTATAGAGTTATTTAATTACCTAAAAATCAAATAGATATGTATCAAATAGGAAATCTAGTTAAGGAACTGTCCGACAAACATGGTCATGCAAGGGAGAGCCTTATGCCAATTCTTCAGGCGATTGTGCAAAAGCACAATTATCTGACTGATGAGGCCATGGTTGAAGTTGCGAGAGAACTCGATATCTCAGCTGCCGAAGTTTACGGAACAGCTTCTTTTTACACCTTCCTCGACACTCAGATGAAAGGAAAATATGTTATAAGAGTTTGTAAAACAATTACATGCTCAATGAAAGGGAAGGGCGATATTATTCAAACTCTTGAGGAAATACTTAAGATTAAAGTTGGGGAAACAACAACTGACAGGCAATTCAGCCTCATTGAAACAAACTGTATAGGATGGTGTCATAAAGCTCCGGCTATATTAATCAATGAAATGCCTTATACAGAGCTGACCCCTGAAAAAGTGAATGAGATTATTAAAGATTACATGCATAAATAAATATCCGGCAAAAGATGGAAAATAAAGGATTAACTAAGGTAGACCTGATATTCGAAAAAATAGATTCGAAAAAGGTTATGGTAAAAGCTTTTGCAATGAGCAGTGCTGAGATAATTCAAAGTATGCTTGATTCAGGACTTAAAGGGCGGGGAGGTGCTGGCTTTCCAACTGGTTTAAAATGGAAATATACTGCGGCCGAAAAGAACCCTGATAAATATATAGTTTGTAACGCTGATGAGGGAGAACCCGGAACTTTTAAAGATCGTGAGATACTTGACAGAGTTTCTAATAAGGTTCATGGCGGAATGGCTATTGCAGGCAAAGCAATCGGTGCAAAAAAAGGTTTTGTCTATCTACGGGGTGAGTACAGATATCTTTTACCAAAATTGATGATTGAACTGGACTCATTTCATAAAATGATACATGAGATAGGATTTGATTTTTCTATCGAATACAGGATGGGAAGCGGAGCCTATATATGTGGTGAGGAAAGTGCTCTGTTTGAGTCAATTGAAGGCAAACGTGGTGAGCCTCGAAATAAGCCCCCATATCCAACGACTTCCGGTGTCTTTGAGAAACCAACTTCAATTAACAACGTTGAAACACTCGTGACAGCAATGATGATTATTCATCATGGCGCTCAAAACTTCATTCAATACGGTACAAAAGATTCTAGAGGGTCAAAAGTATTCTCTGTTTCCGGTGATACTCCGACCCCTGGCATATTTGAACTTGCACTCGGAATGACTGTTCAACAGTTTGTAAACGAATTTGGTGATGGCGATACAAAGGCTGTTCAGGTTGGCGGCGCTTCAGGGTTCTGTGTGCCCAGGAAAAAATTTGCCGAAACTATCATAGGTTTTGAAGGTGTACCTACAGGAGGATCTATGAAGCTTTTCAATAGTTCACGATCAATGTATAATGTTCTTCACAATTACCTCGATTTCTTTACCGAGGAATCATGTGGTCAGTGCACTCCATGCAGAGTTGGATGCCAGCAGTTACTTAAAGGTGTTGAGAAAGTCAAGAAAGGTGAGGCCAAATCGACCTACCTGACTGAACTTGTAAAACTGGCAGATACCATGAAAATTGCCGCTAAATGTGGTCTTGGGCAGTCAGTTGGAAACGCGTTTAAATCAATCGTAGGTAACTTTAAGGAAGAGATCATCTATTAATCATTTAGACAAAAACGAAGAATTATGATAAATCTATTTATAAATGACCAGAAGGTCTCGGTTATCGAGGGAACGACAGTTCTTGCTGCTGCTAAGAAACTGAAAATAAATATTCCCACCTTATGCAACCACGATGATCTTTGTGTGGCAGGCAACTGCCGGGTATGTCTTGTTGAACAAAAAGGTGCAAGAACTCTTATGGCATCCTGTGCAACTCCCGCATCTGAAGGAATGGAAATACACACAAACACTCTGAAAGTTCGTAATGCCCGTAAACATATTGTTGAACTTCTGCTCTCAGAGCACAGATCAGATTGTACAAAATGTTACAAAAACCAAAATTGTGAACTTCAATCTCTGGCAAATGATTATGCCTTTGGTGACCATGTTTTTCTCGACCTTGTAGAAGATAAAAAATATAATATTGACAGGTCTTCCCCGTCATTTATCAAGGACGACAGTAAGTGTATACGATGCCAGCGTTGTGTCAGGACCTGTTCTGAATTACAATATATATCTGCAATATCTGTTGCAAACAAAGGAGCACATCAGAAAATTTCATCATTCCACGACAGGCCCATGAGCCAGGTTGTATGTACAAACTGTGGACAATGTGTTAACCGCTGTCCTACGGGAGCACTGGTTGAAAAGACTTACATCGACCAGGTTTGGGATGCAATATATGATCCTGATAAACATGTGGTAGTTCAGACTGCTCCGGCGGTAAGAGTTGCTCTTGGAGAGGACCTGGGATACGATCCTGGTGAAAGAGTAACCGGTAAAATGGTAAATGCTCTCAGACAACTCGGGTTTAATTCAGTACTTGATACTGACTTCAGTGCCGACCTGACAATTATGGAAGAAGGTACCGAACTGCTTGTGAGACTAAAGAAAGCTCTGGTTGATGGTGATAAGAATATATCATTGCCAATGTTCACATCCTGTTCACCGGGCTGGATAAAATTTGTCGAACATAAATACCCGGAATTTCTTCCGAATCTGTCAACCTGTAAATCACCCCAGCAGATGTTTGGGGCACTTGCCAAAACATACTATGCTAAAAAACGCAAGATAGACCCTTCAAAGATAGTTTCAGTATCGATAATGCCATGTACTGCCAAGAAATTTGAAGCTGACAGACCTGAGATGCGCTCCAGCGGATATAAAGATGTTGATTATGTTCTTACAACCCGCGAGCTTGCTGTTATGATCAAACAGGCAGGTATTGACTTCAGAAATATTGAAGAAGCAAATTACGATTCAATAATGGGCGATTCTACCGGTGCTGCAGTTATTTTCGGTGCCACAGGAGGCGTTATGGAAGCTGCGTTACGTACTGCTTATGAGATCGTTACCGGACGTGAAGTTCCGTTTGGAAATCTGAACATAACCCCTGTAAGAGGAATGGACGGAGTAAAAGAAGCAACTATTAAAATTGAAGGTTGTGTTGACGCATGGAAGTTTCTTGAAGGCGCTGAACTGAAGGTAGCTATTGCTCACGGACTGGTTAATGCCAATAAAATCATGAAGATGACAAGAGAAGGGAAAGCTCCTTATCACTTTGTTGAAATTATGGCTTGCCCGGGAGGTTGTATCGGTGGCGGAGGACAGCCTATTCCTACCAATCTGGAGATTAGAAAAAAACGTATGAAGGCCATCTACTTGGAAGATGAACATAAAGTGCTACGTAAATCCCACGAAAATCCCGATGTTATTGCGATCTATAAGGAGTTCCTCGACCAGCCCAACAGCCACAAGTCGCACGAACTGCTTCATACACATTATGTAGAACGTGACAATTACTAGGACTAACCTAAACTGACCTGACAAAAAGAGAAAGCCGGCTGATTTTAGCCGGCTTTTTTGTCTTGCGGTCTGATTGTTTTGTTGTCTGACCTAAAGCTTGTGCCTTTTACCTACTTTTTCAAGAGCTTTATAAACTTAATTTATTAGTATTTCTGTGTTTCTGCCCTTACGGGGACTGCAATTTATGCCTAGTACTTTCATAATTATTAAAATTATCCTATTATTTTGAGAATTTGCTGTATATCGATATCCTTAAGCGGATTATTACTCGAGATGAAAATGTCAGCAAGTTTTGATTTTTTATCCTGCAATCTTACTATTTTTTCTTCAATACTGTTACTGGTGATGTATCTGTATACAAATACACTTTTATGCTGACCTATCCTGTGAGCACGGTTTAAAGCCTGCATTTCTGACGCGGGGTTCCACCACGGATCAAGAATAAAGACATAGTCAGCTGCAGTAAGATTAAGGCCGACACCACCTGCCTTAAGCGAGATCAGAAATATTTTATTCTCAGGATCAAGCTGGAAGCTGTTTACTATTTTTTCCCTTTTTGTACTGGCGCCGGTAAGCATTGAGAAAAGTATTCTTTTTTTTCTTAGCTCTTCAGCATACAGATCAAGATGTTTTACGAATGATGAGAATACTAGTATTTTATGGCCTTCAACTATAACACTCTCCATATCCTGGAGTACAGTTTCGAATTTACCGGAACCATATGCATATTCGTCATTCGCCAAAACAGGATGATTGGACAACTGTCGGAGTTTCATAAGTCCCTGTAGGACAATGATGGCCGATTTTTCAAGACCTGTTGACGCAATGCTTTTAAGAATGCTGTTTCTGACAGCTGATTTTTCTTCATCGTACACTTTAAACTGCTCATCTGTCATATCGCAAAAAACAGTCTGCTCTGTAACCGGAGGCAGATCCCTTGCAACCATTTCTTTTGTCCGTCTCAGGATAAATGGCTGGATTATCTTCCTGAGCTTAATCTCTTTCTCATCGTCGCCCATTTTTTCAATCGGTTTTGCAAATTCCCTTCGAAAAAAGGCAAGATCACCGAGCAATCCGGGGTTAACAAAATTTAACTGGGTCCAGAGATCTGTCAGCGAGTTTTCGACAGGTGTTCCCGTAAGGACAAGCTTAAACTCAGACTTTAACCTGGTTACTGTTCTATAGAGCATTGAAGCCGGATTTTTAATAACCTGACTCTCATCAAGGATGATGTAATGAAAAGAAAATGAGCTTATTAATTCAATATCTTGACGTATTGTATGATAACTTGAAAGTATAATATCAAAATTTTGAAAATATGAGGTCGACTTTTTTCGTTGGTTCCCCTTGTAGCTGTAAACTTTCATATCAGGAACAAACCTTTTTATCTCATTTTCCCAGTTATAGATAAGCGATGCAGGTACAATTATAAGCGAAGTAAGTTTTGATTCAGATCTTTCGAATAAGCTTATTTCTGTTTCACTTGCATGTTGGTCATTTGAAAGAAAGTTTTCTTTGTTGTGCTGAAGCAGGGCAAGAGTCTGAATTGTCTTGCCAAGGCCCATATCATCAGCCAGACACCCTCCTAAACCTGCTGTTTGAAGGAAATTCAGCCAGTTAAGGCCATCAGCCTGGTATTGCCTCATGTTGCAGTTAAGACCTTTTGGATGCTGAAGAACCGGCACCTGATCGGGAATCAGTAACCTTTCCAGTCTTTCATATCCCTTAAACCCCTCATCCCTGAAAGTATCTGCAAGTAATGAAAAATGTTGCTTATGAATTCTCAGGGAATCATCAATACTTTTTCCAAACTCAAAAATGTTCTTGTATTTTGTGAACCATGTTTCAGGTAAAACAGCTATCGAACCATCGGGTAACTCATATTCCCTTATTCCTTCAAGAATGTTTTTTCTGAAACGGCTGAATGGAATTTCCCACTCCCCGATTTTAACAGTTGCCCTAAGGTCAAACCAGTCATTTATAATCTGACTGCTTATCTCAATATCTATTGGTTTTAAATTGAAGTTTAGATCAAGCCTCGATGTCAGAACAAAGCCCGAGCCGATAATTTCAGAATAATTACTATTGACAAGTTCTAAAATTCCATACAACTCATCTTTTCGTTTGCTGTTTGATGAAACAGGAAAGAAATTAATATCGTCATCGGAAAA
>PLNF01000072.1 GCA_003141715.1 Bacteroidales bacterium | reverse complement strand
TACCAGCCTTTTCAATGAAAAAGCCAACTCCCGGAATATCTATTCAATCTCGGCAGAAGAAAATGCCGACAGAACTATTTCTGCAAACGGCTTGGTTTCTCTTCAGGATGGGATGCCTGTCGATCCTGTACAAATGCACATCCAGCTTTTTGATCAGAAGACCGGATCTCTGCTTAAGAATATTTCGGTGAATGATTCTGCCTCATTCAGGTATGAAATGAAGCCCGGCAAATTCAAGATCCTGATAAGCAGGATTAGCAAAAAGAAAACCGATACTATTAACCTGAGTGTAAATGTAAAAAATGAACAAAAGGAAGAAAATCCGACACAGCAACGATCGCTGTCAGATACGGCTTCATTTAAATTCGAAATCAAACCAGGCGACTATCAATTATTCATAAACCATATCGGGTATAAGACCGATACAATAAACCTCAGTATTCCTTCAACGAACTCAGGCAATTATATCGCTCTCAATTCTTCGCTGGTACCGGATAAAGTATCCAGGGGAGAATTCCTGACAATTAAAAATCTGTTGTTTGATTTTGACAGCTATAAGCTAACCAGTGTTTCTATATCAACATTGGAAATTCTAAAATCCATACTTATCAGTTACCCGCAGTTAAAAATTGAAGTTGCCGGATACACCGATTCAAAAGGCACCGATGAATATAACAGAAAACTCGCCTCTAACAGGGTACAGGAAGTGATCAACTACCTTACCAGGTCAGGAATTGTGTCTTCCCGATTTACAACGAAAGCATTCGGAAAATCAGAATTCGAGGCGCTGAATACTAATCCCGACGGTTCTGATAATCCGGAAGGAAGAAAGTTTAACAGGAGAGTAGCATTCGGGATTGTTGATCCTAAAACCGGCATTGTCATTCATCAGGAGACATTTATTCCGGAAAATCTAAGGCAGTCATTCTCGATGAAATACAGCATAGTCCTGATAAAGACCTCGCATACTCTAGCTCCCGACTATTTCAGAGCTCTTAAGATGAATGAAATGCATTTTATCAAGCCAATTAAGACAGATTCTGTTTCACTTTACGTTCTTGGTCTGTTTTATAATAAAGCCGATGCATTAAAGTATCTTGTCTATGTTAAAGAAAATGGATTTAAAGATGCCTACCTGATCAACCAATACGAAATAAAAGTCTCGCAGGAATCGAGGAATATCCCTGAAACAGTAAGCGGGCAGACTGCAGGTGAAAAAGTCTATACAATCCAGCTTAAAGCTTCAAAATCTCAATTGAATATGAACCTGTTCAAAGGAATTGACGGGGTAAATGAAGTATCCTCTGACGATGGCTATTACCGGTATGTCTACGGGAAATTCAGTTCATTCACAAAAGCAAAAACCGAACTGGTTCACCTGCAGGAAACAGGATTTAAAAATGCGTTTATCAGAGAATTTAATTCGCTTACTCATAAATAGTCCTGAAATACTCACCCCTATGAAGTACAAAAACATCAAGCTCAGAGCGCTGGAGCCTGAGGATCTGGAGCTTCTATACGAATGGGAAAATAACGACACTCACTGGGTAATAAGTAATACAGTTTCCCCATTTTCAAGATATACACTCAAACGATATATTGAGAATTCTCATAAGAATATCTATGAAACGGGTCAACTAAGGCTTATGATTGACCATGTTGAAGATAAAATAACCATCGGGACTATAGATGTTTTTGAGTTTGATCCATTTCACAAAAGAGCCGGAATAGGAATACTTATTGCCAACGAATCTTACAGAAGAAAAGGATATGCTTCTATGTCTCTGACTTGTTTAATAAAATACTGTTTTAAAACACTTCAACTCCATCAGCTCTACTGTAATATCCTGGCAAATAACAATGAAAGTATAGATTTGTTTAAAAAGCAGGGATTTGTCCAGTTAGGAATTAAAAAAGATTGGATACTGACAGCCGATGGGTATCTGGATGAATATATGTTACAATTGATTAACGAATAGCAAGAAGGCCACACGCTGCTGAGATATCTGTCCCACGCGATTTACGGATTGAAGCAGAAATCCCCGAAACTATAAGATTATGTTTGAAAAACTGCATCCTTTCGGCTGAAGATGAGTAGTTTTGGTCATTCCAGTCAGGATGATAATGAAGCAAATTAATCCTTATTTTCGAACCTTTGAGGATAGATTTAAGTCCTTCCAGATGCCAATCAGTATCATTCAAATCTTTTACCATAACATATGCCAGGCTTAATCTCCTCTTCTTTTTAACCGGGAAATTTTTCATCATATCGACAATCTTTTGAACCGGGTATTTATTTTCCATTGGAATCATTTTCTTTCGCTCTTCACTGAAAGGAGAATAGAGACTTAATGTAAGATTGCAGTCAGTTTTTTGAAGGAATTGATCAACTCCGGGCATTATGCCTACTGTTGAGACAGTTACATTCCTTGAACTTATGGAAAGACCCCATTCTGCTGTAATTATGCTGCAGGCCTTCAGAACATTTTCAAGATTATCCATCGGCTCACCCATACCCATAAAAACAACATGTGTGACTTTGGCTGCCTGAGGGATAGCTAAAATCTGGTTCACAATCTCCCCTGCCGTAAGATTACCCCTAAAACCATACCTGGCAGTAATACAAAACAAACATCCCATTCTGCAACCCGATTGAGTTGAAACGCAAACTGTATTTCTCTTATTATCTGGTATATAAACTGTTTCAAACTCTTTCCCGTTTTCAGTCCTGAACAAATATTTAACGGATTTGTCTGCTGAAACTTCCGAAGCCAGAGGTAAATAAATTCCACTTAATGCAATACTAAGAAGCTCTTCTTTGAGTCTGATTGGGATTTTCTCAATATAAGAAATATCAGAGACAGCTTTTTTATAAATACTATTTGAGATTGAAACAGCATGAGCACGATTGTACCCTAAGGGTTCTATAAGATCGAGGATTTCATCAGCAGTTAAACCGCAAAGGCTCTTCTTAACCATAATCACCGGATATTTGCAAAAATAGAACGATTATCAATATCTTAGTAATTATTATCAGATATCAGGCTAATATTCTCTGATAATCGTACAAATTCTGTTAACAAGTAATGACTTATAAATTAAAAAATGAAATCAATAAATTTTTTATTAACAGCTTCCTTTATACTTTCATCATGCACAGGTACTTATCAGGCGAAAAATAGTAATCTAAAAGAAAAAACCATGACTATCGACAGCACAAAGCAATATGGGTTTAACAGGGATTTCCTTAAAAACCACACAACAATTATTGAACTGAAAAATGCCAATTCAGCGATTGCGTTGGCACCATCATGGCAGGCAAGAGTGATGACCAGTACAGCGGAAGGTAATTCGGGTTTTAGCTTCGGATGGATCAACCGGGAGCTTATTGCTTCCGGCAAAATACTCCCTCATATTAATGCCTTTGGAGGAGAAGAGCGTTTATGGATTGGACCGGAGGGTGGTCAGTTTTCTATTTTCTTCAGCAAGGGGAACCCTTTTGTTTACGACAACTGGCAAACTCCTGCGTTCCTTGATACTACACCATTCCAACTCATCTCATCGACTGATTCATCAGCTTTGTTCGGAAATGACATTGCTACTGAGAATTACAGTGGAACATCTTTAAAATTCCGTATTGAGCGAGAGGTTACTCTACTGTCTGAAAAAGAGTTAAACAAACTTCTTTCTGTTGATACCAGAAGTCTTAAATGTGTTGCCTATCGTTCTGATAATAGATTAACTAATAATGGAGACAACGCCTGGAAAAAGGAGACTGGGCTATTATCGATCTGGATGCTCGGAATGTTTAACCCCTCTCCTGCTGTTATTATTACCATTCCTGTAAAACCGGGAGATGAAAAGGCAATAGGTCCGAAAGTCAATGATTCTTACTTTGGCAAGATATCGAGTGACCGGCTGAAGGTTTCAGGTGATCACATCTTTTTTAAAGCTGATGGAAAAAGCCGCGGTAAAATTGGCATTCCTCCTCTGAGAGCAACAGGTGTAATGGGAAGTTATGATTCGGATAATAAGATTCTGACGCTTCTGATTTGCAGATTGACAGAGGGAAAAAAAGATTATGTAAACTCATCATGGCAGATCCAGGAAAATCCTTTTTCGGGAGATGCACTTAATTCTTATAATGACGGACCTCTGGCGGACGGTTCCCAGATGGGTCCATTTTATGAACTGGAGACCTCCTCACCGGCCGCTGATCTTAAGCCGGGAGAAAGTCTCAGTCATATACAATATACTCTGCATTTAACGGGTGATCCTCAGGAACTGGACAAAACAGCACGTAAAGTACTGGGTGTAAGTCTCGAAGAGATCACCGGTGCATTTTAGTTCATCAGTCCCCGGTTTTTAAGCAGGGGCTCAATAACGGGTTTCCTGCCCCTGAAGCTCACAAAGCTCTGTTCAGCATCAGTAATTCCCATTGGAGCCAGGATGTTTTTACGGAACGATTCAGCTGTTGTTTTGTCAAAAATGCCCTTTTCCTTAAAGGCTGCGAATGCATCATTGTCAAGCACTGCAGCCCATGTGTAGCAATAGTATCCTGCATCATAACCGTCACTGGCAATATGCAGGAAATAGGTACTTCTGTATCGCGGTTCGATTTCTTTTATGAGACCCATCTTCTGAAGATGTTCTTTCTCGAACTTTTCAACATTAATATTTACTGGAGCTTCAAGAGTATGATAGTCCATATCGAGCAAAGAAGCTGCGAGAAGTTCAACATTATCAAACCCGGTGTTAAAAAACTTGCTGTTTTTAATTTTATCTATCAGATTGTCAGGTATAATTTCACCGGTTTTGTAATTTTTAGCATACATTTTCAATACCTCCGGCTCGGTTGCCCAATGCTCCATTATCTGGGAAGGAAGCTCAACAATATCCTGTGCTGTGTTGGTTGTGCTGTATTTATTTATGGAGAAGAGAGCCTGAAGGCCGTGTCCGAATTCATGGAAAAGGGTTCGTACATCATCAATGCTAAGCAATGACGGAATGTCATTGGCAGGATTATTGAAGTTACATACAATTGTAACAACAGGGTTGATTTCCTTACCATCAAGCCATTTATGATCACGGTACTCTCCGCACCATGCTCCCTGGCTTTTACTAGCCCTGGTGAAAAAATCCATATACAGAACTCCAAGAGGTCTTCCGTCAGCTTCCTTAACTTCAAATGCCTTTGCATCGGGATGAGGAAGTGGTATACCGGTAATCGGAGTAAATGTAATTCCATAAAGCCTGTTTGCAACTGAGAATGCTCCTTCTCTGACATTATCGAGTTTAAAATAAGGTCTTAGTTCATTATCATCCAGGTTATAATTTTCTTTACGTAGTTTCTCGGCAAAGTACCACCAGTCGGAAGGCTCAATCTTGTATTTTGCCCCTTCCCCATCGGCATTTTTTTGCATCTCCTTAAGCTCTTTCCCGGCGACTTTTAATGCAGGCGTCCAGAGCTGATCAAGAAGTGCATATACATTTGCGGGCGTTTTAGCCATTCTATTATCAAGATTCAGATCAGCGTGCGACTTAAACCCTAGAAGCTTGGCTCTTTGTGCGCGAAGAGCGACCAGATCAGCAAGAACTTTTTTATTGTCAAGCTTATCACCATGATTTCCCCGTGTGAGATAGGCATCATATAGTTTTTTGCGCAATGCACGATTCTCATCGTAAGTCAGGAATGGAAGCATGCTAGGTTTCTGTGTTGTAAATACCCATTTCCCTCCGAGGCTGTCTTTTTTAGCACGTTCAGCTGCGCCATTGATGACACTCTGAGGCAATCCTTTTAAATCAGCTGAATTATCAATTACCAATCTGAATTTATTTGTCTCTGCCAGAACATTCTGACTGAATTTTACAGACAGTATTGATAACTTTTCATTAAGCTTTTTAAGGGTGTCCTTATCTGCACCTTTAAGAAGAGCTCCGTTACGTACAAAGTTTTTATAAAGATTTTCAAGCAGAAATTCCTGTTCGGAATTAAACGACAATTTTCCTTTGCTGTCATACAAAGATTTTACCCTTAAGAAAAGCGCAGAATCGAGCAGGGTTTCATCACGATATGCTGAAAGCAAAGGAGAGACTTCCACTTCGATTTTTTGAATTGAATCGTTTGTGTTCGCAGTTGCCTGAGAGAAAAACACGAATGAGACTTTACTCAGGATCTCACCAGACTTATCTAATGCTTCAATTGTGTTCTCAAATGTCGGCGCGCTTTTACTATTAGAAATATTTTTAATTTCTTGTCTGCCATCCACCATTCCCTTTATAAAAGCAGGCATATAATGTTTTGCCATTATCTTTTCAAATGAAGGAACGTTAAAAGGAGTATTATATGGGGAAAAGAATGGGTTGGTATTATCAACTTCAACTGCAGGTTTGTTTTTACAACCTGCTATTGCTAAACCAATTAATCCGGATATCAATAACATTTTACAGGCTTTTTTCATGGTTATAAATATTGATTATTTAATCTGTAATGATCTGATTACAAAATAAGGCTATTCAAATATATAATCAAAAGAAACTTAACGAATTTAATTGTTTACGTCGCGGAATGAATCTTTGATACATGAGTAGGCAACTATTCAATGTACTTTCTTAAAAAATTAACCTCGCTATTATAGGGATCATGTAAGTTTGCGGAGAGAGGGGGATTACCTACGGTGATCCCAGTGGGAGATCCCAGCAATACCTGAACAAACCCTACCGGGTTTTTGATTATTTATCTTCAGCTTCTTCAGAAAGCAAGCTTTCTTTGAATCTTCATCAAAATAATCAACCCTGCTGTTGGCGGGGATTGTTCAGGTATTGCGGAGAGAGGGGGATTCGAACCCCCGNNGACCACTCTGCCATCTCTCCAAAATTTCTCATTCAGGACTCTTTGCATGTTTTAAAGGTTGATAAAAATAATAAATATTTATCTTTTTATTGCCCTAAATTTAATATGAATTAACTGTAGAGATCTCAAAGAATTCAATGAAAGGGTTACCTAAATCCTAAAGCAATATCCCAGCCAGAGAAGCTGAAATATAAGAAGCCATGGTACCGCAAAGCATTGCCTTAAATCCAAGTTTTGCCAGATCGGCTTTGCGATTTGGAACCAATACTCCGATTCCCCCGAGCTGAATAGCTATTGAGCTGAAATTTGCAAATCCGCAAAGAGCAAAACTTGCAATTACTATTGATTTTGCGCTTAGCAGCCCCTGCTTTATCATTGGTGTCAGGTCGGAATAGGCAACAAATTCGTTTATCACCATTTTTGTTCCCATTAATGAACCAACATGCAGTGATTCGGACGGAGGAACCCCCATCACTATTGCAAAAAGGCTGAAAAAGGCACCGACAACATCTTTAAGACGAAGGTTATCCACATTTAAACCAAGAGCACTGAGCGACAATCCTGTCCATGAAAGAAAATGTCCGAAATATCCAAGGAGAGCATCTATAAGTGCAATCAGGGCAATAACGCCGATTAGCATTGCAATTACATTAATGGAAATCTTCATACCATCACTGGCCCCATGTGAAATAGCATCCATAATGTTTGAGTGTTCCTTTTTCACTTCAAGCTTCACTACACCTTTTGTTTCTGATTCTTCAGTTTCTGGGAAGACAATTTTCGCAATGACCAAAGCTCCGGGAGCTGCCATCAGACTTGCAGCAAGAAGATAAGAAGCCGGCACACCCATCGAAATATATACTGCCATCACTCCTCCTGCGATACAAGCCATACTTCCTGTCATAGAAGCCAGCAGTTCTGACATTGTCATTCCTGAAAGATAGGGCCTTATCATAATCTGAGCTTCCACCTGACCTACAAAAGCACTGGCAACATTCGACAGAGCTTCGCTCCCACTGACTCTCATTGCCCAATGAACAAAACGAGCGATTACAGCTATGATTCTTTGCATCAGACCAACATGATACGCTATCGCGACCAGAACACAGACGAATATAATTGTAGGTAATAATATGAAGAGAAAAATTCCGCTTTTAACTATACCTTCAGGAATTATCTGAGTCACTTTCGTGAGATCACCAAAAACGAAAAGCCCGCCTGCTTTAGAGAAGTCAAGAAGCTTATTAATAGCCTTCCCCAGCCAGAAAAAGATCTCCTGTCCGATTGGAACCTTAAGAATAAATATTGCCAGAACAAGCTGTAATAGCAGGCCGGTAATAACAAGACGGTAATTGATTTTTTTCCTGTTGTTCGACCATAGAAATGCAAGTCCAAGAATAATAATGATCCCGATAACACCAGTAAATCTTCCCATGTCTTACATGATTAATTGATTGAGTCTTGTTCAAACCTACATTTTTTTTTGATACATAACGCAGGTTTCAGGAAAAAAGCTTCACGTTTTCAGAAGAAACTAATTTCTGAAATGAATTACTTTATTTAATAAAGTTTTTTATCAACGATAAAGATAATGCCTGATTTACTAACTGAAAACTGCTATTTGTCCATTCTTTGGAATAGCTCTGTAAATGATCTTTGCATCGGTACGTGGCAGTCTTATTTTTATAAACGGATGGTATTCCGGGACTTTTAAAACAGCTACACTTTTTAATGCACTCCATGTATCTCTGAGCCGATCTTTGAGATCAAAACTGATGTGACTTATCCTGGCATTGAATTTCACATTTTCCTCCTGATATACATAGATTCTTATTCCCCCGTTCATTTCAAGAATATAATTGACAGGTTCAGTAATAGATGTATCCGGCATAATATCTGGTTTATATTCCGAAGTATCTTTGGGTGCCATTTTGATCATTACCGGTTCCTTCTTTATTGTAGCAAAAGCATGAGATATGGTAAATGGAGTTGCAAGCATTGACAGTATTGCATTTTCATTGCCTGCCAGGAGAATCTTGCTGGTTTTCAGGCTTTTCATCTTTGCTTTATGAACGACAACCCCGCTTATTTCAATATTAGCGGTACTGTCTGACAGATTAAGAGTGAGGTAAATTGAATCTGTTTCTGCCATCACAATTCTCGACTGAAGAAAAGCTTTTTCCTTTAATAACTTAAGATAAGTTGAATCCATCAATATTTTCTGATCAACTTCATTTTTCTCAGCTGCTTTAGCTCCAAATTCATTTTTTATCTCTTCCAGTTTCCGCACGGGACTGATAATTGACATTATAGAATAATAAATAATGAAAACAGATATAATACTGATCAGTACTATGAAAGTTATTTTTCGGTGAGGTCTTTTATTGGTAATTTCGGTTTCCATATAACTTCATTCTATCAGGTCAGAAAATATATACTTTCGAACCAATATTCAGTGTATTGAAGATCACTTTAAGATCTTCATCATTCAACCTTACACATCCATGAGTAACAGGCATACCAAGAAAACGTTTGTAAATAGTGCCATGTATCATATATCCATCTCCCAGTGCCAGCGCATAGTCACCTAAAACCCCATATTCATATCTTGAAAAATCATCTTTAGGAGGTATCGGTGAACCCTCTTCCACGAATGACCAGTCGGGCCGTTTCCAGACAGGATTGGTTGTTTTTCCATGTATCCAGTATTTTCCTTTGGGTGTCTTGAAGATCCACTTTTTATTGCCAGCTGTCTGAAGCATAGTATAACTTCCTGAACTGCAGAATCCTTCTCTTATAAGTTTTTTATTCGTATAGAGGGAGAATCTGTTTTCGATAGTATTGATGACAATATATGATTGTCCGGAGGTATAGGCGTTAAATTTCAGCGAGAGACGCTGAACATCTTTCGTCAGAACACTTATCTGCTTTTTATAAAGAAGATCCTTCTTCAGTTCCTGATTATTGGTGATTTCAGTTTTTCGTCGAGGTGAAAATTCCTTCAGAACAGGAACGGCGTAAAGAATAAAAAGAATCAAAGAAAGGGTTACCAGAATTGAACAAATGATTATAAATAAATAACGAAAAACAATGAAAAGTGGCTTTCTGGCCTCTGGTTTTTGTGATAATGTGTTATCTGGCAGGTTAATAATATCATTATTAACTGAATCAGCTCCGGCTGTGTTTTTTCCAATTTCAGCCTGTGCACCATCATCTGTTATCTTCTCATTTTCCATATCAGATAATTTACTTTTCCACAACATCTTTCAGATCAACCATTGATCCTATGATTGTAACAGGAGTACCAACTTTTACAATCTTGAATACAACATCCATCTCTTTGTCAGTAAGAGCGATACACCCTTCGGTCCAGTCAATCCCTTTTCCACCGTTACCGTGGATTTCAATCAAACCTCCAATTTTCGCAGATGCCGGAAGTGATCCATGTTCAATCTCGGATTTGAATTTTTCTTTATCTTCATCATTCGGATAGTCAAGTAACAGCGCTTTATAGTACTTAGTTTTACTGCCATCGAACTTTTGTGTAATCTTATACATCCCTTCAGGAGTTGCCATATCGCCTCTTACTCTCTTATCCCCAACCCAGTTTCTTCCTAATTCGGCTTCAAATTCATATTTCCTGGAACCATTAAGATAAATAAAACATTTTCGTGAAAATTTATCAATAATTATTGAATAATCACCACTTTTTTTTGATTCATTTAAAGTATTATCGACCCATTTTTTCCATACCGAATATGATTTGAAATAATTTTTCAGATTTGCAGATGCATTTTCGTATGATTCAGTGAGAAGATACTCGGAATCAGTAATTTTCCTGTTTGCCTGGAGATACTGACCTTTATTATAAACTATCTCTGCCTCTTTAAGTAAAAGCTTTCCTTTTGAGATACGGTCACGGATTTCTGTGGTTAATGGATAAGTAGTGAAAAGTTGATCGATCTGAGTTACAAGAGCATTAAGAGACTCAATTTTCTGTTTCAGTTTTATTTTAAGGTTCGATGAACTGCTTATTGAATTATCAGTAGCCTGGCTTGCTTTTTTAGCAGAAAGTTCAGCAAACAATACGACCCTGTCATAATGTCTGAAATAAAGAAATCTTTTGTTTTCTTTTTGCCAGTTTTCCATAGCAGAATCATAAAAGATCTTTGCCTCGGTAAAGAGCTTTTTAGAATATGTATCTGCTTTATTTGTTCCTGCCTTAGAAAGAATTTCCCTGGCATATTCCATCTCACCAGTTGGTGGTTGAGGGGTAAAACGGATTAATAATAAGATTACTAATGGAATAGAAACTGCAATAGCAGAAAAAATCAGCACATCTCTCCAAATCTTTCTCATGTAAACCTGTGACGACTTTAAAAAAAACCCCGGGAATTCCCGGGGGTTTTATATAAATAAGTAAAAACTTATTAATTATTTTTTAACTGGTTTAGCTACTGGTTTAGCTACTGGTTTAGCTACTGGTTTAGCTGCTGGTTTAGCTGCTGGTTTAGCTGCTGCAGGTTTTCCTTTTCCATGTACTTTTGCAATAGCATCTTTAAGTTCGGTATTGATACCGGTTGCTCTTTCACTTGCAGCTTTAACTTTGTTGAGTGCATCCATGAATGAACCTTTATCATACAGACCCTGAGCTTCAGCTACAGAGGCTTCGATAGTAGTCATTTCAGTTTTAATCTGCTCAAGAACAGCTGCTCCTTCTTTTCCTTTTGGAGCTTTGGTTATGAGAATTTTGTTTTCTTCAATAACAGCTTTTACAGCTGCCAGTGATGTCTCAACCTCTTTCTTAACTTCTTCTTTCTTAACAGCAGCATCAGCAGCTGCTTTGTTTGCTGCGGCTAATGTTTCATCCAATTTGACTGAGATAGGACCAAATTTCTTAAATAATTTTGATTTCTGAACTTCAATTGCAGCATTAATAGATTTCATAGAATCCTGTACAGCTGAAAGTTCAGCAGGTACATAAACAGCTGCTTCAGCAGTCTGTGCAGCTGCGATTGCTGCGTTAGTAGCATCAACTTTTGCCTGTGGAACTTTTCCACAACTAGAAAGGAAAGCAACCATTGCGATAGCGGCTAATCCCATTAAAACTTTGTTCTTCATTTTTCTAACCTTTTTAATACTTTGTTTATTTAACAACTTCCGATCTATTTAAA
>PLNF01000078.1 GCA_003141715.1 Bacteroidales bacterium | reverse complement strand
TTTTGATGAATCAGGAATCGCAGTTTGAGCCTGCAAGCAATCATTTCTGCCGGAGAATAATGAAACGATAAAAGCAATTATTGCTACCTGAAAGAAAATCTGTTTTTTCATATTAATTGAAAATATGAGTTAAAGTACGACTACTATCTGATTTCCTTTATATTGTTACAAGTAAATTTAATAAATAAATTTGAATTCATAGTTTCTATGGGAATATAATTGCTTTTAATATAACTATGGTTTAATTTTGATAAAGAAGTATTTAGAACTCTTGGAGGCGTTTTGAAAATTTTTTAGTGCGATGTCAGGCATTATTCCGGGTTACACATATGACATTTTTATCAGCTACCGTCAGAAGGACAATAAATATGATGGCTGGGTAACTGAATTTGTTGACAATCTGAAGCGGGAGCTCGAAGCAACTTTCAAGGAAGAGATAAGTGTATATTTTGATAACAACCCGCATGACGGACTGTTAGAGACACACGATGTTGATGCCTCGCTGAAAGAGAAACTTAAATGTCTTGTTTTTATTCCGGTTATTTCAAGAACCTATTGCGATCCCAAATCTTTTGCATGGGAACACGAGTTTAAAGCATTTATTGAACAAGTCTCCAATGATCAGTTTGGATTGAGGATCCCATTACCAAACGGGAATGTGGCCAGCCGTGTACTTCCTGTCCGAATTCATGAGCCGGATATTTCAGATATTAAATTGTGTGAATCAGTTCTTGGAGGAGCACTTCGCGGAATTGATTTTATTTATAGATCTGCGGGTGTCAACAGACCATTGAGAGCCAGTGAAGACCGCCCCCTCGATAATCTGAATAAAGTTTACTATCGCGACCAGATCAACAAAGTAGCAAATGCCATTGATGAGCTTATAGGAAGCTTAAAAAAAATCCAGAACACCTCACATTCAGAAAGCTGGTCATTAATTGAACCCGGGGAACAAAAAAACAGAGCCATTATTCTTGGGGATGAAAGTCATAAAACCTCAGGCCTTCAATTTCAAACTAATGGAAAAATTCAGAAAAAAGACACCGGCTGGCTACATAAACAGGGCGGTTATTGGATTAAAAACAATTATAAGTACATCTTTTCAATTTTGTTCATCGCTTTAATGGTTGTTTTAGCATTTGGCAGGAAGTGGCCGTTCAGCTTTTTAGGTGCTGGTAACTCTAAAAGAGAAGTTGCAAGATCACACGTCAAAAAAGCAGTAACATATATCGATAACAAAGAGCTTGAGGCTGCAAAAGCAGAACTTAATCTTGCATTTTCAAGCGATCCCAAATACTCCTATGCGTGGAGTTCCCTGGCTGCATTAAGTTATAAACAGGGTGATTTAAATCAGGCACTTATGCAAACCATTAAGGCCATAGGATATGATCCCAAGAATAGTGGGGCAGCATATAACATGGCTTTCGCCCTGCATGACAAAAAAGACTATAAACAGGCAATTCACTGGTACAAGGAAGCAATTAAGATAGATTCCACGTTCCACAGCGATACGGTTTATGTTCGTGCATGTAGTGCACTGGGTAATTTATATAATTCAATGGATCAGCCAATTGAAGCAATATTAATTCTGAATAAGGCCAGGGAGCAATATCCTGGATCGAAGTATATTTACCTTGTGTATAAAAACCTTGGCAACGCCTATTTAATGCAGGAACAACCTGATTCAGCCCTGAAATATCTTGAACTTTCAAATAATATAAAACCTCGTGAACCTGAGACAAACCTATACCTGGCAAAAGCTTATGAAGCTTCCGGAAAGATCACCAGGAGCATTGATCTTTGGGAGAATTATATTGATTTAGAGACTGATACAGTAAAGATTAACGAAGCTAAGAAGCATTTAAAGGAAATTACAATCAGGCATCTTCAGGAGATAGTGAAATAATGTGTGATATGTCTTCAGAGTCACTCTCTTTCAGGGCTTCAGCCCAAAAAATCCTGTTGGACTAAAGCCCGTACGTTTTTGGTTTGTAAAACCGTCGGTTAAAACCGACGGTAATTGAACTCACAATAATAATTTAAGTGTCCCAGTGTCTAAGTCAGGAGATAAAACAATTCATTAATAAATCTGACATCAATATAAAGAAACAGGAAGATCTGCTAAGGCTTGTAAAGTACTGCAACGATTTGATCGGATAGTGTTTTGTAATAAGTTACTAGAGTGTCCCTTTATAGACGATAAAAAAAAGAGGCTGACTCAATAAAGTCAGCCTCTAATTTTAAATGCTATTTATACTAATTTATTTGCCTTACCTTGATCAGGCAGAATTTCTTTTATTGAAAAGCCCAAAGTTTCGCTGTAATTCCACCCCTTGTAGGTACGTTAGCTGCATTCGAAACTTTCTCATTAGTAGGATAGGGGTATGAAGAAGGCTGAACACCAGATGTCGCATTGTTGACCGGAGGTACAAGTGCAGGATAAGCAAATTGGTATCTGCGATAGTCACACCATGATTCGCCCTCTGCATACATTGCAATATATTTTGCATTCATAATTTTTGCAAGGGTTATTGTACCTGCGGTTTCTGCTGCATTAGTTGCAAGCCATCCGGCATCAGTAACATCCCATTTATCAAGAGATGCAGTAACAGCAGCGTTGTAAGCAGTGGCTGCACCAGGCAGATCTCCTTTACTAAATAGACATTCTGCCTTGATAAACAATCCTTCAAAATAAGACATAAATAATCCCGGAGAACTGGGATATCCAAGAGCAGGTCCTCCAATGAAGAGGTCCCCATCATCAAAAGCAGCTATACGTGGATCACTATTGCTATTCAAGAGGTTAAGAAAATTACCATTATTACCGGCATATCCATAACGGTCTTCAGTGAATTCCCACAGAGGATTGTCATCAACAAAAGCTTCACTTCCAACGAAGTTCAGCTGGAAATCATTATTTTTGTTATTAATACCCAGAGCAAGATTATTAAGTATATCATCGGCACTAAACCCTGATTGTCTTGATAGTCTCAATTCATACCTGGCTTTTAAAGAGTAAGCTGCTTTAATCCATTTGGAAAGATTACCGGAATATATTAAATCCTGCCCGGCAACTTTCATATATTGCTCTTCATAATCGGTTCCAGCAACAGACAAGTTAGCAATAGCATCGGTCAACATGGTTTGAATTGCGGCATATACTGTTTGTTCATCATCAAAAGTAGGTTTAAGCTGAGTATTCCCCTGAAATGCCGTGCTATTGGGGATGCTTCCCCATAAACCAACCGCTGTACCCAGGGCAGTTGCCTTTAGAACTTCTGCCATTCCCTTCATGTGTGGGCTGGCAGCATCAGCTACTGAGGTCTTATCAATTATTTTCTGACAATCCTCCATTGTACTTGCATACAATGAAGTATATAGGTTGTCGCAGTCATCGGAAGTAAAAGAATAATTGTACATACCATAAGCCTGGCGATCAAGTCCTTCGAAATATTGCAGCCACATGCCTGTGACTCCAACATAATCAAAACCCTGCATAGTGAATGCCAGGCTTCCTTCGGCACTTGGTACTATAAGAGCGGAATAAACATCCCTTGGATTATCCGGATCAATGTTTAGACTAGGATCGACCCATTTTTTACATGAGGTAGTGAGAATAACTACCATTAGCAAAATATTCGTTAAATATCTTAAGTGTCTGTTTTTCATATTTTTAAAATTAATGTGTTGATATAATCAAATCGCAATTTTTACAAGATGAATTTTTATACAAACCGTAATTTAAAAAGTGACCTTAAGTCCAACGGTATAGGATTTTGTCCCCGGCATATTAAAGTAATCCATCCCTTGTGCATTAGATGCTCCCACCAAACTAGTTTCAGGATCAATTCCGGTATATGGAGTCTTTAACCAGAGATTCCTTCCGGTGAAGTATACGCCAAGTTTCTGTAATTTAATCCTGTCAAGAAGGCTCTTTGGTAAATCATAAGAAAGTGTGACTTCTCTTAGTCTTGTCCAATCGGTTTTTTCAACGTAGAATTCTGATGGACCCTGGAAACCACTTCCATTACCCTGGCGCCAATTCTGTGCGTTTTCCTGTACAGGAAGAGAATTTGTGACAGGAGCATCTGTGCTGGTTAAATCGTTCCCTGCTGCATCCGTGTGAATTATTGCACCAGTTTTGCTATCCACATATCCATAAACTCCGCCAAAATTTACTACGTCAGTGGCAGCGCGATTTGCAGTACCTGCAGAGGTTCCAAAGTAATCAAGTGCTCCGCGTGTTCCATTCCACATATGTCCTCCTCTTTTGATCTCAAGCGTTGCAGAGAGCCGAATGCCCTTGTATGAAAAAGTGTTTGTAATACCCATTCTCCATTTTTCCTGAACATCTGCAATGTACTTCATATCTCCCAAAGCAACTGGATAACCTTTAAATGTTCCGGTCGGATTGATTAAAATATTTCCCTGGTCATCATGAGCCCATACTGTTGCATATATTGAACGGTATGCTTGCCCTGCAACCGCACGGATTTGTGAACCTGTAAATCCACCGAGGAAAAGATTACTAACTCCAGGGGCAAGTTCATCAACCATAGTCCTTGGATTTGACCAGTTAACGGTAAGATTCCAGTTAAAACCATTACCTTTCACTATGTCTCCGCCCAATTGGAGTTCTATGCCTTTGGTCGACATTTTACCAGCGTTCATATATTTTGTACTAAATCCAGTTGAAGACGCAATAGGCACCTGCATCAGAAGATCCTGGTTATGATTAACAAAATAAGAAAGATCCAGATCAACCCGATTATCAAGGAACTTTAATTCTGTACCAACCTCAAATGTTTTCATCTTTTCCGGTTTCAGGGTATTGTTCCCGAGTTGGTCAGTATACGTATATGCCAGAGTACTATTATAGGGATATAGCATACCATCAGGGCTGGTCCATCCATCAACGAAATCAGGTGCATAAAAATAATTATCTGTTGAATATAATTGAGCATCCTGAGCAGTAACAGCATAAGAAACTCTGATTTTCCCATAAGGCAGAATCTTATTACCTTTAAGTCCGCCCAATTCGGTGAAAATAAAACCAAAACTCCCGGAAGGATAGGCAAATGAATTATTGGCTGCCGGAAGAGTTGTTGATTTTTCGTCACGAAGCGTCCCATCTAAGAAAATCATGCTCTTATAATTTAAGGAAAGATCGCCAAATACTGCACTGGTACGTTTTTGGTTTGTTAATTCATATCCCCGGTTATTAGTTGTGTTATTCATGTCGGGGAAATCAATCAATATCAGCCCATTAGCCTGGCTTGTTGTTGATTCATAATATGATGAATACAAATTGTCGCCAATTGTTAAGCTAGCATCAAAATCGCCAAAAGCCTTATGAAGAGTCATTAACAAGTCGGAGTTGATATCGCGGTTTAGTGAATTAGCCACGGTAACTTTTCCTGCAGGCGTACTATTTGAAAAAATTGCAAAATAGTCTTTGTAATAAGAATTAAACCAGTCTACACCAAGACGATAGCTAAAGTTAAGCCAATCTGTCGGAATATAGCTTGCATGAACGTCGCCAAACATGCGATTGGTTTTATCCTTATACGAGTTTTTATTTGCTGTCCAGTATGGATTGTCATAACCTGTTCCACCACGGTAACTGCGCTGTTTTCCATTAGGGAAAATATATCCGAATGCATCATCAAATGTTGGTGGTGTTCTCACCAGGCCAAGCATAACACCGGAGGTGTTTGATCCTTGCTGAATTTTATTTCCCTGATCATATACATAGTTAATATTTGTGCCTACTGATACTTGCTTGTTGAATTTGTGATCAGCAGATACCTTGATATTGGTTTTATCAAATGTATTATGGGGAATAATACCTGATTGTGAAGTGTTTCCCAAAGAAAAGAAGTAGGTTGAATTCGCATCACCGCCCGAAACACTAAAATTATTATTATATGTAATCCCGGTCTGAAAAAAATCGTATGGATTATATGTTTTAATAGTGGCATTAGGGTCAGCGTATGGGCTGTGTTGATTAACAATAAATCCGTTGGGATCCCATTTAGCCATATAATCAGCCATACTGCTATAGTGGGCAGCATCTGCCGGGAGAGCAGCAGGGTTTTGCGTATACCGGAGTGTATCTATTCGTCCTCCCCATGATCCGCTGGCGAACTTGGCAAATGCTCCATTAGATCCCTCTGAATATGTATTCTGAAGCGCGGGTACCTGGGTTATTTTTTCAATTGAAACACTGGAACCGAAATTAACCACAGTTTTGCCAGCTGTTCCTTTTTTAGTCGTAATAACTACTGCACCAGTAGCAGCTCTCAAACCATACAAAGCCGTAGCTGCACCACCTTTTAATACAGAGATGTTGTCAATATCATCGGGGTTAAGGTCAGCAAGAGCATCCTTATGAGCAACACCGTCAACTCCATCAGCAACGCCGCCAGAAATTATTGGGACTCCATCAATAACATAAAGTGGCTGATTATTACGGGTTAAGGAAGCCGAACCACGAATCTCAATAAAGGATGAAGCACCAACAGCCCCGGTTGAGCTGGTGATACGAACACCCGCAACTTTCCCCTCGAGGGAATTCATAACGTTTGTATTTTTCGAATAAGCGATTTCATCAGATTTAACATCTGAAACTGAATATCCAAGAGCTTTTCTCTCTCTTGAAATACCCAAGGCAGTAACAACAACTTCATTCAAACCCAGAAGAGCGGGTTCCATCACAACATCAATTACTTTACGGCCTCCGATTTCAATCTCCTGTGTTTTCATCCCGATATAGGAGAAAACGAGTGTGGTGGCTTTCTGTGGAGCTGTAATTGAATATCCTCCATTCACACCTGTTATTGCACCCAAAGTGGTACCTTTAACAGTTATAGTCACACCAGGAATTACACCTTCCCCCTGGACTGAAGAGGTAACCGAACCTGTAATGACTATTGTTTGTGCCAATAAAGTGTAGCCACTTATAAACACAAACAAAACAATCAGCAGAAATAGTTTCTTCATACGAATTTAGGTTTAATAGGTTTAAGTCAACAACCAAATATATGGGAACTTTTTTAAATTTCCAAACTAAACAATTTTATTTTATGTGAGTACTTGGTATACTCCATAAAAATTCATTGATTTTCTTCTTTTACCCCGGCTCCGTCAGTCGGCGGAGAGCGAAGAACCGAGTCCCGATTTATCGGGACGAGCTCGACGCAGTCAAAATCAATTTAAACCCCCCTCGCCTTCGCGTAGCCGCTTCGGCAAAGCAAGGTTGGGGTTGGGGTAAATAAATTGATTTTCAAGAGATTTTGGATCTTAGATACATCATTTCATATAGTCACATTAATTAAGAAAAATGTGAATTATGATATGATAAATAAAGATGCTCAAATTTGGAAGTTTCTCCTAAATTCTGACATAAATAGTTTAATTACTGATCCCTTTATTTTTTAATAACAAAATACTCTTTCGAGTTATAACGTAATGGATTTTTGTTGAATACATATTAAACAACAGGGAATCACTTCTTCAAAGTTTTATTCTTCCTTAATTCTTCTGCAGCAATGCACAACTCTTTGTACAGGTCTTCTCCTAAAGCCCTGATTAATGGCTCTTTTAGAAATTCATATACATAAATACCCTCTTCCATGCCTGTCTTGCGCGCCGGCGAGCAAATTGCCAACTCTTCATAATTGACTGCTCTGAAATCAGAATAATCTTTAATACGAACAGGAAAAAGGTGGCATGACAATGGTTTTCTGAATGAGGTTTTACCATCTGACCATGCCTGTTCAATTCCACACTTGAAAATATTTCCCTCCATATTTGTATATGCACATTCCTCATTGCCAATAAGGGGTGTAACTCTCTCGTTTTCAAAATCTCTTACACTTCTGCCTTTCTCTTGTATTGCAGCAATCCCTTCTGGCCTGAGATAGGGTTTAACAACAGTCCAGATGTCATCCAGAATAAGTGTCTCGGCGACACTTAATGGTGCACCTGAATCCCCATATCTGCAACAATTACCAAGACATAAAGGCAGGTCACATCTGAATTTTTTTTCGAGAATGTCGAAACTGAATATGGTATTGTTAATATGGAGCATAAGAAGATTACTTATCTGTCAATCATTTTTTGCCCCCCCTGCCCCCCTATAGGGGGGTTAATTCTCGTTTTTTAAGCAAAATTATCATTGTATCCGAGCTTTAGCCCCCCTTCAGGGGGGTTGGGGGGTTTACATAGTTGAGACAAATGTTTTAGACAAGCACTTTCCCAGTCATATCTTTTGGTATGGGAATACCCATTATTTTCAGTAATGTAGGTGCTACATCTGCAAGTATTCCCTCATTGATCTTTTTATAGTCATCACTTATAAGTACACAGGGAACAGGATTTAGCGAGTGAGCTGTATTAGGTGATCCGTCTTCATTTAATGCCTTGTCGGCATTACCATGATCAGCAATAACCAGAACATCATAACCAAACTTGCGGGCTGATTTAATTACAGACCCTGCACACTCGTCAACAGTTGCGACAGCTTTTTTAATTGCTTCATAAACCCCGGTATGGCCAACCATGTCGCCATTTGCGAAATTCAGACAGATGAAATCGTACTTTTCTGATTCAATTGCATTAATAACGGCTTCAGTAACAGCGTAAGCACTCATTTCCGGTTGCAGATCGTATGTTGCAACTTTTGGGGAAGGTATCATAATCCTTTCTTCGTTATTGAATTTCTCCTCGCGTCCCCCGGAGAAGAAAAAGGTAACATGGGCATATTTTTCGGTTTCCGCAATTCTTAGCTGATGTTTCCCTGCTGCTGCAAGTACTTCTCCTATAGTATTATCAGCATTATCTTTCGGATAAATGATATGCAGACCTTTAAAGGTAGCATCATAGGGGGTCATAGTGCAATAGTACAATGGAATGGTCTTCATCCCATTCTCAGGCATATCTTTTTGAGTAAGTGCAATTGTCAGTTCCTTTGCCCTGTCATTCCTGAAATTGAAAAAAATTATAACATCACCCTCTTTCACCAGGCCAACAGGATTGCCATAATTATCAGTAACAACAATCGGTTTCATGAATTCATCAGTAACTCCGGCATTATATGATTCCTGCATACCATCTATTATATTACCGGTTGGAGCACCTGTTCCACTTACGATAAGGTCGTATGCCTCTTTAACTCTTTCCCATCTCTTATCACGGTCCATTGCATAGAATCTTCCAATGAATGAAGCGACTTTCCCATTAGACTTTTTGAGATGATCCAGAAGATTCTTCATATAGCCAATCCCACTGCGGGGGTCCGTATCCCTACCGTCGCCAAAACCATGAATGAACACATTTTTTAATCCATAATCCATTGTCATATCGCACAGATAATAAAGGTGTTTATCAAGGGAGTGAACACCTCCATCGGACAACAATCCCATAAAATGAACCTGTTTGTTATTATCACGGGCATGAGAGAATGCATCTGTCAAAACTTTGTTCTTCCTGATATCACCTGTCTTGCATTCCTTATTTATCTTAACAAGATCCTGATAAATAACTCTTCCGGCTCCGATATTCAGATGACCTACTTCAGAATTTCCCATTTGCCCGTCGGGCAATCCGACATCCTCCCCTGATGCATGAAGCCTGGAATTCGGATAATTATTTTTGTAATAAGTAAGATTAGGTGTTGGAACCTGACTAATTACATCTGCTTTCGAACCATCGCCGATTCCCCAGCCATCAAGTATCATAAGTAAAGTCTTTCTGTTCTTCATTATCTTAAATCTAAATAAACACTAAACAAAAATAAAGTACCCTTGTTCAGGGTACCAAACCGGGGGCAAATTTAATTAAAATTGGGAAACCCCTATATAGGTCGTTTAAAAAGACCTTTTTAACCATAGAGGGTGCCAGGTAAGCACAACCCCTGGCTGGCTGACACAGAACTTCACCCTAAAGGAATTTTGTTTTGGAAGTAAGACCCCCTGTCCCGCCGAAGCGGGACATCCCCCTAGAAGGGGGATTAATTTTGTGGATTTACCTGAATTACTCTTGAATAACGAATTTAGCCCCCCTATAGGGGGGGGTGGGGGGCAAAAAACCTTAGCGACCTTATCTGTTAATGTTTCTATATTTGTTTATCGATGTTATCGGTTCTACTTTAATATTAAAATTCTTATTCTGGCAGGTCTTTTCCAGAGGTATATCCTTTCCAACATATACATTCCACTCTTCCTGAGTCATGTTCCTTGAGACCATATTGCATATATCATGAACCAGATAGTCAACATGCGAAGGTCTTCTGATAAGGTTATTCCCTCCACCTGATTCTCCGGATACGATCATCTGGCCGTCGGGACTGAATTGCATTACCAGGACAAATCCTTCATTATCGGATAATGTAACCGGTGGTTCTGTCAGGTCGGTTGGATCTTCAATATTAAATATTTTCAGTTTTTTGTCATTACCTGCTGTCGCCATCTGCTTCAGGGATGTATTAAACTGAATATCATTAACCTGTCCACTATGGGCTTTCACCTCTGAAAGTTTTTTATGAAGGTCAATATCCCATAGTTCGACAGTGCCATCAGCATCACCTATTGCGAGAAGGTTGTTTTCGGGATTGAACTTAACCACTTTAATATTTTTCTCGGCCGTCTCGATTCTGAAATTATCTGAGTTTTGTCCGGGATTCCAAACAACAACATTACCATCGGCACTGATACCGGCAAGATAATTCCCTTTTGAGGAGATATCAATTGAAGTTATCTCCATCAAGCCTGTAGAAACATTAACACTTGTCCTCGCAGCAATGTCCCATTTGAGCACCTTCCCATCGAGCGCCGCTGAATAGAGGTATTTCCCGTCATATGAAAAGATAAGTGATTTAATTCCTCCCTTGTGACCCGTCATCTCATATCCAGGATCGTTCCCTTTTAATGGGATCATCTTTATAGAGGAGTTTGAACTCCCACATGCAAGCCAGGAAGCATCAGGACTGACGGCCAAAACCTCGATAATATCGCTTCCTGAATAAATGACCTGAAGTGTCTGATCTTTTTTCTCAAGTGACCATTTCAGTACCTTTCCATCATTCCCCGAAGTAAAAAATTCGTTTTTTCCGGGTACAAATGCTATACTCTTAATTTCTCCATTATGCCCTTTGAAGGACTTAAAGTTAATACTACCATACTGGAGAGCAACATTGTACAAACCGGCATAAATATCGGCATCATTATCAGGTCCGTTATTCCTTTTATTAAACAGATAGGCCTGATAAGCCAGAAGTGTCTGCAGGTCTTTTTGGCCTGTCATCTGCAACGATTTAAGTGACATTGACTTACCAATAGACAGCATCCTCAGGCGCTGGGCTCCATTTTTTTGTTCAACGGCAAGATTTTTTTGACGCAATGCCTCTTTAGCATTTCTTTCAGCAAAAGATTTCTGAAGGTCTGCAACAATTTTCTGCTCCTTTGCCTCTTCAGCATTCTTTATGGCAGCAGAGGCAGTTGAATCTGAAATAATCTTATGTTTAATAACAATAATAGCAAACGAATCAGCTATCGCTTTTTCCTTGACAGCCTGGATCCTTTGTTTTTCTGCAAGAATGGACTGCCTTTCAACAGTTGACTTCTGAACATATTCAAAGAGCATGAATCCTACAGATAATAAAAAGGCAATTCCAAGAACCCTTGTAATAAACCTGGTCCTCTTCACTTTCCTTTTCTGCTGTCTGATTTTATTTTGTTCCTCTTCGAGATATGCTTTTTCGCTGGTCCGAAGGTAAACCATTGCCCTTTCAAAAGCAGGATTGTATTGAACTGCCCATGAGAGCGTTGGATTATACTGATCGCGCCAGTTTATTGCGAGTTGCAGGTCAGGGGGTCTGTATAAACTGGTCTTCCCTTGATGATAAAGAGCAGATGCTTCTGATATCCGTAAATACATCTGCATTGAATAATCTTCATTATCTATCCAATCCTTCAGGCGATCCCACAAACGGATAGTACATTCGTTCTGAAGGTCTATTACAGAGCTATTACTCAGAATGATATCCTCCCGTGGTGTGACAAAGGATCGTGATGCGCTCCTGAACTTTTCAATAATATCAAATAATTCTTCATCTGAACACCCGGCAATTGACTTTATCGTTTCAATATCTGAAGGATGCCGTAAACCTTTATTATCTGAACCTTTCCTCGTAATAGTTTTAAATAATATCGCGCAGATCTCTTTTCCGTGCTGGCTTAGTTCTTCATAAACCTCATCCGCATGGAGTGAAACAGCATTATTAACTGTACCAACTAAGTCATAATCTGCTATGGTAATTGGTTTGTCAGGTTGATCAAGCTCCTGCCAGTGTTCCCATGTCCTCATCATGGCGTGTTGCAAAACAGGAAGCTGATCAGTCCGGTCTTTGATGTCATTTAGAAGTGTTTCGATAAGTTCCGGGTCAATTTTTGCTCCGGCAAAATTTACAGGCCCCTCAATAACTTTTCTCCAACTTTCCTTCCCCATCTCAGGAACAAGATAATTGCTGTTGTTGACCAGCCTGGTGAGACTCTTGTAATGTGAACATTCTCCCAGGTATTCAGAACGCATCGTAACAATTATAAAAACATTTTCGTCAGACTTTATGATGGAGTTTACCAGAAAATCAACAAATTTTATTGCAGTTGCATGAGAAATTTCAGATTTTCCGGGTGAAAAGTATCTGAAAAGTTCTTCAAGCTGATCAATAACCAGAAGGACATTGTCATCATGTCTAATCATGTGTTTCCTTAGGACATCAGAAAAACTACCAGGGTTATCGAGAAAATCAGAAAGAATTATCTCTCGTTCAATTCTTGTCTGCCCTGAGTCAATAATCCCATTTGATAATGCTCCAGCCAGATTTCCGAACGGGTCGTTCCCGGGTCTGAAAGAAATAATCTTCCAGATGGAGGATTCCCTGATTTTTAAATTCATGATTTTTGGAAGGACTCCGGCATAGATAAGTGATGATTTGCCGCTTCCTGAAGCACCAATAACAGTTATATACCTGTTTTTAAGTAATCTTAAGATTACCTCATCACATTCAGCTTCCCGTCCGAAGAACAGATCGCTATCTTCAGTAGTAAAGGGTCTTAGTCCGGGGAAGGGATTGCAATCTTTGATCGTTTGAGTTCGCATTATTCCTCGTTATTATCTATATATTTTAAAATCTCAAATGAATGGTCGGGGAACTGAAAATGATATTCTTCAACTGCACTTAGAGGTAAAAAGTAAAAAGAGAGATTGTACCGACTTTGATATTTCCGGGTCAGTCTTTCTATCTCTCCGCTGTAAACCACATGAACTTCATTACTCCCATTGTCGCCGTTTATAGGCCAAATGATGCAACCTCCGGAAGATTGGATGGAGATGCTATCAAAGTTTTTAATATACTTCATATCACAGGCTAATGACAACAACTCATCTTCTGTAATTACTCCAAAATACTTTGAGAGGAATTGAACCTTCTCATAAAGGAATTCTTCTTTAGCTGTGGTCCCATTTATTATTTTATCCAGTCGCGTTTTTATTGAACCAGGTATTCTCTGAGAAACTGAGATGTAGAGCTCAGGCTTTGACCGTGCAATCAGGTTCGCGGACTCTTCCTGAATCAATTCTTCCGGACTGAAAAGAAGAGCGGTCACAGATTCAGCCATATCATCACCTTCAATATTTTTAATAATCCTCAACGCACATGCCTTAGTCCATAGACTTATGAGATTATAATCGCAATTAATTATGTCTTCAAGAAGTTTTTTACGTGGTAGAATTTCTCCAGGAAAGAATTGAAATAGATTTATTACTTTATCCTCATCCGGAACAACATCAAGAAGAGAAATCAACTTTGGTTTTATTAAATCAGAAACTACTATATCTGTCATTTCAAGCGCGTAAGTGACACTCTCCATGGTTTCAATACCAAAATTTTCCCTGATCCTGGCTATAGAACCTGAATCATAAGTTATTGAAAGCAGATTAAAAAGAAACGTATTCCACCTGTCTATTTCCCGGTTAATTTTATCGAGAAGGAAATTATCATTATCTCTTTCAAGAGAGACTTTTGCTGAAAGATTCCAGGTAATTAAACCAATAACTTCAGAAATTAGTTGATGAAGGCGTTGCTTCTCCTCTTCAGATGGGCTGAACTTACAGTCAATAAGACATTTAACGGCAATCTCCTTTAGCTGTCTTGAATTTGACCAGAGTCGGGAAAACAGGAATGCTACAGTCTCCTTTGTACATGTTTTACCTAAAAGATGCAATATTGTTTTGCTTAACTTTGTATTTCCTGATGTGAGTAGATAAAACCTTACTAATTCATCCTTTGCACCCGAGCCAAAGGTCTTTAGAACTTCATAAGCATCATTTTTCAAATCGGGGATACTCAGACATCCACATACTTCTGATATTAAGTCAGTTAACCTGAATTTACCAATCATGTAAATTGCCAGTTTTTTGGATTCAATAGAGTTATCTCTTAAAAGTCTGAGAATTTCTGTTGTTTCAGGCATCCTGGAACCCGAAAGGACTTTTTTTGCTTTGCTAATCTTTTCATTATCAGACTCAAGAAAAGTCGAATGCTGTTGCAGAATCTCGACTACCTCAGCGGAGTGCTGTCTGACTCCTTCATCAAGGTCGGTATTAATTGCAGTTTTTTTCAGAACCGGTAAAAGATTTATATCCTTTTTCGAGTAGGCGTAATCAATTATTTCTTCAAAATACCAACTATTCCTGATTCTGTTCAAAACTGAAAAATCACCCGATAAAAGACTAAAATAATCTGTTCTGAAGTTTATATAAGCAGAAAATCTGTTTTTTAAAGTATCCTGTTTATTTGAAATATTGGCTACTGATCCTTCCATAGCCGTTATTTCCGTTGCTTTTACAATTGATTTTCTGTACTCCCTAAATAACCTGAGAGCAACAAAAAGCCATATTAAGACAATAATAAACTGGAACAATGAAAAGTGAATAAGCTTAATAAAGCTAAAAAGACCAAGGCCCGTCAGGATAAGTCCCGAAAAGAATACCGCCATTTCATTCACGGTACCAACCATTCCAGACTGGATCCCTGATTTTACTTTTTTATCAATTGATTGATAAATGACTCTAAAAGAAGAAAATTCTACTGAGTCTTTCAGAGATTTTGAAATGAGCCTGCTAAATGCAAGAAGAAGGAAGAATAACATAAATCCGCCTGATGCTTCAGGGCTATAACCCATGAACAAACCAGTGAGTATTACTATTGCTGTAAAAACAGCAATAAGTACCGGTGAAGTTATAAGACAGGTTCGAAGTCCGTAGTTACGAAGAACATATGGAAAGACAACCAGTTTAACAAACAGGATGAAGATCATCATGCTGCCGGTGAAAAGGCCCAGAAAACCGGCCATATCTTCTGCTACAGGATATTGTTCTCTTGTAATTGCCATGAATGAATACTGTATGAAAAATGCAGTTAAAACCGAAAGAGATGCAAAAATGGCTATAGTTCTGATATAAGGGTCTTCACGTAAAACAACAAAAAGAGATTTTCTCTTTTCAGGTTTTTCAGCATATTGCTCCCCGTCAATAGCAGCCAGACTTAACTGTTTCCCGATCACACTCTGGATAATGGTCGCAATAAATACGGAAGATGCACTTACAAATAAAATGGTGTGTGAATGAAATTTAAAAGACATTATTACCGGAATGGCGAAAGAAATAATAATTATTCCGACGATCAGTCCTGTATCGGCGAGCCGGAACAATCTTTTTCCCTGTTTACCTGTAAACAACCGTTCTGCAGTTCCCCAAAAGCCGAACAGTGCCAGAATATTCAGAGGTCCAAACATCATGAACACCATGAATATTATCCATTTTGCCGGTGAAAAAATCATTGCAGACCAAAGGAAAAGTGTCAGTACTGTAACAACAATAAGGTTAATGATTGCGAAGTTTTTGAATTGTAATCTTGTAAGGAACCGTGAATAAAGTGATGTAAGGATAATGCCGGCAATCCCGGAAAAAACATATCCCCGTGCCATCATTTTTTCGTCAAAAGTCGAGAGTAAAAGGGAATGTGCAGCAATATCAAATGCTCCGATAAAAATCCCCAGAAAGACCGATTGTGTCAGAAGCATTGATACCATTGACTCCTCTCCTGATTCAATTTGAAGGAGAGTACGTAACTTATCTCTCATAAATTGCCCCTTTACAAATTATAACACACTAAATTAACAATTTAAATTAAAAGATTAGTCAATCCATTACTTTTTGAACCATAATTTATAGAATTTAATAAGGTGTGCCGCTGAAACAGCCACCTCATTTCCAGATTGAGTCAGCAGAAAATCAGATGTTCAGTCTTGATTTAAGAAGGGATAGTACCAGATTGATATCAAGATTAATTCCCTCGACAGTTATGTCAGACCTGTTATAACATTTTTCACGAACTGCAAGTTTTTCCTCAATAAAAGACTGTAGTTTCTCCTGATCTAAATCTTTTATCAAAGGCCTTTTTCCTTTAGATTCAGAAAGTCGGCTTTTCAACTCTGCCGGCGTTAGTTTCAGATAAAGAGTCAGCCCGGTTTCAATCATAAAATCCATGTTATCACTATAGCAGGGTGTTCCGCCGCCAGTCGAGATTATAGTGTTTGTACAAGACTTAAGGTTTCTAAGAAGCTGAGTTTCAATATCACGGAAATAGTTTTCTCCATTTTGTGAAAAAATCTCAGGAATAGTTTTCCCGGTATGTTCTTCAATCTTTTTATCGAGGTCGATAAATAACCAGCCAAGAAGTGATGCCAGTTTTTTTCCTGCGGTTGTTTTACCGCTTCCCATGAAACCAATTATATAGATAATATGGTTTTTGGCCATCATAACTCAAGCTTCATCTGTGCAGGATCATCATGGATAACAGGTTGCTGAGGGTCTTCATCTGGTTTTTCTTCCTTTGGTATCTCAACCTCCTTTTTAATAACGGGCTCAATTTCCTGGATATTTTCCACCATATAACTGGTCATTCTCTTCCCTTTTGCTTTGTAGCTCTTCACTCCAATAAATTCAGCAACTTCAATAATCTCATTATCCCTGCCCTTATGCTTGCCTCCGAAATATATTTCAAAACGGGGATATTCTACTTCTGTGAGACTTATAAGTTTTGATTCAGGATCTTCATTTATGAAACACTGTGGTTTTTCGGACTCTTCAATTGTGAACCGTTTCACATAATAAAACTTCTGCTCAGCGTCCCAGTAAATGACTGAATAGACCTTCCCGGGTCTGAATTTCTCAATTATGAGGATGTTGTCTTCAAAATGGTTTGACAGATCAAACCCTGCGATTCTGAAATAGCCATTTTTTGTAATCACGAGAATTTTATCATCAGCGCTGAATTCGCCAAGGAAAGGTCCCCTGCCATCAACATTAAGCCTGAAAACCGCATCATCAAACCAGATTTTTCTTCCTCCGAGGGTTGAGAGTCCCTTCTCTTTCAGACTTATTTTATGAACCGCATTCTTTGTAAGGATGTTACCCATTGAGGATTTTCCCTTTATGTTCATCTGGCCGAAATCAAATTCGAACATAAGTTTTTTAAGCCTTGCCTTTGGTTTATGATGGACTTTAATTACTTCTGCCTCACCATTCGGATTCGCACTTAAATATACTATTTTCGAACCTGGGGTCCCCCTGGTCAGATTATATTCTTTGTCGCGTGTCAGGCCTGAAATGGCACACCGTTTTGCAAGTAAAGACCCGTCCTTACCATCCTGATAAACAATATTATAAATAGTACGTTCGTCATTTTTAAGAAAGATCTGTGCATAGAGTATATCATTACCAACAAACACCTTATCGGCTACCTTTGTTATAAGATACACTCCATCCTTTCTGATAACGATAACATCATCAATATCAGAGCAATCGCAGATGAATTCATCTTTTTTCAGACCGGTGCCGATAAATCCCTCCTTATAATTTATATAGAGTTTTGCATTATTGGCTACCACTTTCGTGGCTTCAATTGTATCAAAACTTCTAAGTTCGGTTTTCCGTTCCTTTCCCTTGCCGTACTTTTTCTTTATCTGTCTGAAATAATTGATCGCGAACGGAACGATATTATTAAGATGATTTTTGACCTCTTCAAGCTCGGTTTCAATTCCCTTTATATGTTCGTCGGCTTTTTTTACATCGAATCTTGAGATTCTCTTGATCTTTATTTCGGTAAGCTGGATTATATCCTCCCTGGTAACTTCCCTCAGTAAAAGTTTCCTGAACGGATCAAGCCCTTTGTCAATTGCAACAATAACGGCTTCCCATGTCTCACACTCTTCAATATCGTGGTAAATCCTTTCCTCGATGAATATCTTCTCGAGAGATGACATATGCCATTCTTCCCGCAACTCGCCAAGCCTTATCTTAAGTTCATTTTTCAGAAGCTCAACTGTTCTGTCAGCAGAATGTTTAAGTATGGAACTAACCCCCATAAATGAGGGTTTATCATCGACAATTACGCAGGTATTTGGCGAGATTGAATATTCACAATCGGTAAGCGCATAAAGTGCATCAATTGTTTTATCGGGAGATACGCCAGGGACTAAATGAACTACTATTTCGACATTTGCCGATGTATTATCATCGATCTTTCTGATCTTGATCTTCCCTTTTTCGTTTGCCTTTATAATTGATTCAATGAGGGTAGTAGTTGTTTTCCCAAATGGTATTTCTGTTATAATAAGAGCTTTTTTATCAACCTTCTCGATCTTTGCTCTTACTTTAATTACTCCTCCACGTTGTCCGTCGTTATACTTTGAAACATCGACCATTCCTCCCGTGGGGAAATCAGGATAAATAACAAAATCGTTCCCTTGCAGATAATCTATAGTGGCATCAATAAGCTCATTAAAATTATGAGGAAGAATTTTTGAAGCAAGACCGACAGCGATACCTTCCACACCATGTGCGAGAAGCAAAGGAAATTTCACCGGAAGCGTAACAGGTTCTTTATTTCGCCCGTCGTATGATAATTTCCATTCTGTTGTTTTATGGTTAAATACTACTTCAAGAGCAAATTTTGATAGCCTGGATTCGATATATCTTGGCGCAGCGGCACCATCGCCTGTCAGTAAGTTCCCCCAGTTGCCCTGTGCATCAACCAGGAGGTCCTTTTGCCCGAGCTGAACAAGTGCATCTCCAATTGAGGCATCACCATGAGGATGGAACTGCATTGTATGCCCGATTATATTTGCCACTTTATTGTAACGCCCGTCATCCATCCTCTTCATTGAATGAAGTATACGGCGCTGCACAGGCTTGAGTCCATCATGAAGGTGCGGCACAGCTCTTTCGAGAATAACATACGATGCATAATCAAGGAACCAGTCCTGATACATGCCCGATAATGCTGTTACGGAATGAAGAGCTACAGGTCCCGGCGGAACTATTTCTTTTCCGTCTGCTTTGCCAATTTCAAGATCCTCTTCTTCCATAAATTAACTCACACTTCATTAAAATATTTCTACTATTTTTCCTCCTCGATAATATCCTCTTCAATTCTCAGGTTTTCAATGATGAAATCCTGACGGTCAGGGGTATTTTTCCCCATAAAAAATTCAAGGAATCCGTTAACAGAGTCGTTTTTCTTCATCCTCACCGGTTCGAGCCTCATATCTTTCCCGATGAAGTTCTTGAACTCGTCAGGAGAAATCTCCCCGAGCCCTTTAAAACGTGTTATCTCCGGAGTTGGTCCAAGGGCTTTCAATGCTTTAGCTTTCTCATCGGGAGAATAGCAATATCTTGTTTCTTTTTTATTCCTGACCCGGAAAAGAGGTGTCTGAAGAATATAAACATGCCCCTTTCTTACAAGATCGGGAAAGAACTGAAGGAAGAATGTGAGCAGGAGGAGCCTTATATGCATACCATCGACATCAGCGTCAGTAGCAACCACAACATTATTATACCTCAGGTTTTCGATACCGTCTTCTATATTGAGTGCAGCCTGAAGCAGGTTAAACTCTTCATTCTCATATACAATCTTCTTAGTCAGACCAAAAGAGTTAAGAGGTTTGCCGCGAAGGCTGAAGACGGCTTGTGTTTCCACATTTCTCGATTTAGTAATTGAGCCGCTTGCTGAATCTCCTTCCGTTATGAAGATAGTTGAATCCAGTTTATTTGCATCATTAGTATTATAATGTGCACGGCAATCTCTCAGCTTCTTATTATGTAAACTCACTTTCTTTGCCCTGTCTCGTGCGAGTTTCTGAATTGATGAAATAGCTTTTCTCTCTTTCTCTGAGTCCTGTATTTTTTTTAGAATAGCTCTTGCTGTTTCAGGGTTTTTATGTAGGAAATCGTCTAACTGCTTCTTTATGAACTCGCTGATAAAATTCCTGACTGATGGTCCCTCGGGCCCCATATCTTTCGATCCCAGTTTTGTCTTTGTCTGAGATTCAAAGATTGGCTCTTCAACTTTTATGCTGATAGCTGCAATTATCGATGATCGTATGTCGGAGGGGTCATAATCTTTTTTATAGAAATCCCTGATAGTCTTAACAATCGCTTCCCTGAAGGTAATAAGATGTGTTCCGCCCTGTGCTGTATTCTGACCATTGACAAAACTGTAATAATCTTCTCCGTACTGCAATCCGTGAGTGAATGCTATCTCGATATCCTCACCGGTAAGATGAATGATCGGATAGAGACCTTCCTTGCTCATATTCTCGTTGAGCAGATCAACAAGACCGTTTCGTGAGAAAAACTTATTCCCGTTGAAATTGATTACCAGTCCGGAGTTAAGATATACATTGTTTTTCAGCATTGTATCTACATATTCCGAAATGTAATAGTAGTTGCCGAACATTTCTTCATCAGGCTGGAATATCACTTCAACTCCATTCTCCTCCGTTGTGGATTCAAGAGGACGATCTATGACTGTTCTTCCATGCTCAAATTCACTTACTTTAACCTGTCCGTCACGGATGGATCTTATTACAAATTTACTTGATAGGGCATTCACAGCTTTCACTCCGACTCCGTTTAGGCCCACTGATTTTTTGAATGCTTTAGAATCGTATTTTGCCCCTGTGTTCATTTTGGAGACAGCGTCAAGTACTTTACCGAGAGGTATTCCACGACCCCAGTCGCGAACTCTGACCTCCTTTCCATTGATTGAGACATCTATTTTTTTGCCGTATCCCATCATGTACTCGTCGAGGGCATTATCCATAACCTCTTTGAGAAGGACATAAACCCCATCATCCTGGGAAGACCCATCACCAAGCTTCCCGATATACATACCGGGCCTCAGGCGGATATGTTCTCTCCACTCAAGTGTTTTTATATGCTCTTCCGAATAACCAACTGACATTTTGCAGAAATTTTGCGCAAATATAACGATTTAGAACAGGCGTTTTTTGTCAATTTTTCAACAATCGGAGTGATTTTTAACAATGAAAAAAATGTAATCAGGCAGTATCTAAAATATTTAGCTGATTAAATGATAATTACGATTTCAGAAAAAATGTTGATAAATGACTACACCCACACTTTTCTTTTTCTTAAAAAATTAGCCACGAAGTGGCTATACCCCTGCATCTTTTCTCAAATTATCAACCGCCTTATCTTTTTTATTATTCTGGAGCATCATAAACAGATAGACCGGAATACCTGCTAACATAAGTATAAACCCATACATTACAACTTTGGCTCCTGTGCCATAGATTGCATATATAGAATATCCAAAAGCAAGCAAGGCAAAGAAGGAATTTTTCAGAAAACTGAAAAGATTAAAATCTGATGAATGATTCTTCAGGAGCACAATATCAGCTGCTGCCGAAAAAGCATAAGCCGGTAAAAATGCCAGGGTAGCGAGTAACAGCATAAAATTAAAAGCTGAACTTAATGTACCCATATAGTTCAAAATAAGAAGGATATTAGCTGCCAGACCACTTATTATAAGAGAAGTAACCGGTGTCAGATACTTTGGATGTATTTTCCCGAACATCGCCGGAAAAAGCTTATCCTGAGAAGCGCCAAATGCACTCCTTGCAGTGGTTAATATCCAGCCTGAGGAGGCACCAAGAGTAGATACTATAGCTCCCAATGCAATAAAGTTTCCACCCCAGTTGCCACCTGTTGCTTTGTTTATAATATCTGCAAGAGGTGCATTGGATCCGGCCAGTGTTGACTGATCCAGGACACCCATACCCACTACCGAAACGATAATGTACACTGCAGCTGCAATTAAAGTACCATATATTGTGCTTTTTCTGATATTTTTTTGTGGATTTTTAATTTCCCCTGCAGGAACTGTTGCACTTTCTATTCCTACAAAAGCCCAGAGTGCGATTGCAATTGCTGCCGGCAACGTACTCATTCCTGAGACCTTTACACTTGACACAGTTCTAAGCATCGCCGGATTAAAATGCAATGCAGCAATTATTACAAATACCACCAGGGCACCTACTTTCAATATCGTGGTTACTATGCTAACCCGGCCTGCTCCTTTAACACCAAGAATATTTATTATAGTAAAAAACCACAATACACCAGAAGTAATTAAGAATGCCAATATGGGTGTCGTTGCACCAGGAACAAAATAAGTGAAATAAAGCATAAAAGCTGTAATGATAGCTGCATTCCCTACCCAGGCTCCTATCCAGTATGTCCAGGCAATTAAGAAGCCTGCAAAATCACCGAATGCAGCCCTTGTATAAACAATGGGACCACCTGTTCTTGGCATGGCAGTACCAAGGCTTGCAAAACTTAACGCAATCAACAAAGACCCGGCCGATGTAATTATCCATGCAATTATTGCGGTTTTCGGATTTGATGCAGCAGCCAGGGAAGCTGCCGAAGTAAAGATGCCCGAACCGATACAATTACCAACTACAATAGCTACTGCGGCAGCAAGACCTAATTCTCTTTTTAATTCTATATTGCCTGAATTATTTTCAAATTTGATATTATTCATAAAGTTTCAATTTATTAATCTTCAAAAAGAAGTAAAATTATTCTTGATGTTAATGTTTAAACTTTTCCTTTGAAAAACCCCCTTTCCTGTTTCCCCCAAGGGGGAAAAGGCCACCCCAGCAGTCTGGCACCTTCGCTAAACTTGCCCACCGGGCAAGTTCTTAACGCTCGGTCCCCCCCGTGGGGGATGGGGGAAGGTTGGGAAGGGGGTAAAGACAAATAAAGCAATTATTGTTTTATTCATAATTAGAGATATCCAATTAGTTTTTAAAACTTTGAAACTAACAAATATTTAGCTTGGACCTTCTTATTTCGGAATTTAACACAATTTGACCTTGCCTTTCTTAATTTCATCAGGTTATTAAGGCTACAACTTTGAATTGACTTCTGCTGTTGTACAGATCAGCTCCTGTCTGATCAAAATTCCATGTCCATTCTTCAGTAAACTGAGATTGCGGAAGATCAGTTAACAAAGTTGGAATAGACTTAACACTTCCGGACCTGTTCGTAATAACCTCAGCATAATCTGTAATTAGAACTGACCTGTGCTTCTTAAGAAAATCAATATGCTTCCTCTGTATCTCAGTTCTGAAAAAGTCAAATTCTTCTTCCTTAATTTTTGCCCTCTTTTTTAAAAAATCTATCAATAGTGACTCGAGCTGGGTAAGGATATTAAGTGAAATAACCATTCCGGGATCACCATCCGGTTTAAATTCAGGTATAATTATATTCTCAAGCGATTTCAACTTTTTAAAAAACGAGTATTTTTCTGTCAGTTGCCATACTTCTTCAATTAATCCTCCGGTGATATCCTGTTCTATTAACTCAACATTATTAAAACTTCCAGCCTGGTTTATAACATCCGGTGGATGAATTATATCTATCAGGCAGACTCTGCCGGTTCTCTCAATCAACTCTGCAAAGGGCAGATCAAGAAGCCATCCGCTGCCAAGAACGGTTATCTTTTCAGGCTTGTATAATTCCAATGCTTTGATTATAAAACTCCTGCAGTGCTCCTGGTGACTTTCCCATCCGCCTTCCTGGTTCACATGATGAATTATCAGTCCATTCTGATAGTTATAGTAATGCATCTTACTGAGCATTCTTCGATATGACAAACTTTGCGTCATCGGGGACTGTTTTGAGCTCTTAATTCCACTAACCTGGTTGTCATCAATGAACTGAATTGCTTTGCAAGATCGTCCGGATTATCTGTCCCAAAATCAGCAGGATTAACTTGATCCAGTACCTTTATCCTGATCTGATGACCACTTCCGAAAACCAGACCATGTTTTGGAAGAATCCCTCCTGTACCGTCAATCAGAACAGGAAGGATTGGAACACCCGCCTGTAATGCAAGCTGAAAAGCTCCTCTTTTAAAAAAACCAATCTCATTGTTCAGAGAGCGGGTACCCTCGGGAAACATCAAAATTGAAATTCCCTTTTTAAGACAATTATATGACTTTTCAAGCATTTCGATCTTGCTCTCCTCATTTCCGCGGTCAACAACAATATATTGAGCCATTTTTAAGTACCAGCCAATAACAGGAACATTAAAATTTTCAATTTTCGATATCCATTTGAATTTGTACCTGAGGCAATTTACCAGAAGAATATCGAGAACCGACTGATGGTTTGAAATGATAACATAAATAGTCCCTTTCATTGCTTTTTCTCTACCCTCAATGTGGATTGTCCAGATTGGTATTAAAAATGAAAGAAAGAGACTTTCGTGCATCAGGAACCAGTGAATAAGTGCTCTATTCCTGTCAAATGGCAGAGCCAGCACCCATATTATCAGGTTTACAGGAAATGTCACAATGACAAAGCAAATGCCTATGAACCAAACAATTAATGATTTAAAGATATCCATTTATTGTCTCTTTTTCTCTGTGTTCCTCTGTGAATCCTCTGTGCATCTTTGTGTAATAAAAAATTTAAAAGAAATTAAAGATTTCCTCTTCAGTTAAAAAAATATTTCCATTCCGGAAAACTTCTGATAAATCGCTGATCATGTGCCTGCGCCCAATAAGCTTTTTTGAAGCGCTCTTCATCTGATCGCTCCCTTCAATAGTACAGTTCCGGATAATCCCGTCCTTTATAAACAGACTGCACGAATGATGTGATTTATTTATTTCAAAATTATTATTAAAAGTGTACTCCGGGCCGTACGCCCAGTTCCACTCCCATGTTTTATATTTTGAATCAGCTATAGATTGCGATTGCTGTATTTCTGCCTGAGTAAGGTTATAAGGAAAATTATCAGAATAGTTTTTCAGGAAATAATTCATCATTTCTGATCTGAATTCATTAATATCCTGAAAACAGTCAATTTTCTCATTCAGATTTACAACAGATGATGAGTTCGAGGCAACTCCTCTAGATGTATAGCATGAAGTATCTTTCCGAATGGAATTCCGAAGCATTTCCAGTGAGGTGCTGAATAGTAATGTTCCATGATGAAGTACCCGGTTACCGTGAATATGCTCTGCATTCCCCGATATCTTTAAACCATCAACTTTCAGATCATTTTTCCCTTCAAATCTCGCTTCAACTCCAACGGATTTTAAAAAATCTATGACCGGTTGGGTGTACTTCCGGAAGTCGACCTGTTTGCCACTTTCACTTTGCCTGATAAAACTGAAATTCAGGTTTCCATGATCATGAAAAACTGTTCCTCCGCCTGAAATTCTTCTTATTACCGGGATATGATTTTCATTGACAAACTTTGTATTTACCTCCATGTGCCCCGACTGATGTTTACCTATAATTACAGAGAGATCATTGACACCAAGTATCAGATATTCCTCTTTGCTGTTTTTAAAAAGTGACTCTTCAATTGCAAGATTGAAGAATGGGTCGAACGATTCCAGATTTATGCAATACATGAATGTATAGCTTAATGAGTTGATGGGAGACTTTGGGGCGAATCAAAATAAGGATTGTACTTTAGTATCCTATTGTCAGTCAGTACATAAAGTTTATAGATGCTCCAGCCTATAAACGCACCGAGAAGTGAGCCGCATAACACATCACCCGGATAGTGAACGCCAAGGTAGACCCTGCTATAACTAATAATTCCTGCCCATAAAATAATACTTATTGAGTACCATCTTTTTTTTATAAATGACAGACTGAGCAGAGCAACATCAAAGGTGTTTGTAGCGTGTGAAGAAACAAAACCGTATATCCCTCCGCATTCACCGTTTACCAGATGGACAACGCTTATAAGAGATGGCTCATGACAGGGACGTAAACGATGAATAATATTTTTAAGAATAACAGATGTCTGGTCAGACAGTGTGGCAGCCAGAATTATAAAAATGAGTATAATAAGGAATTTCCTTTTGTATTTAACACCCAAAAAAATAAGAATGGTAAGGTATAACGGAACCCAGATTAATCTCCCGCTAATTGCATACATCACCTGGTCGAAGAATGGCGAATTTGATGAATTAATAAACAAAAAAAGCTGTTGGTCAAATCGTTCAAGCATTTATTAATATCAGTCGAAGTTAAGTACTTTCCAAATCATATCCTTTAATGTAACTATGCCCTGACCTGTAAGAGAGGAGATAAACACCCTTGGAATATCAGGCAGATCATTTCTTATCTCATTTATCAGTTCTTCATCAAGCATATCTGTCTTTGAAATAGCTAGAACACGTTTCTTATCAAGAAGTTCAGGGTTGTACATTTTTAGTTCATTAATAAGGATTTCATATTCCTCTTTAATGTTTTTGCTGTCGGCAGGCACCAGGAAAAGAAGCATCGAATTTCTTTCAATATGCCTTAGGAACCTAATTCCCAAACCCTTGCCTTCATGAGCTCCTTCGATAATACCCGGAATATCTGCCATGACGAAAGACTTTTCGTCCCTGTAACTTACGATTCCGAGGTTGGGGACAAGCGTAGTAAAAGCATAATCGGCAATCTTAGGCTTGGCAGCAGAAACTACCGACAGCAGAGTTGATTTGCCTGCATTCGGAAATCCTACGAGTCCTACATCAGCCAGTATTTTAAGCTCAAGAATAAATTCTTCCTCAATCCCGGGTTCTCCGGGCTGGGCATATCTCGGGGTCTGGTTGGTTGGTGATTTGAAATGGACATTTCCCTGTCCTCCCCTTCCTCCTTTTGCAAGGATCTTTTCTTCACCATTCTTTGTTATTTCAAAAATTGACTCTCCTGTTTCACTGTTTTTTGCAATTGTACCAAGAGGAACCTGGACAATCACATCTTTTCCTTCAGCTCCGGTTGACTGTTGCCTGCTACCCCCGACACCATTCTCTGCAAATATATGACGCTGATATTTTAAATGCAGAAGAGTCCACATCTGATCATTACCTCTCAATATTATGTGTCCTCCTCTTCCGCCATCACCTCCGTCAGGTCCGCCTTTGGGTTCAAATTTTTCCCTGCGGAAATGAGCTGATCCGGCGCCTCCGTTACCTGAGCGGCAATAAATTTTTACATAATCGACAAAATTTGATCCGGACATATCCTTTATTTTTCAAAACTATAAGTAAATGATATTAAATCAATTTTAATAAAATAGTAATAGTCCTTTCCCCTACCCCCAAACCCCCCAAGGGGGGCTGAAAACAGAGAAGGATTTCAAAGTCCCCCCTTGGGGGGATTTAGGGGGTCAATAGGGACATGGGGCTAAACCAGCTTTTTCATATAATCAGAGAGTCTCTTGAATATATCATCAATCGTACCCATACCATTTACAGGCTGATATAGTCCTTTCTGATTACAGTAATTAATTATTGGTTCTGTTTTCTCCTTATAAACATCAATCCTGTTTTCGATAACTGCAGGATCCTTGTCATCAGGTCTTCCTGACAATTCAGCTCTGGCTATTAATCTCTTAACGAGCTCATCATGATCAACATCCAGAACCAGCATCTGATCAATCTTCATACCACGGTCATTTAACATTTTTTCGAGAGAAACTGTCTGAGCAACAGTACGTGGAAATCCGTCAAAGAGAAATCCAGCCGACCCTTTACTTGTATCTATCTTATGAGCAATCATTTCAATCACCACCTCATCGGGGACTAATTCACCTTTCGACATAATTAGGCTCATTTTTTTACCAAGTTCAGTACCGGCAGTAATCTCGGCCCGAAGCATGTCGCCTGTTGAAAAATGAATAAGATTGAATTTCTCAGCCAGTCTGACTGACTGCGTTCCCTTACCTGAACCGGGAGGGCCAAAAATCAAAAAATTAACCATAGGATAAATTAAATTATGAATTACGAATTATGAATTATTTAATTAATGTATAAACGGATGGCAGATTACGTCCGAAACCATCATAGTCAAGGCCATATCCAACCACAAAATCATTCGGTATTTCGAATCCTATATAATCAAGAGCGATATCCTTAGTATATGCTGCAGGTTTATAAAGCATAGCTGCAATTCTCACTTCAGCAGCTTTTCTTATAACAAGCTCATCCACAATTCGTTCCAAAGTATTTCCTGTATCAACGATATCTTCCACCACGACAATCGTTTTGTTTTTGATATCTTCATTCCAACCGATAAGCTCTTTTATTAATCCCGAAGAGCTTGTTCCCTGATATGAAGCAAGTTTCACAAATGATATCCTCGCCGGAAAGTCGATACGTCTGAAAAGATCAGCGGCAAAAAGAAATGCTCCGTTCAGAATACCAAGAAAGACCACCTCCTTTTCTGCAAGATCGTTATTCATCTGCCTGGCAAGTTCTTCAATCCTCTGCTGTATAGCCTTTTCAGTTAAAAATTCTCTGAACTTTTTATCAAGTATACGGATTTCTTTCATGAAGACAATATTTGAACTGTTTGCCGGTGCGAAAATATGAAAATAATACCTTATTTTTGTCCTCATCAGCAAGTTAAATTAAATTATTTTAAATGGAACCGATCGTCAGCATCATAATGGGCAGCACATCTGACCTGCCTGTTATGGAGAAAGCAGCAGAGATATTAAATAATTTCAGGATACCTTTTGAGATGAATGCACTGTCAGCACACAGAACACCCGAAGAGGTTGAAAAATTTGCTAAAAATGCTGAAGCGCGGGGAATAAAAGTGATTATAGCTGCGGCGGGAATGGCAGCCCATCTTCCGGGTGTGATTGCTGCAATGACACCGCTCCCTGTTATTGGTGTACCTATCAAGGCTTCGCTCGAAGGATTGGATTCAATTTTTTCTATTCTCCAGATGCCTCCCGGGATACCTGTAGCTACCGTAGGAGTAAATGCCGCCCAGAATGCCGGGATCCTTGCAGCTCAGATTATCGCTACCGGTGATAAGGCAATAATGTCAGAGGTTATAAAGTATAAGGAATCCCTCAAAAAGAAGATCGTTCAGGCAAATGAAGAATTAAAGGGTGTAAAATATCAATACAAAACAAACTAAAAAAAGTTCCATCCTGTTACCCGGATTGAACTTTTTCGTATATTTATGGTAACAATTTTTGAAACAGTTGAGCTCGCTGCTGAAAATATCTGTTTCTGTTTTATTTATTTTTTTCTCTTTAACCGCTTCAGGAGGAGATCCGTATCGTCCTTCTGCAGGAGCAGGTGAAGCAGGAACAGGATATGTCTGCATCATGAAGAACGGTTTCTGGTCTTCATTCCATAATCAGGCAACTCTGGCTTATAATAACTCATTCTCATTTGGATTCAACTACCAAAACAGATTCAATATAAGTGAACTTGGAACACGTTCTCTTGGATTGATTATCCCGGCTGGAAAAGCCTCTCTTGGAGCCGTCTATTCACATTTCGGATATACCGATTTTAAGAGGGATATGACGGGTCTGGCTTGTGGAATGAAACTTTCCAATAAAATATCTGCCGGGTTACAGGTGGATTATTTTTCAGAAAGAACTTCAGGGGAATATGATAATATTCAATCTCTTACATGCGAAGCAGGTCTGCTGATAACTCCCTCCGAAAACACCAGGATTGGTATTCATATTTTTAATCCTGTCCCTAATTCATTAAGAAAAACTTTCCTGCCAATGTCGGTGAGGGTTGGTGCGGGAACTTATCTTAACAAATCACTTTTTGCCGGGGTCGAAGCTGAAATGAGTTCAGGAAGTAGATTGATTGTGAGAACTGGTTTTGAGTATGAGGCAGCAAAGAAATTTTGGCTGAGAGGGGGATTTAGTACGGACAATAATTCTTTTAGTTTCGGATTAGGATGGCTGGTAAAGATTGTGCAGATGGATATAGGTTTCGTGACTCATGAAAGACTAGGTGTAACTTCCTCTGTATCATTGATATTTAAAATCCGTTAATATTTAAATTCATTAACCACAAAGCTCACAAAGAAGGCTCAAAGGACGCAAAGAAAAGACATGAAAAAATGAATGAGAATGAAATATCAAATGTGCAAACCTTTGTGCCCTTTGCGGTTAAAAAAGGATTTAGTATCAATTCTATTCTTTTATTATTATTTATCACAACTCCTCTTTTTGTAAATGGGCAATCAGAAAAACTATCTGAAACAATCACTGAAGTTGCTGAAGAACTTGCAGCTGATGACTCAGATCCGGAAGCTGTTTCAACCTTTATTGAAAGGCTTCAGGAACTTGCCGAAAACCCGGTAAAGATCAATTTTTCAATTGAAGAGGAAATTTCAAGATTATTTTTTCTTTCTGATTTCCAGGTAAAAGCATTGGCAGAATATGTTCATAACTCCGGACAAATAGTTTCTGTATACGAGTTGGCAAATATCCCCGGATTTGATAGAGAAACCGCCGAAATGATTATCCCTTTCATTACTCTTGAAAATAAATTGGTAAATAATTCAGATTCTGCCAGATGGAGAAACTCAATGATATCAAATCTCTCTCTGAAATCAGGGAATGACGATACATCATACTTAGGTTCAGCATGGGAAATCCTGACAAAATACAAATTTACTTCCGGTGGATTTTCCGGCGGATTTACGATGGAGAAAGATCCCGGGGAGAAACTAATCAGTGGGGATCCTCCTCTTCCCGATTTTCTTTCAGCTCACCTCGCTTTTAGTGGAAGCGGACTGATCAGGAGAATTATTGTCGGCGACTATTCAGCCCGGTTTGGTCAGGGTACAAATATTAATACCGGTATCCGCAGAGGCATTTCTCTTACGACACCAGGTTATATGTCAGCCAGTGATGAGATTAAGCCGTACACATCAACAGAAGAGAATAAATTTTTCAGAGGTGTGGCTGCTCAGTTTTCGGCCAAAAATCTTGAATTGTCAATGTTTTTTTCAAAAAACTATTCAGATGCCACTATTGCCTCATCATCAGGCTCTGAGAATAATTACATCGAAAATTTCTATCTGGCAGGAATACACAATACTCCTTCCCTTCTGAACAAGAAAGATGCTGTTTCCAATTTGGCATACGGAATATCACTTTCATACAACATTGATAACCTGAAAGTTGGACTTGTCTGGTCGGAAAACAGGCTTTCGCTTCCCGTAAAAATTACAGGGAATGATCCTGTGAAGATCTATGATTTTACAGGTGACAAAAATTGTCTTTATACTATTTATTACAATAGCCTTGTTAAGAAAATTTTGCTCTTCGGGGAGTTGACAGTCGATGATAATAATAAGCATGCATTTGTGCAAGGAATTTCATTCAGACCGTCTGACCGGTTAACCATCAATTTCTTATTCAGAAACTATAACCCGGGTTATACAACTTTCTACGGACAGGGACCCGGAACCGGTTCAAAAACTACGAATGAAAATGGGGTTCTGGAAAATTTCACATTCGAAGCAGCCAGGCATCTCTTTATAAGCGGAGGATTTGATATTCAGCATTCCCCATGGCTAAAGTACCGTTGCAGCGCTCCTTCCTGGGGAGTGAGGCAGGAGATAAAGGTCAGATTTTTGCCTTCAGAAAAATTTTCCGTTGATGCATCATATAATTACCGGTTATCAATTGCAGATAATGCTGAAAATCAAGGGATACCCGATCAGGAAAAGCTTATTACAAGAAGTTTTAAGGCGTCTGCACATTATTCAGTTCAAAATAATCTGACGTTAGGGACACGTGTCGATTTTAAAATAGTTAATCCTTCCGGAAGTACGGGAATGATTCTTTTTCAGGAAATAAGTTACAGCTTCAGGAAGATACCTGTTACACTTTGGGCCAGATATTGCCTTTTCAATACTGACGACTGGGATTCCAGAATTTATACCTACGAAAATGATCTTCTTTATAGTTACAGTATTCCTGCATTATATGGAGAAGGCAGCAGAAGCTATATTATGGCAAAATGGAAGATAAGGGATTTTGCAGAGTTGAGAATCAAATATGGGATAACTACAAAAGTCACGAATGGAAAGTCAGGTGAAAATGCCGATGAAATTAAAATGCAATTCAGAGTTTGGTTTTAAAATAGTCATGCAGTCTGCTGTCTTGGGGTCTTGCACTGTCGCCTGTTGACTGCAGCCTCTAGCCTATTTGGGCTCTGGTGTTTTTATATCCCTTACATTAAGCTGAAGGTTCCTGTTTCCTCTGAACTCATTCATCTCCAATGAATAACAAATATCAAAAGGATTCCCCCATTTTATGTACTCAAAATGGTTAGCCTGACTGAATGCAATAGCGGAGAAACTTTTCTGACCTGTAGATTCCTGACAAAGATCAAGTTTAAGATGTTCACCGCTCGATCCAACCATACGACCTGATCCTGTATCAAATACATTCCGTGAAACGAAAACCGGGGACATGTTTTCAGGTCCAAAAGGCTGAAACTGGCTCATTGTTTTAAAAAATTCTTCATTAATTTCAGAAAATAAGAGTTCTGCATCAATAAAAATACGTGGGACCAGTTGTTCCTCAGTTATTGTGCTGTTTACATATCGTTCAAATCTTTCCATAAATGGCCGGATATTCTCTTTTTTCAAAGTCAGACCAGCCGCAAACATATGTCCCCCGAAACTCTCAAGCAGATCGCTGCATGCTTCAATTGCCTGGTACAGATCGTAACCCTGAACTGACCTGGCGGAACCTGTTGCAAAACCGTTTGATTCAGTAAGAATAACTGTTGGCCGGTAATATGTCTCAATTAATCTTGAAGCAACAATTCCGATCACTCCTTTTTTCCAGGTTGGGTTATAAAGTACAGTCGTTCTCGAATTTACGGTTCTCTGATCTTCGGCAATCATTCGCATTGCCTCTGTTGTTATTATACGATCAACACTCCGTCGTTCTATATTGAAATTATTGATCTCCTTGCTTATTTCTGTAGCTAGCCGGGTATCACTTGAAACAAGCAGGTCAACAGCCTTACTTCCTGTCTCCATTCTTCCGGCTGCATTTATTCTGGGACCAATTTTAAAAACCACATCCTCAATTGTGAGTGCTTTTGTTACTTCCGATTCGCGGATTATCTCTTTCAGTCCGGTACGGGGAGATTCATTTAATCTTTTAAGGCCAAAATATGCCATTATCCTGTTTTCTCCTGTAAGGGGAACAATGTCCGATGCTATGCTGACAGCAACAAGATCAAGATAGTGGGCTATTTTACTGAATGGAATGCCATGTACCCTTGAATAAGCATGAACCAACTTGAATCCTACACCACATCCCGATAATTCTTTATAGGGGTAACTGCACGACGGCTGTTTTGGATCAAGAACAGCTAATGCTTTAGGTATTTCATCTCCAGGGTAATGATGATCGCAGATGATAACATCGAGTCCTTTGGTGCGTGCATATTTTACTTTTTCAACTGCTTTGATACCACAGTCGAGCGTGATTACCACCTTACAGTTATTCTGATAAGCAAAATCAAGCCCCTGAAATGACACACCATAACCCTCTTTGTATCTGTCGGGTATATAATATTCTACATTTGAATACTGATCTTTCAGAAATGAGTACATAAGAGCGACGGCAGTGGTTCCATCAACATCATAATCACCGTACACAAGTATTCTTTCATTCTTTTTTACAGCAGAAGAGATCCTGTCAACAGCAATATTCATGTCTTTCATAAGAAAAGGATCGTGAAGATAATCGAGACTTGGGTTAAAGAAAGCGGTTGCTTCATCAGCAGAGGAAATATTACGCTGGGCCATCAGATTCGCCAGAGATTCCGAAACACCCAGAGCCCCTGCAAGCTGTTTTACAACTGCAGTATCTCCTTTTTCTTTCACAACCCATCTTTTTTCCATCTTTTTACTCCTTAATCCAATTTAAATCAAATACTTCCTGCAGATTTTCTTTCACTTTGCTTTTTACAGATTCAAAATCCTGTCTGACTCCCAACTCTTTTTGAAGTGAAGTAACTCCCTTATCAGTAAATCCGCAAGGGTTGATATTATTAAAGTATGTCAGGTCGGTATTAACATTGAAGGCAAAACCATGCATTGTTACATATCTGCTTGCCTTGACTCCGATTGCACAAATTTTTCTGGCTTTCCCGGCAGTCTCCGGATCTAGCCACACACCGGTACCTCCCTCAAGTCTTGAAGCAGTTAAACCAAATTCATTTAATGTTCTTATGATTGCCTCTTCGAGCCTGTAAATATACTCTTTAAGGCCAATCTTAATTAACTCAAGATCAAAAATGGGATAACCTACAATTTGGCCGGGACCATGATAAGTTATATCTCCCCCGCGGTCAATCCTGTAGAATGAGGCATTCTTTGCCTGAAGCTGAATGAAGTCGAGCAGCAGATTATTCTCCGAGCCGCTTTTCCCAAGTGTATAAACATGAGGGTGCTCTACAAAAATAAGTGTCCCAGGCAGAATATTTTGGTAAGATTCGCCAGCCTTGGTTCCCGGTTTTTTACTGTCGACGAGTCTGTTAAAGATATCAGCCTGATAATCCCAGGTCTCTTTATAATCTTTTTGCCCAATATCCTTGTATATAACGCTATAGCTCAATTTTTAATTTTCTCAATAATTGATGCTAATATAACTATATATATTGAGCCTTTATATGATTTTCTGCATGAAAAGATGAACGCACCAGGGGACTGCTCTCCACAAAAGAAAAGCCAAGTCCGAGAGCCTTAATTCTGTATTCTTCAAATTTTTCCGGACGAATATATTCTGCCACTTCCATATATTCTTTCCCGGGCTGAAGGTATTGCCCTATAGTCAGAATTCTACAGCCTGAGGCATAAAGATCACTGATTGTCTGAAAGGTTTCATCTTCACTTTCTCCAAGTCCTAACATAAATCCTGATTTCGCAGTTTTCCCTTTTCCTGAGATATATTTTATAACATCAAGACTCCTTTCATATTTTGCTTTTGTACGGATGACAGGAGTAAGCCGTTTTACGGTCTCAACGTTATGAGATATCACATCAGGTCCTGCATCAATAATCTTTTGAATATATTCAGGATTAGCGTCAAAATCTGGAATTAAAGTTTCCATAGTAGTATCAGAATTCACCTCTTTAATCCGCCTTATAGTCTCTGCCCAGACTGATGCTCCGCCATCAGGCAGATCATCACGGTCGACAGAGGTGATAACACAATGCTTTAACCTCATGGCTTTAATCGATTCAGCCAGACGGTCAGGTTCATTTGGATCGGGAGGAAGAGGTCTTCCGGTTTTTGTCGCACAGAATTTACATGCTCTTGTGCAGATATCACCTAGTATCATAAATGTGGCAGTACCCCTGTTCCAGCATTCACCAATATTCGGACAGTTCCCGCTGGTGCAGATTGTATGAAGATGATTTTCGACGACTATATGCTTAACCATTGAATAGGTTTCTCCGCTGGCTCTCTGCATTTTCAGCCAGCCGGGTAAATGTCTTCTTTTTTGCATCTGAAAGTTTTTTACTTTGGATGTGTCAAAGTTACAAAAAAGAACCAGTTTTTTTGGCTTTTCCCTTTGTGATACTTTGAGTTTTACTTTGTGATCCTTTGTGGTTAAATGAATTAAAAAAACTTATATTTGTTAATCTTCAATTTGAATTTAAAATTTATAAAACATTAGATCAAATGGCTAATAATGAGTTAAAGGTAAATCACAACTATCAGACAGTTATTGGTGATTACCCAAAAGTCGGAGTACGTCCTGTAATCGACGGCAGGATGCGTGGAGTCAGGGAGTCACTCGAAGACCAGACTATGAATATGGCAAAGAATGCCGCAAAACTTATTTCATCAAATCTGAAATATCCGAATGGCAAACCTGTTGAGTCTGTTATTGCCGATACCTGTATCGGAGGTGTTGCTGAAGCAGCAATGTGTGCTGAGAAATTCAGTAAGTACGGGGTTGGTGTCAGCTTAACTGTTACTCCATGCTGGTGCTATGGAAGCGAAACAATTGACATGAATAGTGATATTCCAAAAGCTATCTGGGGATTTAACGGAACGGAAAGACCTGGTGCGGTTTACCTTGCTGCAGCTCTGGCCGGACATGCAATGAAGGGACTGCCTGCTTTCGGTATTTACGGACATGATGTGCAGGATTCTGGCGACCAGTCAATACCTGAAGATGTCAGTGAAAAAATTCTGAGGTTTGTACGTGCAGGACTGGCAGTATCATTAATGAAAGGTAAATCATATCTTTCAATGGGATCGGTTTCGATGGGGATAGCCGGATCAATTGTACGTGAAGATTTTTTCCAGGAATATCTTGGAATGCGAAATGAGTATGTTGATATGAGTGAATTCAACCGGAGATTAAACGAAGAGATTTTTGATAAAAAGGAATTCATAAAAGCACTTGAATGGACAAAGAAAAACTGCAAGGAAGGAAAAGATCTGAATACAGCTCAAAAGTCAAGAAAACAGAAAGATAAGGAATGGGAGACTGTTGTTAAAATGACACTCATTGCCCGCGATCTGATGGTCGGCAATCCGAAGCTCAAGAAACTTGGCTTTGGTGAAGAGGCACTGGGTCATAATGCTATACTTTCAGGTTTCCAGGGTCAGCGGCAATGGACCGATCATATGCCAAACGGAGATTTTCTTGAGGCAATTCTCTGTTCCTCATTTGACTGGAACGGAATCAGACCTCCATATCTGGTTGCCACAGAGAATGATGCAATGAATGGTGTACCAATGCTTTTTGGATATCTTCTTACAAATACAGCACAAATGTTTTCAGATATCCGAACCTACTGGAGCCCTGAGGCAATTAAAAGAGTAACAAAGATAAAGCCCGAGAGTCTTGCATCAAACGGAGTCATTCACCTCATCAATTCAGGAGCATCTGCTCTTGATTTTTCTGGCAGACAAACCAGTAAGAAAGAGTCATGCATTAAACCATTTTGGGAAATTACAGGAAAAGATGCTGCAGCCTGTCTTGAAGCAACACATTGGCCACCAGCCAATACCGGATATTTCAGGGGTGGAGGCTTCTCATCACAATTTGATACAAAAGGCGTCATGCCGATCACTATTTCGAGAGTCAACCTGGTAAAAGGGCTGGGACCGGTCCTTCAACTGGCAGAAGGCTGGTCAGTTGAACTTCCTGAAAAAATGAATAAAATTCTCACTGACAGGACGGATCCTACATGGCCTACAACATGGTTTGCTCCAAGACTGACAGGCAAAGGACCATTCACTGATGTCTACTCAGTAATGTCAAACTGGGGCGCTAATCATAGCGCATCGAGCTATGGCCATATCGGAGCCGATCTGATCACTCTCGCCTCAATCCTCAGAATACCTGTTTGTATGCATAATGTTGTTGAGGATAAAGTGTTCCGTCCAAGTTCATGGAATGCCTTCGGGATGGATAAGGAAGGATCTGATTACAGGGCTTGCCAGACTTACGGAGCGCTTTATAAATAAGACGAAACGCGAAACAAGAAAAACAAATTAATATATGGAAACACCTCTTGAAAACAGGAAAATAGAAATAGAACAGGAAACTCTTAAACATCTGAATACTACAAGAAAATGGGCTATGTTCCTTGCAATTATAGGTTTTATCATCCTGGGCCTGATTGTTATAATCGGCCTTATCGCTGGAACTTTTCTTACAGCTTTTAATTCCGGGGGAAAAGACCTGGGAATTCCTGAATCACTTATGTTTGTGCCTATTCTGCTTCTGGCAGTAATTTATTTTTTCCCGGTCCTTTTCCTGTTCCGTTTTTCAAAGCACACTTCACATGCCATACAAACCCTTGATAAACTGGAATTTCACAAAGCTATAAAGAATCTAAAATCTTGTTTTGTCTATATCGGGGTCCTGATAATTATTATTCTTTCACTTTATATTGTCGTACTGATTGTTGCGGGATCTTCAATGGCTTTTTTAAAAGGGCTCTGATAATCCGATAGTTTCTTAATCGGTGATCCCTTTTTTCATGTAAAAATATAAACAGGATATCTTTAATTCAATCTAGATTAACTCTTTGCAAATGCCAAAAGGTGATACTGTAATTGTTTTCGACTGCGGTGCAACAAACGTAAGAGTTATAGCAATCGACAGTAAAGGTGAAATTCTGGCCTCTGAATCATTCCCTAACAATACATGGCCAGATCCGGATTACCCTCAATACAGGATTTGGGATATAAAAGAGATCTGGGGTAAAATGTGCGGGGCATCACAAAAAGTGGTCAGTCAGATTAATGTTAACCGCATTGCCGGGGTCACAGTAACTACTTTTGGTGTTGACGGAACACTCTTTGATAAATCAGGGAAAATGCTTTACCCTGTAATATCATGGCAGTGTGAACGGACAAAATCAATAATGGAAAATATAGACAAATATTTGCCTCTTAATGAGTTATATTGTGAGAGCGGAGTTCTTCCGTTCTCATTCAATACCATAAATAAACTCATATGGTTTGTCGAACAAAAGCCTGAAATAGTTGAAAAGAGCTCCTCTTTTCTTTTCATGCCATCAATATTCTCATTTCTGCTTACAGGCGAAATGATTAATGATACAACCATGGCAGGTACATCAATGTTGACCAATCTTCAGACCAGGGGTTTCTCAGAAGATATCATAAATAAAATCAAATTCCCCTTCGAAAAAATTGTGTCTCCCGTTGAAGCTGGAACTGTTACCGGAAAGATCAATTCTAAAGCTTCTGCTGAGACAGGTCTTCCGAAGGGAACACCGGTTGTAGCAACAGGTCATGACACTCAATTTGCAATTTTCGGATCAGGCGCTGAAAAAAAACAGCCTGTCCTGAGTTCAGGAACCTGGGAAATTCTGATGGTGCGATCAGAAGCATTCAGGTCAGGTAAAGAGCAGCTGGATTTGGGTATTACCACCGAACTTGACTCCAGACCTGGTTTGTATAATATAGGTAACCAGTGGATTGCATCCGGAATTCTTGAGTGGGCCAGACGGAATTTGTACAGTGAAATCAAGGATGGTGTTTATGATTATATGGTTTCAGGTGCAGAAAAGATACCCTCAGGTTGTAATGGAGTAAAAGTCATTCCAAAATTCTATGAAGAGCTCAAGGGCATACCCGGAGGCCAGATACTTGGTCTTACAATGGAATCGACCCGTGATGAAATATTCCGGGCAATTCTTGAGTCACTATCTGCAAGACTCGCCGAAGGGAAGAGGGCTCTCGAAAATGCAGGTGGTTTTAAAACTGAAAGTATCCTTTGTGTTGGCGGCGGATCTAAAAACAGGCTATGGAATCAGCTAAGAGCTGATTATACGGGTGTTCCTCTTAAGATTATTGATCAAAAAGAAACTACGGTACTCGGTGCTTCATTATTCGTTCAGGCAGCTTGCGGTAATGCTGAATCGCCGGAGGAAGCAAGATCGGCAATTAATTACAGAACAGAAATTATTGAACCAAATCAAGAAATATCAGCTATTTAAAATTCAAAAGATGGGAACAGCATATTTCAACGGGAAACTTCTCCCGAAAGATGAAATTAAGATCAGTCCGGATGACCGGGGATTTCTCTTTGCTGATGGCATTTATGAAGTTGTGAGATGGTATGAAGGATTTTTTTATGATATGAGCAGCCATATGACAAGGCTGAAAAGAAGTCTGAGAGAATTGAGAATTAACTGGCCCGAAGCAGATTCCTTTCCAATTTTTGCTTATGATCTAATAAAACTAAATAAGCTTGAAAACCAACCGGCAATGGTATATCTTCAGGTAACAAGAGGTGCAGCCAGACGCAGTCATTCTTTCCCATCACCTGAAGTTCCACCAACAGTCTACGCTTGTGCCTGGGGTTTTGTACCTGATAGCCAGTTAAAAGAAACAGGTATTAAAGTCATGTTAAAAGAGGATATAAGGTGGAGCAGGTGCGACATCAAATCGGTGGCTCTTCTTCCCAATACAATGAGTTTTCAGGAAGCCCATGAAAATGGGTTGAAAGAATGTATTTTCGTTAGAAACGGGTTTATTACAGAAGGATCTCATTCAAATATCTTCTTCGTGATTGATGGTACTCTTTTTACACATCCTGAATCGAATCATGTTCTTTCAGGAATTACACGGAAAAATATTATAAGGATTGCAGAGGACTCAGGAATTAAAATCAGGGAGGAAGCTTTACAGGAAAACAGGATCAGATTAATCCAGGAGGTCTTTATTACAAATACTTCAGCAGAAGTTACCCCTGTAACAGAACTCGGTGGAAACACTCTTGGTGAGGGAGTTCCTGGACCGGTGACCAGATTCATCCGCGATAAATTCGATAATGAGATAAAAGCATTAAAAGGCTGAATATCTTTCTATCACGAATGCATGATTTTTTTATCTTTGCACAAATTTTCAAATCAGAATGAGCAATATGAATTTAAGCGAACAGGAGCAGATCAGAAGGACATCTGTCGATGAACTCAGAAAACTTGGTATAAATCCCTATCCTGCTGCTGAATATAAAACCAGCGTTTTTGCACGGGATATTCTCGATAATTACAGCCCTGAAAAAAACAATTTCCAGGAGGTTTGTCTTGCGGGACGGATAATGAGCAGACGCATAATGGGCAATGCTTCATTTGCAGAGTTGATGGACTCTTCAGGCAGGATACAGATATATTTACGTCGAGATGATATCTGCCCCGGCGAAGATAAAACTATGTACAACACTGTGTTTAAACGTCTTCTCGACATAGGTGATATTATCGGAGTGAAAGGTCATATTTTTAAAACCCAGATGGGAGAAACAACTGTTCATGTCGATGAATTTACGGTTCTCAGTAAATCTATTCGACCGCTTCCGATAGTCAAGGAGAAAGATGGAATTTTGTATGATGCAGTTACTGACCCTGAGATGCGTTATCGCCAAAGATATGTAGACCTTATTGTTAATCCCCAGGTACGTGATGTGTTCAGAAAAAGGACGCAAATAATTCAGTCGATGCGCGAGTTGTTTAACTCAAAGGGTTATCTTGAGGTTGAAACACCAATCCTTCAGCCTATACCCGGTGGAGCAACCGCCAGACCCTTTATTACACATCACAATGCACTCGATATCCCTCTCTATTTAAGGATTGCCAATGAGCTGTATCTGAAACGATTAATTGTTGGCGGCTTCGAAGGTGTATATGAATTCGCCAAAGATTTCCGCAATGAAGGAATGGATCGTACCCATAATCCGGAGTTCACTGTAATGGAGATTTATATAGCCTATAAAGATTATAACTGGATGATGACTTTCACCGAAGAGATTGTGAAAAAAGCGGCTCTTGATCTTCATGGAAAGACCGAGATCATTTACGGGGATAAGACTATAAATCTAAAAACTCCTTTTAAAAGGATAAGCATGCTTGATTCGATTAAAGAAAACACTGGAATTGATATATCGGGGATGGACGAAGCTGAATTGATAAAAGTATGTGATAATCTAAAGGTTGAACATGACAAGACTATGGGGAAGGGGAAACTCATAGATGCTATATTCAGTGAAAAATGTGAACATAGCCTTATTCAGCCTACATTCATTATTGATTACCCTACCGAGACCTCTCCCCTTACCAAGATGCACAGGAGCAAATCAGGACTCACGGAAAGGTTTGAACTTTTTATTAATTCCAAAGAGATTGCCAATGCATATTCTGAATTGAACGATCCGATTGATCAGATAGATAGATTCCAGGATCAACTAAAGCTTTCAGAAAAAGGAGATGATGAAGCAATGTTTATCGATATGGATTTTGTCAGAGCACTGGAGTATGGCATGCCTCCTACGTCTGGTATGGGAATGGGCATCGACAGGCTGACAATGCTTCTTACAAATCAGTCGTCAATACAGGATGTGTTGTTATTTCCTCAGATGAAGCCTGTAAGTTCAAAGTTTAAAGTTCAAAGTTCAAAGGAAGAATACATGGAGCTTGGTATCCCGGAGGAATGGATTGCCCCGTTACAGAAGCTGGGTTTTACCACCGTTTCTAAACTTAAAGAAGTTGAGAAAGCCGGGAAACTTGCTAATGATCTGAATGGTTTTAACAAGAAAAATAAACTCGGTTTATCGGGATTAAGTCCGCAGGCTGTTGAGGAATGGCTGAAATAAAATGATTACTTAACTGATTCCTTTAGCTTAAAATTCTCAAAAATGGTTACCAACTTTTGTAAAAGATTATAATACAGGGCAATATATAAAATTAAAGTTACAATCCATAAAACCATCAGATTGAACCAGAATGTGTCAATTTTAGTATTCCCGATCTGTTTATATGGCGCATAAAACTGTGCCCGACCATATTTTGAAAGAGGTTTCATATAGCCTGGCTCACATTTCTGAATTATTCTCTTATCTGTTTCTATAAATTGTTCAACTCTTAATCTGTCCAAAACAACAATCTCCAATTGTTTATTATAATAATTGTTTTTTAGTTTTATAAACTCATCTTCCCCGATTTTTGCCTCAATAAATCTGGAAACCGAATCTTTTCTGTCCTTGTATGTTTTTCGAACCTGCCGGAACTGTCTGGTTAAACTGTCAAGATATTTTCCTGCTTCTTTCGCTGCCTCAGGATTAAAATTTTCAGCTTTAAGAGATTCTTTCCAGTTTCCGCGGATTAATCCAAAACCTGCTAATCCATTCAGCTTTTCGATATAATAATTAAGTTTATAAAAATCATTATTTACTGTTTGTCTGTATGGTAAACTATCCTTAAGCACCGTACACACCCTCAGGTCAACTTTAAGGGCATTTATAAGGAATACTGAGTACCAGTCATTCTGGCTTATTTCCAAATTGTATTTGAAAAAATTCCTTTCATATTTATTGTTTTTAAATTGTTCGACTGCCAGGGCTTCAAACGACCAGCGTGCAGTCATCATTTCCCCGATAATGGGAACATATTCGTAAGAAGAGAGATTGTTTTTATGCAGCCTGTCGAATTTTACAATAACACCGCTGAATAATAACTGGGGTATAAGAATGAACGGTATCAGTATATAAATTGTTATTACTGAGGTGAATGCCGATGAAATGTTCAACCCAAGCATATTCGCAAAACAGGATGTTGTAAATAGTACAATCCAGTATGGAATAGTCATGCCTTTAATCTCCAGAATGAAATTGCCAATCAGAATGAATGAGATTGTCTGAATTGCTGATATTAAAAACATTATCATAACCTTCGAATTCAGGTAGCTGAACCAGCTGAGATTCAGAAATGACTCCCTTTTCAATATCTTCCTGTCTTTGACAATCTCTTCAGCACTGATTATTAATCCCAGGAAGAGAGAGGTAATTACACACATAAAAAGATATGCCGGCAGATTTTCATTTTCGCTGAAAATGTATTCTCCACCAATGGTATATTTAGTAAAATATGCCAGCAGAAAAGCCAGCAGAGGCGCTCCAAGCAGGCTAATCATGACATATTGCCTATTCGTCAATTTGGATAAAAAATCACGGATAAAAAAAATCTTTGACTGTTTTATAAGACCGGGAATGCTGTAATAATTTTCAGGGAGAGTACTGTACTTGTTAAAGGTTTTTTGGTTTGCTTTATCAGCATCTCCCATAAACATTTTAGCCCATTCCTGAGGGGAAACTTTTCTTAAGTGAGTATGTTTTCCATTCTCGTTGATGACTTTGGCTTCTATAATCTGAAGTAACTGATCAGAGTTTATATTTCCACATGTAATACATTGGTCTTCATGCGCATTCGCATAACTGGCCCTTGTTTTAAAATATACAATTGCTTCTGAAGGATTGCCATAAAATATCTGATATCCTCCTTTGTCGATGATCATAATCTTATCAAACATTTTGTAAAGGTCGGAACCAGGCTGATGTATATTAATAATTACCAGTTTCCCCCTGTCTGTCTGTTCTTTAAGTAAATTCATTACAATTTCAGAGTCAACAGAAGAAAGTCCTGATGTGGGTTCATCAACAAAGAGTATTGTCGGTTCGCGGATTAATTCCAGAGCAATGTTTAATCTTTTTCTTTGTCCGCCACTTATTACTTTATTAAGGCTGTTGCCAACTTTCAGATTTCTGATCTCATCAAGGTCCAGTTCTGAAAGAGTCTTATTCACAACATCCACCAGTTTAGCTTCAGGAAGGTTATCGAGACACATTCTTGCACTGTAATAAAGATTCTGCCAGACGGTAAGTTCTTCAATCAGCAGATCATCCTGCGGGACAAAACCAATGAACCCTTTCAAGTGGATCTTTTCTTCTTCGGAATAGAGATTATACCCGTTTATCAGCACTTCACCGCTCTGGGGCTGAGTAATACCGCTTAAAACATTTAAAAGGGTTGTCTTACCAACACCGCTCCCACCTAAAATTCCTACAAGGTTACCTGATTCTTCATGAAAATTGAACTTCTGAATTCCATATTCACTGTTCTTAAACCTCAGGTAAACATCAATGGCATCAATCGATATTTTAAGTTTAAATGTTTCATCAGTGAAAATGCTTGAAATATCATTGTAATAGATTGTATTCGTACCTGAGCCCCGGATTGTCGAGCCGTGATCAAAAGTATAAGTCTGCCCGGAAAATATATTCTGCCCGTTCAGGAAGAGATCTTCTTTACCTGAGTATTTTAAAATAAATGTATTGGTGCTTTCAATATGAAGCAGTAAAATACTGTCTTTGAGATTTTCCCTGAACAAATGTTTCATCCCTATGTACTCATTTTCATAAGTGCTGTTTATGATCATTACCCTGTTTTTCTCAGGGATATCATTCACAGATTTCAATATGAAACTTCTTATGTTCTGAAACTCTGTCTGTGGTATATTAAAGGCTATTGATACAGTTTCAAGAAACTCCAGCTCATTTTCGGTTATTTCAGCACCGAATAATATAAAATCCATAAGCTGGACTATTACGTACAACTTCTGTTTTTGCTGTAACTCTTCATTTATCTTTTCGCATATCCCTAAAATTTTGACAGCAGTGAGGGATGTACGTTTCATGTCTTTAATACTTCCCCTGTCAATTTTTTCCGAATTGTACTGTATTAAATACTCATCGAACATTTCCATGTATCTGTTTACCAGTTCATTATTCAGCTGACGTGACAGAAATATCCTTACGATATCCTTCTCCTTGCTTGAGATCTCAGAAATATCGTGAACGTCGCTTATTAACGCAAATAATTGTACTAGTGCTTTTAAAATTGTCTCAATCATAGCATTAAAATTGTTAATAATCTTTAATGAATAAAATATATCTTTGCTTAAAGCAATTCAAGTTAGTAATAATAACGCATATAGAAAAACATTTTCATCGTATTGAAGAATTTTAATGTCTCGGTTTGTTTACCGGGAATTGTCTATTCTCTGTGCACAGGATTAAGATTTATTATATGTCCGAATCAGAAATTCTTCTGGATTATCATGGCCCGGTTGATTTAAAGGTAATAGAACTACTTTTAAAAAGACTCAGGAAAACAAAGGAGTTTACATTTTTGAATAAGATAACCTGTAAAAGGGTTTATGCTATTGTTGTTGAGTGTCTTGAAAATATTTATAAAAACCAGATAGTGCTATCATCGGCTGATCCGGGAATGAATTCCCATATTTCAGTCAGGACGGAAAATGACAAGATATATATTGTTGCCGGTAATCCGGTACCGGATAGTGCAAAAGAGAACTTAACAAGAAGGCTTGACCACTTAAATAACCTCAATGAAGCAGCTCTGAAAACTTTGTACGAACATAAAATTAACAGAGAATCTGTTCGGGGTGAAAATGGAGCCGGGCTCGGTTTTATTTATATGGCTATGAAATCAGGGAATAAAATTGGTTACAGCTTTCAACCTCTGATTAATGGCTATTCAAATTTTGAAATAAAAATTTCTTTAAATAAATATATCATGAGAAAGTTGATAATTGACCAAACATCCTTTTCACCAAAGGTCATTCTTGATCCTGAAAAAAAAATTTACCTGATTTCAGGTGAATCAAGGCCTCCTGATGTCAGGGAGTTTTACGACCAGATTCTCTCATGGCTGGCAGAATTCAGCTTATATCTTATCAAATCGGACGATAAAAAAGATCCGGTTGAGTTTAACTTTGATTTTGAATATTTTAATTCATCCTCGGGTAAGTTAATTCTTGATATTTGCAAGGTTTTAGCCGGTTTACGTTTAAAGGGAATTAATATAATAGTAAAATGGTATTATGAAAAAGAAGATGGAGATATGCTGGAGGTCGGGAAAGAGATGTCGAGTATTGTAAAATTTCCTTTTGAATATGTAGAGTCAGAGATAAATTAATATCTCTACAAGCATCTTATGTAATTTGTTATGGTACTTAAATAATCAGGTAGAAAAACAGGTATCCAAATGTGTTCAAAAATTACATATAATACCGATAATCAGTTATCTCAGAACATGTTTCCTGATAAGAAAATGTATAAGAAACTTTTTGTTTACCCGATTGCAGAAAGTCTTTATCAGGATATTAAGGAATCAGGTTCTCCAATGACATTTTCTTCTACTCTCAATAAAGAATTTAAAAACCTCACAAAAGCTGAAAAATCATTCTGGTATGACTATACAGCAGAAATACCGGATAAATTCAGAACCTTAAATCTTTTCATACGTCCTTTTGAAGATTTTTGCAGGACATGTATTATAACCGACGATGAGGTTACAAAACTTGCACAAAGGGATCATGACAATATCATTTCTCATAAATCCTTTCAAAGTACAATTAAAGACCAGCAGAAATTCTGCATGGAACTTAATTATTTAATCCCTGTCGAGCTTAAAAAGATAGGGTATGAAGTTATCCGGCAAGAGGAGGTTGTTGAGATTAACATGTTAATGATTAAAAAACTTGCCAGGGCTATTCACTCCATGTATTTGCATGAGATTAGAAACCAAAACATAAAGGCAAATAATTACATTTTTTATAATTCTGGAAATCAATATACCTCCGGTTTTGATGATCTGCCTGACGATATAAAATACTCTAACATAGACAATGCAGCACATATTCCAACAAAATTATTATCAATCGGATATAAGATCAGGCAGGTTAAAAAAGGCTTTAAACCTTTTGCTCTTCATCTGAACCAGGAAGAAATTGAAACCATGGCCAGAGTAGAACATATCAGGTGGAGTTGGGAGAAGAGATTAAATGGCTGGACTTTCGGTAGTATAAAAGATGATATTAAGAAAACACACCCAAGCTTAATATCATATGAAGAGTTGAGTGAATCAGAGAAAGAAAAGGACCGCGAACTTGTGAAACTAATCCCCTCTTTCCTACAGGATATTGACTATGAAGCCTTTCCTGTTTCACCCAACAGGATTAAAAAATTATCATACGCAATAAAACCTCAGAGCAGCATACACAAAATATTAGATGAAACCAGGGAATTAAATGATCAGATCAGAAAACTGGCTACGTGGACTCCTGAGATAGAGGAAATGATAAGGATCAGGAATAATAAGATTGAAGAGGCTATCAATGAGGTAGAGGGCAGCTATAATTATGCACAGCATATCCAGGAGACTTTTTTACCTGATGATCTTTATATCAGGGAATGTTTCCCTGACAGTTTTGTCCTGTTTAAACCAAAAGACATTGTAAGCGGTGATTTCTATTTTTTCAGTAAACGGGAGCATCTGATAATATTTGCTGTGGCGGATTCTACCGGACATGGGATTCCCGGGGCACTGCTGAGTATATTAGGTTATGGTATTCTTGACCAGGCTGTGAATGAAATAAGACTGACTGAACCATCTTATATTTTACATAATTTATACTCCAAAATACACCGGTTTATGCGAAATGATTCGGATGGAACAGGTATTTCGGATGATATGGACATCGTTCTTTGTATTCTGGATACGAGGAATAATGTCCTTTCATACTCCGGAGTTAAGAATTCGTTATACCGAATTACAAAAGGTGAACTGATTGAATATCAGTCTAAAAGCCTTCCTGAGGATTCCAGTGAAGATGAGGAATGTATGTTCGCATCGGAGAAAATACAGCTAAATTCAGGCGATATAATTTATTTATGTTCAGATGGTTATGCCGATCAATTTGGCGGGAAGCATCATAAGAAATATCAGAGAAAAAGATTAATGAATTTTCTACTTAATCTCCGGGAATGTTCTATGCTTGAACAAAGTGACAGGTTATACGAAGAGATCGAGCAGTGGAGAGAAGAAAATAATGAAGAGCAGACCGATGATATTCTGGTTATTGGAATCAGGATATAAGGAGCGACGGATAGCTAATTACGAAAAACTATGTAAAATTTTCTTGCACTATGGCAAGTATAATTCCGGGTTATGAATACGACATCTTCATAAGCTACCGCCAGAAGGACAATAAATATGATGGTTGGGTAACTGAATTTGTTGACAATCTGAAGCGGGAACTGGGGGCAACTTTTAAAGAAGAGATCAGTGTCTATTTTGACATTGACCATCATGATGGACTTTTAGAGACACACGATGTTGATGCCTCCCTGAAAGAGAAGCTTAAATGTCTTATTTTTATTCCGGTTATTTCACGAACCTATTGTGATCCAAAATCATTTGCATGGGAACATGAGTTTAAAGCATTTATTGGACAAAGCTCCCATGATCAGTTTGGATTGAAGATACCATTACCAAATGGGAATGTGGCTAGCCGTGTACTTCCTGTTCGGATTCACGAGCCGGATATTTCTGATATTAAGTTGTTTGAAATGGTACTGGGAGGAGCACTTCGCGGAGTTGATTTTATTTATAAATCTGTCGGCGTCAACAGACCATTAAGAGCCAGCGAAGACCGTCCTCTCGATAATCTGAATAAAGTTTACTATCGCGACCAGATCAACAAAGTAGCAAATGCCATTGATGAGCTTATAGGAAGCTTAAAAAGTATCCGGAAAACATCTCATGTAGAAAACTGGTCATTAATTGAATCCATGGACCAAAAAAATACAGACATTCTTATTGGGGATGAAAGTCATAATCCATCGGGTCTTCAACCACAAACTAAGGGGAAAATTCAGAAAAAAGACACCGGTTGGCTACAAAAACAGGGCGGTTATTGGATTAAAAACAATTATAAGTACATCTTTTCAATTTTGTTTATCGCTTTAATGGTTGTCTTAGCATTTGGCAGGAAAGGCCCGTTCGGCTTTTTAGGTGCTGGTAACTCTAAAAGAGAAGTTGCAAGATCTCATGTCAAAAAATCAATAGTTTATATCGATAATAAAGAGTTTGAGGCTGCAAAAGCAGAACTGGACCTTGCATTTTCAAGCGATCCAAAATACTCGTATGCGTGGAGTTCTTTGGCTGTATTAAGTTATAAACAGGGCGATTTAAATCAGGCGCTGATGCAAACCATTAAGGCTATAGGATATGATCCCAAAAATAGCGGGGCAGCATATAACATGGCTTTTGCCCTGCATGACAAGAAAGACTATAAACAGGCAATTCACTGGTACAAGGAAGCAATTAAGATAGATTCCACATTCCACACCGATACGGTTTATGTTCGCTCATGTAGTGCACTGGGTAATTTATATAATTCAATGGATCAGCCAATTGAAGCAATATTAATCCTGAATAAGGCCAGGGAGCAATATCCTGGATCGAAGTATATTTACCTTGTGTATCGAAATCTTGGCAACGCCTATTTAATGCAGGAACAACCTGATTCGGCCCTGAAATATCTTGAACTTTCAAATAAAATCAAGCCTGAGGAACCTGAAACAAACCTGTACCTGGCAAAAGCATACGAAGCTGCCGGAAAGATAACCAGGAGCATAGATCTTTGGCAGAATTACATTGATTTAGAGACAGATTCCGTAAAGATTAATGAAGCAAAAAGGCATTTAAAGGAAGTTACAATCAAGCACCTTCAGGAGATAATGAAATAATATTCGCTGATGTTCATTCAGAGTCACTTTCTTCCAGAGCTTTAGACCAATAAATCCTTTTGGGCTAAAGCCCGTACGTTTTTGGTTTGCAAAACCGTAGGTTAAAAACCGACGGTAATTGATAAAGAATAACTTGAATATCATATTTCGAAAAAAAAAGCGGAAGTTAATACCTCCGCTTTTAATCAATTTTACGTTCTTCTATCGTGGTTTGATTAGTATAACTTTGCTTACCTCTTCTACGCCACCCGCCCTGAAAAGTACAAAATAGGTACCGTAGGGCGCATGGGTTCCATCATCATAAGTCCCTTTCCACGAATCAGTATAAATGCCTTGTTGCATCATTTTATCGACAAGAGTGCATACTATCCGTCCATTAATATCATAGACCATAATCTGCACTTTAGTCGGGGTCTCTTTATCTTCAGCCACCTGGTAATTTATTGTAATTGATTGACTGAAGGGGTTTGGATAAATGACCCCAAGCTTAGATACCGGTATCAAATCCTGATTTACTTGTTCAGTATCAGCAAGAGAAGGCTCTGACAGCACAGACTTGGTGGTGACCGGATTTTGAAGCATGGAAATGATTCTTTGTGCAGTTTTTATCAGATCATCTGCAATATAAGGTTCATCAAAAGGGAATATACTACCAACTTTAACTATGAGGATAAAAGTATTAAGGTTAATGATTGCAGTCTTTGGTTTACCTAGTATAATATTTTTGGTTGCATCATTCAGTCTCCCTATAAGCATTCTCCCCAATAATCTCTGAATAGCATTGCCATTCATCATTTGAGTTATTGGGAAAACCATATCTTTAATTAAATCAAGAGCGGTTTCACTGGCAGGGCAACAAATTGAGACCTCAGTGATATTGTTGCTTCCGGAATTAACTACAATTAGCCTGTCATTAGCCGGATCTATTGCTATATTTTCCGGTGAATCTCCAACAGGAATGATTGCATAATATTTAAGCGCTAATCCTGAAGACGATGAAACTGTACCTGAACCTGAACCACTTCCTTCATAAGTAATTTTATAAACGGTAACCTGATTATCATCAGGATTGGTTACATAATAGTACAGGCCATCATAAGATGTTTTTCCACCGCCAGACGGGGAACCGCCATTATAATTGCCATAAGCTGCGCCAAAATTATCTCCTGGTGCTATGTCAACAAAGAAGATATCCCCGGCCATTGTAGTCACAATTGCAGTTCCGGCATCAGTAGTGAGCGACTCATTTCTGGTCGATGATCCTGAATTTGAATTAGAAACTGCATAGTCAAAGCCAAGCGTCGTCTGCATTATTTTAATTAATGTAAGGCCATTGTTACCGGTAACTACAAGAAGTCCACCATCTGGAGTAATGCCAATATCCCTGTTCTGGGTTCCCGTATTTATATTGGCAACAGCGTGGTCGAATCCACCGCTGGCCGGATCTACATTAATAATAGTAATATTATTGGAGCCATAATTAGCTACATATACTTTATCACCATTTACGACAATTCCATAAGGATTTACGCCTACATTAATTGTTTGAATAACCTGATTCTTTGTTCCGTTTGCATCAGTCAAATCTATTACCGAAACGTTGCGCGAATTAAAATTTGTCACATAGGCTTTTGTTCCGGTAGGATCAATAGCAATCTCCATTGGTGAAGTCCCAACCTGAATACGGGTTAGTTCGTAGGGTCCTTGTGTTGGATCACTTTTATCCAAATTTGCAATAACTGAAACTGTATTATCTCCGTAATTGGTCACATAAGCAGTTGCGCCATCATAACTCAATGCACCACCATGTGGATTGGATCCTGTATTAGTACTCCCATAGGCAGTGTTGCAAGGATCCGTATTCGAAACAATATAAAAATATATTGATAAATTGCTAGCATCCTGATCGTCCAGGACCCCATTCGTGGTAACCCTCACATTACCTGAGACAGCTCCGTAAGGAACTATAACCGTGAGGCTGGTAAGCGATGCACTTACAGCAAAAGCATTCACACTGGATGAAGCAAAACCAGCAAATGTAACTTTATTATTTAAAGGATTAGGATCAAAACCAGATCCGCCTATTAGGACTTTCGAACCTGTTTCACCTGACGGTGGATCAATATAATCAATATGGGGTTTTGAAGGTTTTGTTCCAGTTGTAAATGTTGTAGTCTTTCCTGCAAAGCTCCCTATTGCCTTAGAAACATCCTGAATCCCAGTGGTCAGATTAATTGTGTATTTCTGGCCGAAGCTTAGATTTGCAGCAGGTCTGAAAACCACTCTTGAATTATCATTAAGAAATTCAAAAGAACCGGAAACCTGCTGTGTGGTCGTACCCACAAGTAATTTGAATGTTGTTGAATTTATGGTAGTTGTATTAATAGGTTCTGAAAAATCAACAACTAAAGCAGTTTCTGCCGCAACATTTGTCGTCAGACTTGAACCAGGTTCCAGATAAGTAACTGTTGGCGCAGCAACAGGAATAGTCCAGAAATTGATTGATCCGGCAGTGAGTCCGTTTCCGGATAAATCAGTAGCCATATTTGTCCAGGCAAGAAAATAATTCTTCCCTTCAATCAGAGGGCTCTTTGGTGAAAGAGTAAAAGTCGTATATTCATCCCAGCCGGGTGTACAATCTACTTTTACTGTACCATTATCAGTAGTCAACACAAAGCTGCTTTCTACCGTACTCTTGATCATCGGTTCGGAGAAAAATACCATGATCTTATCTGTCAGGAATATATTAACAGCGTTATTTTCAGGTATGGTACTCTTTATAGTTGGAGGTTCTACATCTTTAGCCACTGTATGGAAGGCACTTTTATATTCTGACACTAAATGATTTGCTTTCAGATCAGTAACACCTGATGTAATATGAAGAGTATAATCAGATTCGTAATCAAGAGCATTCTCCGGAAGGGTAAACAGAATTTTATCAGAGTTTTCTTCAAATCCGGCAGGCTGATAATTTCCACTGATTGCAGTACTACTTCCTGCCTTGGTCAAATAACAGGACTGACCTGTCACGGTGTTCATATCCACGGGTTCTGAAAATGTGATCAAAATATCCGGGAGTACCGAGGCGTTTGAAGTACCGACGGCAGGAACAACTGATTTAACCGTTGGGGGCGTTTTGTCTATATTAGTGATAAAGTTTATACCACTGGTTTCTTTCCCGGCTAAAACATTAACATTTGTTGGTGGAATGCCTGGCTCATACGCGAGATCAGGATAATTATAGAATTCTCCCGGATAATCGGTATAGATAGTATTGGCATAAATATACGGGCTTATATTAGCTGGTGTCAGGTCACGGCCGTATACATCGCCGTTTAGTGGCATTATGTAAACGCGGTATGTCCCGGGAGGAACTCCGGGTATTAAATAATTTCCGTTCGCATCGCTGTAGGCATGTACCACTGGCAGATCAGTTGTGGGATCGACGGCCAAAACAATGGCTCCGGCTACTGGTTCAGGATAACCTTTTGTCGCGTCCCCAATATAACCATATCTAATATTCCCGGATATTGATCCGAAAGCAGCCTTATAATTTGCACCATTGGGATAGCGATAGCTTAACCACGATTTATCATCCTGCTCAAGACTTCTATCAGTAGTACCCGGCCCGACTTCAAACCACATGGTTGCACTATACACTCCGGAATGTAATAATCCCAGAACATGTCCTATTTCATGCGTTGCAACACTCTGTATATCGAAAAATCCAGTATATAATGGATTGTCAGCGATCCCAAAGTCGTAAGTTGAGTTATTCACATAATAAGGATTAAAGATAATATCAGCATCAATGATCTGAGCCTCGGCATCAGTTGCTCCTATCTTCAGCGTTTTGGCGGTAACAGCAAGAATTCCCGGGCTGAATGGAAATTTATTATCCGTGAAAGATACCAGATTGATCTTGTCGGAAGCAGAAGCATATTGTGGAGGTGTTGGTTTATTATCATATGTGAAACTCATGCTTGATGTTGCAATTCCACTCCAGTTGCCAAATGCCTTTATTACTTCATTGACAACAGCTGTACTTGGAATAATCTTTACTCCTTGTCCGTTGACTTGATAATGGAAAGGAATATTACTACTGGCAAGTATCTGGTTCTGCAAACCTCCGATTGCTTCTGAAAATTCAGAAGTGTTACCTGAAGGATTGGTTGCAGTAGCCGTAATCACGTCGCCATACTTGGCCAAGGTCGGAAGTGTGACAGCAAATGTTGCGTTACCGGCACTATTGGTTGTTACTGTTGTGGAACCAAGATAAGTCTGTCCTTCACCATAACCAGTATTATCAGCTACCTTATTGGCGAAAAATTCTAGTTTGTAAAGAACAGATTTAGTACTATTTAAGGATCCATTCACAGTAACATTTCCCGGGCTAAAATTGACAGATGTCAGAACAGGGAAGTTCTGCAGATTATTAGGACCTGAATCACCATCACCCACATCATTTGGAGTTACTGCACCATTGGTTCCCAGATCAATGCCAAGTGTGCCATTATTAAAAATTGAATTAGCGCTGATCAGATTTCCCGTACCGCTGAAAACCTGAATGCCGTTTCCGGAAAATCCATCTATAACAAGTCCTTTTATAGTGCAACCACTTGATTTAATTGTCAGACCGTTAGATCCGGCACCTGCATTTGTTCCTTCAATTTCGATGCTTAAAATTAAATCATTAAAGGAAGCTCCCGGCTGGGTATAGCCATCGATAACCAACGACCCTGTTATATCTGGTAACGGACCAACCGGTTGAACAGTAGATTGAAGTCCCAACGGTATATTAAAAGTTATCAGATCAGTAGTGGTGTTATTATGGCTATTTGCATAATTAATAGCATACCGAAGAGTTCCAATTTCATTTGCATCACCGTTGTTAGTCACAACGAAAGGATTGATTACTTCAGTATAAACTGTCTTTGAACAGCCATGTGCATCCATAACCACGCCGCTATAAGAATTAGGTTTTAATGAAGTAATGTTTTGAGTAGTGGAACTATAGCCCCCAGGGGCGGTCCAGGCAAAGGAATATGGTAAAGTTCCGCCGGAAACCGTGAGATTAATTTTTGCATCATTACAACTATTGCAGCTTTGACTAATTACAGATCCTGCTGCGTCTAAAACGACAGGTTGGGTCACATCTATCGTACCTGTTAAAGGTCCACAACCATGTGCATCAGTTATGCTGTAAACCTTGGCTGTACCTGCCAATACCCCTGTAAACACACCAGTAGTATTAGTGACTCCATTAAATGTATATGAAATAGGAGCTGTTCCTCCTGTGGCTGCCAGGGTTACTGTAGCTGTACCTCCAAAACAATCAATAGGAACGGTAACCGCTGCACTCGTAAGTACTGCTGTAGGATTAACTGTAACTACAAGGTTAAACGGGGTACCTGTACAACCTCCTGATAATGGTGTAACCGTATAGGTCGCTGTCTGTGCTATATTCGTAGGATTGGTGAGTGTACCACTGATATTCGCTGCTGCTGAACCTGATGCTCCTCCTGTTATGCCTCCTGTAATTGTCGGAGCTGCCCAATCATAGGTCGTCCCTACGGGTACTATACCATTTGTGTTATTAACAGGCGTTACCGTAAATCCAACTCCACTGCATATTGAAGTGGTCATCGTTGTTATTGCCGGTGCCGGACTTACTGTTACTGTTACTATAAAGGTTCCTCCCGTACAGCTCCCTGATGTTGGTGTTATCGTATAGGTCGCTGTCTGTGCTANNCCTGTAATTGTCGGAGCTGCCCACGCATAGGTCGTCCCTGCAGGTACTGTTCCATTTGTGCCATTAACAGGTGTTACATTAAACCCAGCTCCACTGCATACTGAAGCGGTCATCGTTGTTATTGCCGGTGCCGGGTTTACTGTTACTGTTACTATAAAGGTCCCTCCCGTACAGCTCCCTGATGTTGGTGTTACAGTATAGGTTGCTGTCTGTGCTGTATTGGTAGGATTGACGAGAGTACCACTGATATTCGCTGCTGCTGAACCTGCTGCTCCTCCTGTTATGCCTCCTGTAAATGTCGGAGCTGCCCATGAATAGGTAGTGCCTGCAGGTACTGTTCCATTTGTGCCATTAACAGGTGTTACAGTAAACCCAGATCCACTACATACTGTAGCAGTCATCGCTGTTATAACAGGTAGCGGATTGACTGTTACTATCGCGCTTCCTGATTGTGCTTGCGAACAGGAAGAACCCCTTACATCATAAGCACTTACCAGAGCATATGTATAGGTACCTGGTGTCCCGGTGGGTACTGAGACAGTGACACTATTGCCTGATGTTGTTGTTACGGAGTCATTCCCTGCACCATTGATAGTATATTTAAATGTATAAGGTGCTGTGCCATTTGCCCCTGTAAAGGTTATATTAGGAGATGCTGCATTTAAACATACCGAGGCAGTTCCATCTATAGTCGCAACTGTATTAGGACAAGTAGTAAAGCTAACATTATTCCCATAGCTGGTCCCAGCACTATTTGTAAAATAGGCTCTGACATAATAAGTTGTATTAGCAGAGAGTCCAGTCAAAGTAGAATTAAATTTCCCCAAACCTATACTTCCTGGAGGAAAAATATTTGTTGTAGTATGATAATCAGAAATATTTGGATTATGTAAAGTACTCCAGCATACACCTACTACACTGATATTTGTTTCTTCATTCTCTGAAATACCTCCACCGCTTTGGGCTGAATTAATTGTAATGTTACTTATAGTTTTTGTTGTTAAAGTATCCTGAACACACCGCACAGAAAAACCAAGATTCTTAGGATTGGCACCTGCATCTACGCTGGTAATATTATAATGCATGCCCCGATACCAGGCAACTGTTGCTGCGTACTCCGTAGAAGTCCACCACATACCATCGTTTGCATAGTTGTAGAATGAACCATCGATATAACGGTAGCCCCCCGGAAGTGCTGTAAATCCACTTATGTTCGTTGCACCTGTATTAGGACTGTTCCAATATGCCGTCCCTGTCTCTTTCAGTTTGCCTCCGGCAACACTTAAACCACCTAAAAAATCAGTTAAGGTTGTCCATTCTGCATCATGGGGTACATGCCAGCCAATAGGGCATAATTTACGTGAATCGGCAACCGCATACCAGTTGTATAGCCTGCTATAGCCTGGTGAATTATTATAGTCACAATAAGCTCCTTGTGATTGACCTTCCCATTCACTATTACTAATAATTTCGGGTATTTGCTCCCCGTGAGAATAATGGGTCACCTTAAGATTTTCGTCAATCCATGTCTGAGAATGTTGCCAGTCCTCAGAATATATTTTTGTTGCATTGTAGGAATTTCCATCATAGTCTGTTACAACATCAAATATAAAATACAAATGATTTGTACCAGGTCGAACAGTAATAGGTCTCTCCAACGAATTTGCAACTAATGTTATTGTACTTCCAATCATATCACTATTTAGAGAAAGAACATAGGAACCGCCGCTATCAGTTATTGTGCTAATAGAAGGAATTTCTTTTACGCTAACTGTAACTCCACCCAATCCTTGACCATCTGGTCCAGATCTGACAGATCCCCATATATTCTGTGCCGACAAGGATGGGGAAAAAACAAATAGCAGGGCAGCTGCTGCGACTGTATGTATTATAATTTTTTTCATGATATCTTTCATTTAATATGTTTTTGCTATAGTCATTCCAAGGTCAGTGTTTAACATACCCTTTCAGCTTTGTAACAAAATCATCGAGGGGTACCTTTTCAGGTTTGCCTGTTTTTTCAGTTTTGTCAATTCCCTTGGCTTCAGGTTTAGTAACTACATCAGTACTTGATCCATGAACCATTCTTTTGCCAGTCTTTGGGTCTTTATCAATTTTCATCTTGCCCTGAGATCCTCCGGTAATAAGGTTCTTACCTGCAGAATTAGTCCAGATAAAAGCTACAATATCTTCTCCTTCATTGAAAAGCGGCATATCAGATACTTCATATTTTATATCTCCTACCTGTCCCCCGGGAATTGCGATAGTTACTTCAGATCCAAGGTTCCCTTTTATGTATTCCTCAGGAACAACTGTGACATAAGTGTAAATTATACTTTTGTCCGCACTCCATTCACTTTTTACCTTTGAGCATTTGCCATAAAGCACAGCAGTGGATTGGTTTGTAAGATCCTTTGCTGACATCTTTATTACCTGGGCTTTGCTCTCTGTAGTTTGGAAAAACAAAAAACTCATAACAAGCCAGCAGGTCAGGTTAATAATTTTTTTAAGGTCTTTCATTTTTTGATTATTTTAAATTTTGAATATCTTGTATATTATGATCTTTGATATGATTTCTTAAAAACAAGGAAAAAGGCAAAAGGAGAAAGTAAAAAGTTCTGTGAAACGCGAAACGCGAAACGAGTTACTACCTCCAGTCTCCAATAAGTACGAACGGAGCCCAATAAAAAGGATGGGCAAATTTTTCATCACTCAGCATTGTGAGCTGAGCTTTACGCAAGGCGTCGGTTTTACCAAGTTTCTCTATTACCAGATTCCTGTAAAACTCTCCCATAAGAGTGACCGTAGAAACATCAGATACACTCCATAAACTTACCATTACAGTAGGTGTGCCGGCATACATAAAAGCTCTCGTCAGACCAACCATACCTTCACCTCGAATCAATTTCCCCAGGCCGGTCTGACAGGCTGATAATACAACCAGGTCAGCATTCAGTTTAAGATTAAATATTTCAGTTGCGTGAAGTAATCCATCTTCTTCAGAGTTATTATTTTTTGTAAGTACCAGACTGCTGAAGTCGGGTTTTGCTTCATCAATAAATCCGTGAGTGGCAAAATGTATATAATTGAATTTCTTCAATTCACCTGCCCGTTTCACATTTTCCTCTGTCGCATTTTCCCTCAGGTAGATTTCAGCATTTCCTTCTTTAAAGAACGATGCAATATTCTTGACTTCTTCACCACTATATTTAAGCCTTTGGTAGCCTTTTTCTGGTACGACAGCTAAATCATTTTCATTTTCATACACCGGATCACCAAATGCTATAAGCTTTTTATCACCAGCCTTTACAATTTCAGGTTCTGACTTCATTGAAAGAAGATTCTTTAGGACACTTGCAGATTGCACATAGCTTACAGGATATTTCTTCACAAGAAATGGAAGATCAGAATATAAGGTTCTCTGGCTTGATCCTTTATTTTCAGTTAGTAAGACCTCAAATGGTAAATAGTTTAATACTCCGTCAGGAATGATAATCAATCTGCTCTTTTTTGAAAGATATGGTTCTGCCGGTTTAATCAGTTTCTCATAAAGGAAATTGGCAGCCTGAGTATAAAATTCAGAAATCTTTTCCTTAGGCTCCTGTAGTGCAAATCTGATCGTTTCAATCTGTTCCTGAAGGATTTTCCTGTCAGCAAGTCTATATAACTTGTGATCCGATTGCGTAATAACCCACAGACATGAACTGCTGTCCCCGACAGAATATTCGAGAATGATTGTGTTTTTGTCAGGGCATAAAGTCTGTGCCTCTTTAAGCGAAACCGGTTCCGGATACTTCAATGCTTCAGACCTTTGATGATTTTCTTTATTAATATTGGCATTAGATTCCGTCAGGAGATCCAATAATACTCTTGATTTACTGCGTTCCGCATAACTGAAAGCAAGGGCGTCATACCCTTTTGTTTTATCTTTTTCATAAAGCGTTTCAAGCAGATCAATAATATCTTCAAAAACATAGCGCTCTCTTGCCATAAAGGTGGTTTTGAAATCCTCACCAGGTAATGTGCTGCGAAGATCTTCAAGAATCTTTAAGGCTGTATCATTTAATTCAACAACTTTATCATATTCTTTCTTTGTTTCATAGTTTTCAGCTAATCCTGCAATAAATCTCCACGTGAGATCAGGATTATTCAGTGCACGGGCAATCTCGAATCCCGATTTATAGTTTTTAAGAGCTTCATCAGTTTTTCCTAACAGATTCTGATCATTTGCCAGATTTAAAAGATAATTTACCTCCTGATCCCTGACCTGCAATTCCTGACTGAGTTTAAGCCCTCTTTTATGGTATTCTTCCGCAGTTAAATAATCTTTCAAATCAAAATAAACTGTGCCGATGTTATTTAAGGAAATCAGGACACTCGATGTGTCTTTTTGTTCTTCATATATTGCAAGTGCATTTTTATAATACTCCAGTGCTTTTTCACTCCTGCCTACATTCTGCAGCGTGATCGCTAAATTATTATATGCGCCGGCAAGACCCCATTGATCGTTTTGTTCTTTGGTTATCTTGATTGCTTCATTGAACTTTTCCAATGCTGTATTATAGTCACCCATTTTAAGATGAACAAAGCCGATTTGTGTCAAAGCATCACTTATTCCCCGGCTATTGTTTAAATCCCTGTTTATTTTTAACCCATATTCAAGATCGTTAATAGCTTCAGGATATTTCCCCAGGTCAATCAACATTGTACCTGATTTTATCAGAGATTCAGCCATACGAACCTGATCTCCCAATAATTGGTTTATTTCAAATGATTGCCTGTAAAATTCCAGGGCTTGCCCGGACTGGCCCATTTTTTCATAAGTTATGGCTTTATTGTTAATAGTTTTTCCAAAATTTGGCAAATCTCCAATTTCTTTCCTGATAGCTGCTGCTCTGTCAAAGTATTTTATTGCCTCCTGATAATTTTTTAAGAATGAGGAATAAATCGATCCTATGCTATTGAGACTGTTACCTATAAGAAGCTTATCGTCAACCTTCTCTCTTGCTATTAATGCTTCCTTATAATAAGACATTGATTTCTCACCATCCGATGTGGAGTAAATCAGTCCAAAGCCACCTAAAATTTCCGCCTCACCTCTTTCGTCTCCGATATTTTTATACAATTCCAACGCTTCTTTATATATCTCTGCAGCTTTTTCAGGTTCTTTCCCACGTAATTTTGTTCCAAGGGCATATAAACTATCCGCAACCAGCTTTTCCCCTTTCTGCTCTTTCGACCAGGATGTTAAATAGTTAACAGCTATCGTAAGGCTTTTCTCTCCAAAGATCTTTTCAAAACTTGCTGCAGCTTTTTCTGCTATTCCCGTTGCCTGCTTTGATTCCGAAGTTTTTCCCTTCAGCTCCTTGCTTATACTTTCTGTAACAAGGTCATTTACGAATGGTTTAACAAACAGCCTGTGATCCTTAATCAGAGAATCAGCCAGCTGATCATTGTTTTGAACGTATGCCTTGCCAAGCTCTACTGAAAATTGCGCCTGAGTGAGCTGCAGTGATTGTGGATATGCGATTGCCAGATTTGAGGAGAGAAAAAATATAAACAGTAACAGAATGGAAATTATTCCATTAGTTTTTTTTTCTGTAATTCTTTTTGCCATGACTGTTAATTTAAATATCTGACAGTCTGATGAACAAAGTTGAAGTTATGTATTCAGAAAATCATTTTTCTTTATCCTTTGCCAGGTTCAATGCCTTTTGTAGTTCATCAATTGCTTTGTCTTTATCTCCCACTTCAGAATAAAGTGAACCTAAAAGCTCATGTGGCAAAGCGGCATCTGTATTTAATTTGGCGATAGCCTGGAATTCAATGATAGCATCCTGCAGTAATCCCTTATTTACATAATATGCCCCAAGGACAGAATGTAAACTACTGCTTTCCGGATCATTTTTGAAAGTATTCCTGATTGTATTTTCATTCTCTTCCACCTCTCTGGATTTTTCAAGTGAAAGAACAGAAAACTTGTGATTGGCTGATTTATCAGTATCAATAAGATATTCCGCCTCCACATTCCAGAAATAAGATTCCCCAAATTCTAATCCCTTTTCATTTTCAGGATATTTAATTATATTTTCTGATACTTTCTTACTCCAAACCAGACCCTTGCTATTATACAGATTAACAACGTAATAGTCGAATGATTTCTTTGTAACCCATGAAAAAGAGGGACGATCTGTTTTAATCAAAGTGTTGTTAGGAGATGTAAGCTCGATTGACTGGTCCATACTGACTGATCGCAGACCGGCCAATGCGCCAACATCATTTTTGTCCTCTCTCTTCGGGATCAGATCAGATAAATTGACCATTGCTGCAGACGAAATGTTCCTGACATTGCCTGTTGTTTCAGTCGCAGGAGACTCTTTCCCTGAAATTTTGATCACACTATTTGGCCCCAGGCTGATCAAATTGCTATTTGAAAAGAGTAATTTAACTTCAGATTTTTCTGAAGTTTTAATCTCATCGCCCTGAAATAACTGGGTTCCCCAGGAGGTTTTTGTAAATTCACTCCTGTTAACTTTTTTTAAAAGTGCTTCACCATTTATTTCGGTGATAACAGCAAGGCATTGCGAAGGCTGCTGGGCCTGAGATAATCTCAGTCCAGACAATGAAAAAACTAATAACAAAAGGACTAAGCCTGTTTTGGATTGCATATCATTACAGAATATTTATTTAGGCATTCATGTTTAATAAGAACAGAACGATAACAGGTTAACTAATCAAATGCAAGTAACTTTTAACGAAGATATGCCAGCCTGTATTGAAAGTCAAGTTTTTTTTATAAATCGATAAATATCTGCGATGAATCCATCTTTTTTTTTGATGAATCTTCATTAATTGTTTTTCTGCATTTCATTATCTGTGGTTCAGGAAGGCTTAATTTGATATTTGGTTTTTATTTCAGCCTTTCATAACTTTATCAAAATGAATAACTAATATGGCAAGTATAATTCCAAGCTACGAATATGATATCTTCATCAGCTACCGCCAGAA
>PLNF01000063.1 GCA_003141715.1 Bacteroidales bacterium | reverse complement strand
ATTGTACTGGCAGGATGTGCAGGTGTTGAAAAAGCTGCAAAAGAAGCCGATTATGTGGTAACTGTTCCTTTTGCGCCCGGGCGTACGGATGCTTTGCAGGAACAAACCGACGTGGATTCTTTCGCAGTACTGGAGCCGGCAGCTGATGGCTTCCGCAACTTTCTAAAATCAAAATATACCATACCAGCTGAAGAGTTGTTGATTGATAAAGCTCAACTGTTAACATTAACTGCTCCTGAAATGACAGTTCTCATTGGAGGTATGCGCGTATTGAACATAAACTTTGGCAACTCTAAACATGGTGTTTTCACAAAACGTCCGGGAGTCCTTACCAACGATTTCTTTGTAAACCTGCTCGACATGAGTACGGTTTGGATACCAACATCTGAAACCAAAGAGACATTTGATGGATGTGATCGCAAAACAGGCGAATTAAGATGGACAGGAACCCGGGTAGATCTTATATTTGGTTCGAACTCAGAGCTTAGAGCCCTTGCCGAAGTTTATGGAAGTTCTGATGCTCAGAAAAAATTTGTTAAGGATTTTGTTGCGGCATGGAACAAAGTAATGAACCTTGATCGCTTTGATTTGGTTTGATGTTTTTAATAATCCGAAATTTAGAAAGTAGAAAATCTATCAGAATCTCAAAATCCGGTCTGGCTGACTGATCCTATTTTATAATCTTCAGGTCGCTCTTCAACTTGCTGAAAATATCCCTATATTCATCAGGTACCTTTTCAAGGTCAACAGGTGTGCTATCAGAACCAACGGTCAGTTCATAGTAGTTACCGTCTTTGATCCGTGGCGCAGCAGGATCAGGTTTAATAATTACAAGGAGACTTGCTAACTCCTTGTCAGAAAGGTTAACTTCAGTTTCCGCCGCTTTTGTAATCGGAATAAATCCGCCTGTTCGTATAAGTTTTATTTTCATCGATCTTCTTAAACTTTTGCTTCTAACCATCCCTGCCTCACAGCTATTACTTCCGGACTATTTATGCCAAATATTCTCCCGGCATGAGCAATGGTAAGGTTTTTTACATCTGCAAATTTAGCATTCTGAGCTAAATTAACATCAGTCAAGACTGCATACCAGATACGTCCCGCTTTTTCCCATGCATAACCTCCCATATTGAATGCGGCAACATAAAAAGCAAAATTCGGGATCCCCGAGTTAATATGCACTCCTCCAAAATCGCCCGATTGGGTGTTCGGCAGGTTCTGATACTTATCCATAGTTGCAGGTTGCGGATCAGTTCCCAATTCAGGATGATTTATATATGCCGTACCTGGCGCTTTCATGCTGCGCAATGCATATTTCGGACCTATCATTACCTTCTCGCCGATTAACCAGTTTGATTTCTTAACATCCTGATTATTATATCTTTGTTTTATCATTATACCAAAGATATCGGAAAAGGATTCATTCAAAGCGCCGGCCTGGTTTTCATAATCAAGATTGGCCTCGTTTTCCGTAACACCATGTGTAAGCTCATGACCAATAACGTCGATATCACTTGTAAAACTGGTAAAGACTAATCCGTCTCCGTCACCATAAATCATGCGCCTGCCATCCCAGTAAGCATTATCCATGCCCTTATCAAAATGCACATATTGTCTGATGAGCAGTCCTTTGTTATCGATCGAATTTCTGCCAAACAGCTGCCAATAGAAATCCCATGATGCCTTACCTCCTTTAATAACATTTTTTCCTGCTACGGAGGTGATTTTCTGATTGTTCTTTGAATCCCATAATAAAGTGGCGCCTATAAGATCAGTTTTCTGTCTGCAGTCATAAACTTCCATTTGCATAATCTCCTTTCCGGTCTGTTTAGCAATTAGACCAAGAATGTCCTTCTCGTACTGGCTTGCTTTCTGAAAAAAGATCCTGTCGTTGCGGAACCGGAAGCTCCTGAAATTAGATTTGATTGCAAGGTCAGCAATTTTCTTATTGCCCGATTCCATGAGTCTGGTCAGCATGTAAGGTGGAATAATGCAATGAATTGGGTTGTAGTGGGTTTTACACATATTGTTTAAGATTTAGCAGACAGGTATAAATTTAAGAAATTTTAGAATACAAAAAAAGAAATCTTTTAACCGCAAAGGACGCAAAGTATCACCCGGTTTTTCTCTGTGCAACTCTGTGCTACTCAGTGTTGCTCAGTGTAAGTTCTTATTTTCTTGTTACACGGAGAGCCACAGAGGACTCACGAGGAACACAGAGGCGGGTTGGGGATCCGAAAGAATATTTTTTTCTGTAACTTAAATAATATAAATTTATGATCAGTATCACAAACATTACTTTACTATGGACAATGTATTATTAGTACCATCTGAAAACATAGGTAAGAACTTCATTCCCGAAGAATATCTTCCCAAAGGGCAAGATGAATATTACCAGCGAAACAAACAGACTATCCCTCCAAAATCAGGCTGGAGACATTTGCGATCTGACGAGGTTGAAAAACTCGTAAAAAATGATAATACAGCTGATAACTGGGATGAAATACTGGTTACAGATCAGTTTGATACGAATCAGATTAAAAACTCAAGGTTTTTCGGGCTTGTCAGGATAGGATGCTTAAGGAATATAATTCTTCAGCATCACGACCTGAGAGTGCCTTCGGGAATTACGAACAGCCTGATCATCTCCTCTGATATAGGTGATGATGTTGCTATTCATAACGTGCATTACCTGGCTCATTATATTATCGGTGATCGCAGTATTCTGTTTAATATCCAGGAAATGCACACAACGGATCACGCCAAATTCGGTAACGGAATTATAAAAGAAGGTGAGCCGGAAAATGTCAGGACATGGCTCGACCTTATGAATGAAACCGGCTGTCGCAGAGTGCTGCCATATGATGGTATGATCACAGCGGATGCCTACCTGTGGGCCAAGTATATCGATGACACTGCTATGCAGGAGAGTCTTAAAAAGATAACTCAAAACAGTGTTGATAACCATCGTGGTTATTATGGAACAACGGGAAATCATTGTGTGATTAAAAATTCTCTTATCCTTAAGGATGTAAAGATCAGTTCACATTGCTATATAAAGGGGGCGAATAAATTAAAAAATCTGACAATTAATTCTTCCGAGGAAGAACCCACACAAATCGGAGAAGGAGTTGAACTTGTAAACGGTATCATTGGTTATGGTTGTCACATATTTTACGGTTGCAAGGCTGTAAAATTTATCCTGGGTAATAATTCCAGCCTGAAATATGGTGCCAGACTCATTAACTCATTTCTAGGTGATAATTCAACTATCTCTTGTTGTGAAGTACTTAATAATCTGATATTTCCGGCACACGAGCAACATCATAATAATTCTTTTCTGATTGCCTCTGTTGTAATGGGACAAAGCAATATGGCAGCAGGAGCTACCATTGGTTCAAATCACAATAGCCGGGCTAATGACAATGAAATTCGGGCCGGTCGTGGATTCTGGCCCGGATTATGTACAAGTGTAAAGCATTCCTGCCGTTTTGCATCGTTTGTATTGCTTTCAAAAGCCGATTATCCCGCAGAACTTAATATTCCTTTACCCTTTTCGCTGCTAAATAACAATGTATCAAAGGATCGACTAGAAGTTATGCCGGCATACTGGTGGTTGTACAACATGTATGCCCTGGCCCGCAATTCCTGGAAATTCCAGAATCGCGACAAACGTGTACACAAAGATCAGAACATTGAATTTGAGCCATTTGCTCCCGATACTATTGAGGAGATATTCATTGCCCGTAAGTTACTGGAGATATGGACTGCCAAAGCAAGTTTAAGGGAAAAGGGAATGTCACTGAAGGGAAAGAATGACGATAATCTGGCTGGTCTTGGACGTAACCTTTTATCGGGAAAAGAAGAAGAAATCAATAGACTGGAGGTGTTGGGTGAAAACATGGAGAATACCAAACGAAAAGTTCTTATATTAAAACCTTATAAAGCATATCATGCTTATGGGGATATGTTGCACTATTATGCCACGAAGAATCTTATGGCATACATGAGTTCTGATCCAAAAGCTACATTCTCCTTAATGTGTAAAGATCTGAAGGGTAAACGTCAGAAGGAATGGGTTAACCTTGGCGGACAGATGACACAGGATGATGATGTGGATAAGCTCAGGTTTGATATTGGGTCCGGTAAATTAAAGACATGGAAAGATATACACAAGAGGTACGATGATCTCTGGGCCAAATATAAAGTTGACAAGCAAAAACATGCATTTGCAACCCTTTGTGAATTATACGGAGCAGAAAGTCTCACCACGAGTGATTGGAAATCAGCCCTGAACAAAACAGTGAGCATTCAGAGATTCGTTTGTGATCAGGTTTACAACTCACGAAAAAAAGATTTTGACAACCCATACCGGCAGTCTACATTCAGAAATATGGCTGAGATGAAAGCCGCATTCGGGACTGTTGAAGAGAATAGCTTTATTGTCCAGGTCCGGAAGGAAACTGAAGATTTTGAAATACAGGCAGAAGAAATAAAAAAGAGGTCTGCTTCTTAATTTCTTCAAGCCATTTCCTTACTCTCTCATGCTCTGCCAGATACTTTGCATCAATGTCCTTGACAATTTGCTGAAACTCTGGATAATTAAAGATCAATCATTACTTTCATGGTTTTGTCACCTTGCTGTTCGATGAACTTATAAGCGTCTATAAAATTTTTAAAGGGGAAAGATTTCGTGAGAAGAGGAGCCATAATGATTTTACCGGAAGAAATCATCTCGACAGCCTGTTCATAATCCTCATGACGGTACATCATTGAACCATAGACATTCAGTTCATGCTCCCCTAAATAAAACATATTTACAACGGGATTCCCGGAGTAAACTCCAAGAATTATTATCTCTCCGCCTTTTTCCACATGCTTCATAAGTACATCCAGGGATTCCTGTACACCTGCAGCTTCAAATCCTGCCTGAAAACCCTCTTTACCAAAGAAAGCCTTGCTCCCCTCTTCAAAAGAGGTTTTATTTATATTGAGTGTTCCTTCGATCCCGCATTGTCTGGCTATATCAAGACGATAGTCACTCACATCAGTAATTAATATTTTGCCTGCTCCTCTTACTTTTGCAAATTGCGCCACAAGGTTTCCAATGGTTCCGGCGCCGGATACTACTACATTTTTCCCTTTCAGGTTTGAAGAACGACCTGTAGCATGAGCCCCTACAGCTGCAGGCTCAATCATTGCACCCTGTTCAAATGTCATACTTTCGGGGAATACCACCAGCCTGTCTTCTGATATAACAAACAGATCCTGGGCAACTCCCGGGGCCTGAAAACCCTGGACTTTTAGTTTCTGGCAGGCATTATACTGCCCTCTTCTGCATGGTCCGCATTCCCCACAAACCAGCTGAGGTCTTCCCGTTGCTTTCATACCTGGTAATGCTTTGACGATGGATCTTCCAACCGCTTCGACAATTCCTGAATACTCGTGCCCCTGAACTACGGGATATGGTGTTGCAGGATGTTTGCCATGATAGACATGAATATCGGAACCGCAGATACCGATTTTTTTTATTCTGAGCAATATTTCGTTCCCCTGTAACTTTCCCGGCTTCGGGACTTCACGGTGCTCAATTACACCGGGAGACAACATGATGGCCTGTCTCATACTAGTATTTTATTAATTGATTCTTTTTTAACCTGCCTGAAATAAAATCTAAGTTAAATCATAATCTTTTTAATCAACAATCTGGTTCAGGTTCCTGATTGTTTCTGCAATTCCATTTTTGCGGATACTGTTCATTATAAGTAAATAGGTATCGACAAAACGTTTTGACCGGGTCAGATCATTGAATATAGTCTCAATCTTTAGAAAAGCGAGCGGATCATCACTGATTGATGCTAATGCTTCAGTGCGCAAAACAACTCCCATCTTATCCTCAATTTCATAATCATGTCCCTTTGTATCGGCTAATTCCAGGTATCGGCACCATGCAGCTATTACAAGAACACTCCGCTTAATCTCGCCACCTCTTTCCAATTGTTCCATTATGGTAGGCAATAAAAACTTGGGTATTTTAGCTGAACTTTCAAGACAAATTCTGGACAACTTATCTTTAATGTTCTTATTTCCAAATCTTTGAATCAGGCTGTCTTTGTAATCTTCGATATTGATTCCTTCAACTTCCCCCAAAACGGGAGTCACCTCAATATCCATAAATTCACGAAGGAATGATCCGAACAATGGGATCCTTACTGTTTCATCAATAGTGTTACAACCATAAAGTGAACCTGAAAATCCCAGTAATGAGTGCCCCGCATTCAGCAAGCTTATTTTCATTTTTTCATACGGACTTACATCGTGAACAAACTGTACTCCCACAGATTCCCATTCCGGTCTTCCGTTTGAATAATTATCCTCGATGACCCATTGAATAAAAGGCTCACAAACAACAGGCCAGGCGTCATCAATACCATAGACATTTTTAAGATTCTCAATATCTGATAATGTTGTTACAGGTGTAATTCGATCCACCATACTATCAGGAAAAGTAACATGCTTTTCAATCCAGCTTATCAATCCGGGTTCCGCTTCTTTAACATACGATAAAAGCATTTTTTTTATTACATGACCATTTTTCTGGATATTATCACACGACTGAATGGTCAATCCTGAAATGCCTCTGTCTCTTCGGAGTTTCAACGCCTGTGAAAGATATCCGAAAACCGTTTTTGGATTTTTATGATTATTCAGGTCCCATTGAATTGCAGGTTCTGTTATTTGGAATTCACCGGTAGCTGCATCGAAATTATATCCTCCTTCTGTAATTGTAAGTGTAATGATTTTAATATCCGGATTTGCCATCTTTTCAAGTACAGCTTCAGGATCTGAGGGTGCAAAGAGACATTCTATGATTGAACCAATGACCCTGGCATTTAGAGTGCCGTCCGGTTCAGTGATCATTAAAGTATATAAACCATCCTGATTAACTAATGTATCAAATATCCTTCTGTCAATATCCAGTAATGCCACGCCACATATTCCCCAGTCAGCTGAGCCCTGTTCCAGCAACTTATCCACATAATAAGCTTCATGTGACCTGTGAAACCCTCCAATGCCAATATGAACAATTCCGGCTTTTATTTTTGTCCGGTCATAGGCAGGTGTTTTCACTTCTTTTGGAAGCAGTGAAAGATTTTTTGCATTTAGTTTTATTATCTCCTTCATAACCAATTAAATGTTGCTGCTCTGGAAACGTTGTAATAACACAGCGAAGATGATAATCAATCCTTTAATGACCTGCTGTGAATATGCCGGAATGTTAATCAGGTTCATTATATTGCCGATCATTCCCAGGATTAGAACACCAAGAAGTGTATTTATGGCTGAACCTTTACCACCACTTAAACTGGCACCGCCTATTACCACGGCTGCTATCACGTCCAGTTCCATTCCAACGCCCATGACCGGAGAACCGACAGCAGTTCTTGCTGTAGTTATAATACCGGCAGCAGCAGAAAGAACACCTGCAATAGCATATACACTGAATTTATAAACTGAAACTTTTATTCCCGATAATCTTACGGCCTCTTCATTGCTGCCAATAGCAATTATTATACGTCCGAAAATATTATACTTCAGCATAACGGCTGTGATTACAAAAACTAAAAACAATATCAGCGCCGGATTGGGAATACCCAGAGAATTACCACTACCGAAGTCTGTTAAGGCAGAAGCATGTTCATCAACCAGAATGGGAGCTCCTTTTGAAAAAATAAAACCAAGTCCTCTGACAACAGACATAATTGCGAGTGTTGCAATAAAAGGGGCCAGCTTATGAATTGAAACCAGATAGCCTGATACACTTCCAACCAGTAGTCCGCAAGCCAGAGATGCAAGTATTGCCAAAGGTAAAGACATATTGTGAGTAAATAAGGCACATAACAGGCCAACCATGGCAACAATTGAACCAACTGAAAGATCTATACCACCGGTAAGGATAACCAGTAACATCCCCATGCTGATGATACCCACGGGTGTAACCTGCCTTACCAGATTGAATAAATTAGCAGAAGAAAAAAACACATCTGATATGCTTGCCGAAACCACAAGCATTATAAGAAAAATAAAGGCTGTATTATACTTTACAAAAAAATCTAAATATCTTTTTAAACCTGCTGTAATTTTCATTTTTAATATGATGTTAATTGGCACCTATTGACAAACGCAATATCTCCTCTTCGGAATATTCCTTTTTTTCCAGTTCTCCCTGAATCATACCTTTCCGCATGACAAATATACGGTCGCATATACCCATTAATTCAGAAGATTCGGAAGAAACCACAAGAATTGCCACACCTTTGTGCGAAAGTTCATTAATAAGATTGTATATCTCCACCTTAGCTCCCACGTCAACACCGCGTGTCGGCTCATCTATAATCATTACTCTGCACTCTCTGTTAAGCCATTTTGCCAATGCCACTTTTTGTTGATTTCCTCCGCTTAGCTTACTCACTTCCTGATCTTCATTTTCCGTTTTGATGGCCAGTGTGGTGATCAGGCCATTGGCATTATTCTTCTCTCTTTTCGCTTTGATAAAGCCAAAAGGATTTGAAATCCCATTCAAATCAGTTAAACTGATATTCTGCTTAATACTTAGAGGAAGAATCACTCCATGTTGTTTTCTGTCTTCAGGTACCATACCGATACCCATCTTCACTGCTTTCCTGGGAGAACCGATTTTATGTTCCTTTCCAAACAAGAATATTTTCCCTTTTTTCAGTCTGTCAGCACCAAAAATGGCTCTTAATGTTTCAGTACGGCCACTGCCGACCAGACCGGCAATACCGACTATTTCCCCTGCTTTTATGCCAAATGAAATACCTTTTACCTTATCTGCCAGGCAAATGTCGACTGCTCTTAATACTTCTTCTCCAATAATTGAATTACGCACAGGGTACATCGCATCGAGCGATCTCCCCAACATCAGTCTTATTATGGAATCCCTGTTTGTTTCAGATACTTTTAAGCTGTCGCTGGAAATTCCGTCTTTAAGTACAGTCACCCTGTCAGCAATCTGAAAAATCTCGTTCAGGTGGTGTGAAATATAAATGATAGCGACACCTTCTTTCTTAAGTCTGTCCAGGGTATTGAAAAGCTTTTGAATCTCCTGGGGTCCAAGTACTGCTGAAGGTTCATCCAGAATCAACACTTTCACATTTTCTGATAATGCCTTAACAATTTCAATTATCTGCTGCTCAGCTATACTCAGATCACCAGCTCTCAGTGATGGATCAATGCTGAAACCAATATTATGTATGAGGTCTTCAGCCTTTTTCCTGATTTTGCCCCACCTCATCCAGTATCCTGTTGTGCCCAATTGATTTAAGAAAATATTTTCTGCAACCGATAATGCAGGAACGAGTGAAAATTCCTGGTAAATTATGCCAATTCCCAGTTTTTTGCTGTCGTGAGTGTTCCTGATCTGAACTTCTGCTCCATCGAGAAAAATCTGCCCTCTATCTTTTGAATATGCCCCGGAAAGAATTTTCACCAGAGTTGACTTACCTGCTCCATTTTCTCCGATAAGGGCATGGATTTCTCCTGGAATGACTTTTAACGTGACTGACTTTAGTGCTGCAATCCCGCCGAAAGATTTTGAAATATTTATTAATTCAACTCTGTTCATCCTGCATCTGCTGTTTTCTTTAAAAAATAGCTTTTGGGTCATAATACTGGTCCACATTATCTTTAGTTATCAGGGCTGCAGGGGTATAGATCACTTTTTCAATTTGTTTTTCCCCATTCAAATATTTAACCACAGCCTCAACCACAAGTCTTGCTAACTCCTTAGGACTGTTAAGAGCAGTAGCACCAAATTTCCCCTCCTTTATCAATTCATAAGCTTCTTTTTGTCCGTCAAAACCAACTACAGTAATATTTGATGCTTTCCCCGATTCATTGATTGTTTTAAGCGCCCCCATCCCCATAGCATCATTCTCAGCTACCAGTAAATTAATATCAGGGTTTGCTACCAGAATATCTTCCATAGCTTTTAATCCCCCGTTGTTTGTCCAGTTGCCCCAACCTTGCGATACGATAGTCAGGTCAACATTTCCCTGGGTCATCAACTGAGCTTCTGAAAAACCGCGTATGAATCCGAGTCGTTTTTCCTTTCCTATCGGGTTGCCCTGACTACCGCTAATCAGAGCAGCTTTTATTTTTGTTTTACCCATTTTATTCACAATCCATTCTCCTATCAGTTCCCCGTTGCCCTGGTTGTTTGCCTGAACCGATGTAATATAATTAGCTGCAGGATCTATATAACTATCAACAATAAATACAGGGATACCTGATTTTACAGCAGCATTAACAGCTGGCACAAGAGCTTTATGGTCAAGCGGGTTAAGTATTAATACATTTACACCTGCTGCTATCAGATCTTCCATCGATGTTATTTGTTTGATAATGTCGTCCTGCCCGTCTGCCGAGACGAATTTCATGCCATATCCTTCCGAGTACTTCTGAACATACTGTGTAAGAACAACATAGAAAGGTGCGTTAAGCGACGGAGTACAATAACCAATTTTAATCTTTGCCAGATCAACCTTGTTTTTCACAGCCGTCGTATCGGTACTAAGTTTCCCTGGTTTTTCGGAATGAGGTTTTGGGTTGCATCCTGTCAGCCCAAAGAATATTACACTTATAAAAGGAAGAATCAGATATCGCTTTCCAAAGACGATGGCCACTTTTTTTGTTTGTTGTCGTTGCATCTCAGTCATTTTTAAATTCCTTACAATCTTACTGCTTTGAATTTGATATTCAGAAAACAAAACAATAAATTTACTTGAATAAAATTAATAGAAAAATGGATCCAAATGCACAAATACTGAATCCTGTTCCCCCAGGCAGGATAACATCAATAGATTTCTTCCGGGGCTTTACAATGTTCCTTCTAGCAGGAGAAGCTACCGAGCTGTATGGTCAGCTGGAGAAATCTCATGTTGGCATAATTCAATTTCTTGGGATTCAGTTCAGCCACCACGAATGGCACGGATTACATTTCTGGGATCTTATTCAGCCTTTTTTCATGTTTATTGTAGGGGTTGCGATTCCTTTTGCAGTAGCCAACAGGTTAAAAAAGGGTGACAGTCTCCAAACTATTACCCGGCATGCAATTAAACGTTCATGTCTGTTACTGTTCCTCGGATGGGCTCTTTATTTTGCGGATGCAGGAAAACTTGTTTTCAGGTTTCAGAATGTCCTGGCACAACTTTCAGTCACATATCTGGTTGCATTTCTGATCAGGAATAAAAGCTTTAAATTTCAATTGATTTTCACATTAGTTATTCTCTTGCTTATAGATCTGGCATATCGTTTTTTCCCCGTTGAGGGATTTAACCATCCCTGGGTTAATTTTGAGAATCTCGGAGCATGGTTCAATAATAAGATTGAGGGAGTTGATAAGGCAAATGAGTGGGCAACATTAAACTTTGTTTCGACTACAGCTCATACGGTTTGGGGAGTACTTTGCGGCAAGCTTCTGATGAGCGATAAACCCACGACAAAAAAAATCCAGATATTGCTGGTTGCGGGAGTTTCAGCCTTAATTATAGGATATTCTCTTGATTTATTAAATGTAACCCCCATTATTAAAAAGATTGCGACATCCTCATTTGTTTTTGCAAGCGGAGGATGGGCCATTCTTGTACTTTGTTTCTGTTACTGGCTGATCGATGTCAAAAAACAATTCGTGGCCGGATCGAGAATGTTTATAATAGTCGGAATGAACAGCATCTTCATATATCTCTTCTTTTCAATTGGCGGTGCCGGTCTGATTCACAGAATCGTAGCTCCTTTCAGCAGTTTAATCTTTTCGTGGGGAGGAGAAAAGACAGTTGAAATAATCACCAGTCTCGGTATCTGGGCCACCATGTGGTATATGTGTTATTGGTTGTATAAGAATAAATTATTTATCAAAATATAGCCGAGATCTGCTTCATTTCTTCTTCGTCGCTTTTATGTCTCCGTCAGGAGAACTCAATACAAATTGGGTTACTTCACCTTTATCATTGTTTGTAAATACTACTGAATACCCTTCCATGTATTTTATTGAAAATTTGTCTTTGGATACGGGGAATAATTCCATATCAGGCTGCTCAGGAATAATCAGGCTGAGCGTTTTATTATCCTTAAGTGAAACTTTAACTAATATTTCTTCAAGTTCATAATCACCAACATACTTCTGCAGTGATTCTACCGGAAACTCAGCAACTACAGCGGGCGTAGCTTTCCCGGGCAGTTTAGATTTTACATAATCGGCCTGTTCAGTCAGACCCTTCGATTGCTTGCTCGAGACTATTCCGCTTAAAATCATACCGTTAAAGTAAGGGGCCATCATCTTGCTATATTGTTCCGGAATCGTATCACGAAACCTGACAATCATATCAATACCCTTCATGAAATTGACTGGATTCTTTGTTCTTTTCAAAAGATTGGCAAATGGTTGAAGTATCATATATTTCTCATTCCCGAATGGCATATTATCAAATCGTGCAGCCAGTGAATCAAAATCATTCTCACTGGAGTATGTGAATAATATATTATTTACTACATCAGAAAACTCTCCTTTGATCTGCTGGTTTGAAAGAAACCTGGCTTTATCCAGAGCTAAAGTGGTATCAATGGCTCCAAGTGCAACCAGGGCACTTCCCGCAATTGAGTAAGATGAATCACTAATTGATTTAAGGAACAATGGTTTATATGCTTCCTTCTTATATCTTCCCAGAGTTGCAATTGCACTTGCTCTTACCAATGATTTTGGATCGTTCTCCGCCATATCAGCCAGAATGGGTTCAACTGACTTCTTCACGGAGTCATTTTGAATATATAGTTTTTGCAAAGTATAAGTTCGTAATCCATAATACCTGTCCTTCAAAGCAGTTTTCATAAGATCCAGGGCATTGTGATCATCACTCTGGTTCCTGGCAGCAAAATCGATAGCTTCTCTCCTGTCGAGATATAATCCGGCATTTTTGTATTGAAATATATAATTATCAAGAGTTTTGTTCTCGGTTTTTTCGCAAAGAAGGATTTTATCTCCGTCTACATTTATCAGATCTGGTTTGGAAACTGCGTGAAAAATGAAAGTATCAGCCTGATGTTCAATCAATACCTTATAACGCTTTTTCTCCAGACCCTGATAGACATCTATTGAGATTGGCAGCTTAAATATCTTTACCGGCTGAGTTTGCTTAATAAATACTTTAGCGGTTTTACTTGTAGCGTCATAATCATAATTAATATCAAGTTTTGGATGACCACTTCCATAATACCATTGGTTCCAGAACCAGTTAAGATCCTGGCCTGTAATATCTTCAAAAGCAAGACGCAGATCCTGGGCTTCAGCTGAACTAAATTTTTTTGTTTTGAGGTATAGGTTAAGTGATTTGAAAAAAGCGCTGTCACCTACAAAATTTCTGAGCATATTCAGAATTCGCCCCCCTTTCTGATAACTCACCAGATCGAACACATCCTCACGGTCTTTGTAAAAGAATCGAACCAGGTCTTTCTTATCATTCCCTCCCTGCAGATACATCTGCATACTGTTAAAATTATGCTCATCGCCGGCATCCTTGCCGTGTTTATGTTCTTCCCAGAGCATTTCACTGAAATCGGCAAATGATTCATTCAATGTTAAGTTACTCCAGCTTTTGCATGTAACATAATCCCCAAACCATTGGTGAAAGAGTTCATGAGAGATAACATCTTCCCATCTGTTTTGATCAACCAACTGCCTTGCATCCTGTTGTGCAGATGCATTATGCAGTGTAGCTGTAGTGTTTTCCATTGCTCCGCCTAAATAGTCTCTTGCAACAATTTGCGAATATTTGGGCCAGGGATAGTCCACACCAGTTATCTTCGAAAAGAATCCTATCATTTCAGGAGTAAGACCAAAAATTTTTCGTGCCACAGGAGCATATTCTTTTTCGACATAGTAACTCACTTCCTTGCCCTTATAGCTGTCTTTAATGATGGAGTATTCACCAACAGCCATCATCGTAAGGTAAGGAGCATGTGGCAAATTCATCCTCCAGGTATCAGTGCGGGTTCCATCGTTGTTTTTCCTTCGGCTCACAAGGATTCCATTTGATAGTGTCTGGTATTTATCAGGAACTGTCATGCTGATCTCATCAGTTTGTCTTTGATTAGGTTTATCTATAGTGGGCATCCAACCTGAATTGGATTCAGTTTCCCCTTGTGTCCATATCTGAGTCGGTTTCTTTTTATCCTTGCCAAGAGGGTTTATAAAATACAGACCTTTGCCGCCTGATATTGCTGCGCTCCCTTTCTTTTTTATGTCGTTGGGCTTAGCTATGTAATCAATAAAAACAGTATAATTCTCACCAGCCTTGTATGTTTTATCAAGAGTGATATAAAGATTTAAACTATCATAGCGATACTTCAAAGGATACCTTTTGCTGCCCTTAACTATTGACACGTCATTAATATTCATGGATTTTGCATCGAGGTTTAAGGAATCAGTAGGGTAAAAATGAGGATGAAGAGTAATCCAGGCTTTACCATACATCCACGATTTTGAATAATCGAAACCGGCATCGAGTTTTGTATTAACCAGATCATTAATTTTTGTTGCGCTGGCACGATAAATGTTTTTCCAGCTTTCCGTTTTGACAGAATCGGGTTTCTGTGAAAAAGACATAAATGAACAGAGGAGGAAAGCCCCTAAAAGAATGTTTTTCATAAAAATTGTTTTATAATGATTATAGCCCGCTTATAATACGTGCCTTAATTGATTCATATTCCGAATCTGTGATAAGCTTCTTCTCCAGCATATCTTTGGCTTGCTGCAGTTTTGTGGCTGCATCCTCCGAGGCATTACCTGTTTGCTGAATTCCGGGGTTAGTTCCAATAGTAACACCACCGGATTTTGCTCTTAATTCTTCAAGCTCACGTATACGTCTTTTTTCCCTCCACGATTGGTCCTGAGCCTGTGCCAGACGATAAATTTTTTCAGCCTGATCTTTTCTGAAACCAGGTAAAATCAAAACCCTATTTGAATCTTTGGAAATTGCCAAATCAGCAGAACCAAAAATCTTCATAAATATATCGGCTCCGAATATTCCTACTTTTATTTTGGCATCACCAAGATCCTGCCATCTAAAATCGGTCATATCAAATCCACCAAGTAAACCCCTTTTAATTTTAATGAACCGCCCCGATGTTGCAGCAATAAGAATCCGCCTGTTAGTCAAGGCAAACAGTCTTCGCTGGATTGCCCATGCTTCAATCGTTTCACCGGTAACAAGTACTGAATTCAGGTGTTCAAGAGCTTTGTTCAGGTGGAAATCTTGTGAGGAATTGTCATTAGTTGCCATAATAACCAAGGATTAATGTAAATGATACAATTTAACATCAAATTTAATTTAATTGTTCAGATGTAAATGCAAATTATTTAACAATTGATTGCGATATGAATGTTCATATACAAAAGTAGAAAAAGCCATTTTAGAAAAAAGGGTCACGCAATTGCATGACCCTACCTGATTTAAATCGTAATTTATCTGTCTATTGAAGTTTGTTTTTTTGTATCATCTTCTGCAATTTACGACGCTGTCTCCTTATATTTCGGGTATAATTCACAGAATACATCACTGGAATTAAAACCAGCGTTAAGAATGTAGCAAAGCTTAACCCGAAAATTATTGTCCACGACAGAGGTCCGAAGAACATTACATTATCTCCGCCAAAATGCAGGTGCGGATTTAAATCAGTCAGCAATGTGCCAAAATTGATGTTCATCCCGATAGCTAACGGGATCAGTCCAAGAATTGTAGCAGTAGCTGTCAGAACCACAGGTGTGATACGTGTCAGTCCTGCCTGAACAATCGCCTGCCGTGTTTTAACTTTCTGTTCTTTTAATCTATCGGTGAATTCCACAAGTAATATTCCATTCCTGACTACAATTCCGGCCAGTGCCACAATTCCCATGCCTGTCATAATAATTGAAATTGTCATGCCGAAGAGCATGTAACCCAATAACACTCCAATAAGGCTGAATATTACTTCCGATACTATTATCAGAGCTTTGGACATTGAGTTAAATTGTGTAATAAGAATAAACATGATCAGGAACAAACAGAGAATCATTGCTTTAGACAGGAATATCATGGATTCTGCCTGATCTTCCTGTTCACCGGTCAGGCGGATATCAACATTCATGGGTTTTGCAAACTGAGGGATCACTTTACGCAGTTGGGCATTTATCAGGTTTGCATTAAATCCGTCCAGAACGTTGGATGAGACAGTAATTACTCTCTTCAGATTAAGGCGGTTAATCTGTCCATAGCTGTTCACATATTCAACATGTGCAACTACTGACAAAGGAATCTGACGTATGAGGCCTGAGGTCATATCACGGTATGTAATTGTAAGATTGAGCAACTGTTCCAGATCTTTGCGTTGATTTTCCTCAAAACGCAACATGATTGAGTATTGGTCCTCACCTTCACGATATTTGGATACTTCTTTTCCCAACTGGCCTGTCCTGATTGCATCTCCAACTACCGCTGCAGTAATACCTTCTGAATTGGCTCTTTCGCGGTCAAGAACAATCAGTATTTCCGGTTTGGTAGTAGCAAAGTCAGATTTCAACTCCTCTATACCACCAATCTGCAATGAATCAACAAATCGTTTAAAGTTATCAGCAGTCGCAGCGAGCTGTACTAAATCTTCTCCTGATATTTCTATGTTAATTGGTTTCCCAGTCGGAGGTCCCATTTTTATTTTATCAACAACTATTTCAGCACCCGGGATATCCTTCAAAGCCTCACGCATTTTATTCATATACACACTTGTACTTTTTCCGTGCCGGTACTTATACTCAACAAAATTAACTGCTATTTTAGCTAGATTAGATGATTTGCTTGAATTATCGAATGTATTATCTGAGGCTAGAAAGGCAACATTTGTAACAACAGATTCCACAATGGGATTCTTTTCACCAAGTACGCTCATAATTCGATGTTCGGCAATACGGGCAACAGAATCGGTTACCTCTATCTGGGTACCAATGGGCATTTTAACAAAAGTATTTATGGTATTTGGCTCATTATTCGGGAAAAAAACTACTTTCGGCTTAACAATATTATCTAAAACCATTGTAAACACAAAAAGGGCAACCATACCCCCCAGCAGATAAGCCGGCCTTTTACCTTTCAATACCCATTTCAGGGTATTTTCATATTTCTTCATCAAAGCCGGAATGAAATGGGACTGAAATCTTCTCAATACCTTATAGCCGAATAGTTCATGACCAAGGAAAGAAATTGCAATGAATATTGTTAAATTACCAATTCCTCTGGCTCCCAACAGATAGAATGGTAATGATATCAATGCTATCACGGCAGTAGTTTTGAACACATTGCGCTTATTAACAGGTGCGTCTTCATCATCAAGTTTCATGAAATCAACTGCGAATACCGGATTAAATATATATGCAACAATTAATGAAGCGAAAAGTGTGATGATAAGAGTTACTGGTATAAAAACCATAAAACTTCCAACCACTCCCGGCCAGAATGCAAGTGGGAAGAATGGCGCAAGAGTTGTCAGGGTACCCGAAAGTATCGGAACAAAAACTTCTCCCGCCGCAAACTTGGCAGAGGAAGTTATATCCATTTTAGTTTTCTTGTGAATACGGTGGGTATTCTCAATAACCACAATGGCATCGTCAACAACTATTCCAAGGGCAAAAATGAATGCAAACATCACAAGCATATTCATAGTGAAACCAATCCATGGAAGAAAGATGAATGCAATAGCCATAGATAATGGAACCGAAAAAGCCACAAAAAGGGCATTTATCAGTCCCATAAAGAACATCAGAACAATTGTTACAAAAATGAATCCGAGTATTATAGTATTATTAAGCTCATTTACTGTATTCCGTGTGTTACGCGACTGGTCACCGGTAACCTGAACAATAAGATTCGATGGAAGTTTGGTTTTCTGCATGTCAGCAATAATCGCTTTTATCTTATCTGAGGCATCAAGAAGGTTCTGACCGCTTTTCTTTATCACGTTAAGCGTTACTACGTTTTTCCCGTTATAACGTGCAAAATTCTCAGGTTGATGAAAACCATCACGTACGGTAGCAATATCTCTGAGTTTAATAATAGCCCCGCTGCTGGTACTTAATATTATATTCTTCACCTCATCAATATTTGTCACTTCGCCAACTACCCTGATAGAACGGCTCATTTGCTGGAGATCTATATTGCCACCGGACACTGTCATGTTATTAAGGCTGACTGCCTGTTCGATATCTCTGAAAGTAAGACTGGCAGCCTTCATCTTATACATATCAACATCAACCTGGATTTCTCTGGTGAGAGCACCTCCGATTTCAATGCGCGTAATTTCCTTAAGACTTTCAATCCTGTCCTTCATATCATCTGCATATTTCTTCAGACGGTCAAGCGGTATATCACCTGAGAGATTGATATATTGAATAGGGATTTCTGAGAGATCAATCTCCATTACCGATGGTTCAATAAAAGAGGGATCGGTTGGTAAATCTTTTTTAGTTTTGTCTACGGCATCATTTACTTTCTGTTTCGCATCTTTAATCTCAATTCCGGTGTTAAACTCGACGATTATTGCAGAAAAATCCTGTACGGAACGGGATGTGATCTTCTTAACACCGCTTATTGATTTCAGATTCTTCTCCAGGGGTCTTGTTACCAGGTTCTCCATGTCGGAAGGTGATGTGCCAGGATAAATTGTGTTAATATTTATCATTGGGATCACAATCTCGGGGATCTGTTCTTTAGGAATAGTGTAATAATTGATTAAACCAAATACTGCTATAATAAATACCAGAACATAAACACTGATCTTGTTATCAATTGCCCAGCTGGTAGCGAAGAATTCTTTATACTTTTTTTCCATGAAAATATCTTTTTATTCTCTGATAATTTGAATATCAGATTGTACTTAAAATCTTACATATTCGCCATCCACCAGTTCCTGATAACCAACTGATATTACCTTATCTCCGACAGATAAGCCCTTAAGAACTTCTGCAACACCGTTATAACTGTTCCCAAGAACAACTTGTTGTTTGAATGCCGCATTGTATTTATCCTTCGGGCGAACAACATAAACATAACTTTCAACCTGATCGGTCTGGATCACATTCATTGGAACCTGTATAGCTTTATCTGTGTGATAGTCATTTATCTGAATAATTGCTATCATATTAGCTTTGAGATCATTAATTCCATCTAAAAGTTTGGTTTCAATTATGAAAGTTCTGTTTACAGGATTGATGTATTTGCTGACAAAATCAACTTTTGTTTCTACTTGTTTATTAATATCGGGAAACAGAACAATCAGTTTGTCTCCTTCCTTAACTTTGGCTGCATAGGCCTCCGATACTTCAGCGCTCACTTTCAGATTCTTAAATGCAACGACTCTGTAGGCAGCCAGACGAGGATCAGGGGAAACTACTCCGCCAACTTTTATATTACACTCTTCAATAGTGCCATCAATAGGGGATTTGATCTTAAATTTATCCACTTGTTGCTTTAAAGACGAAATCTGTTTTTCAAGCGACTCTTTGTTTGTTTTAGATTGCAGGTATTGAACCTCGCTTCCGATTTTCTGATCCCAGAGGCGTTTCTGCTTATCGAACAGATCAGAAGCAAATTTGTATTGTGTTTCAAGACCTTGCATCTGGCTGCGATACTGTTGATCATCAATCTGGGCCAACACCTGTCCTTTCGCGACTTTCTGACCAACATCAGCAAATTTTGAAGAAACCGTGCCGGGAGCTTCCGCAAAAACAGCTGCATTTTGATCACCATCCAGCTTACCCTGCACCCTTATATAATGGTCGAATGTATTGCTGCTGACAGCTTTCAGACCAACAAATTTAAATTTTTCGGGATTCAGAGAATCTTTTTTTTCTGTGCTGAGTTGAGCTTCGAGGGTTTTAATTTTATCACTTATGACAGTCTGTTGTTGTTTTAATTTTGAGAGTTGTGCCTGCTTGTTNNTTATTTACTGCTGCTTAAAATACGATCGAGCTTTGCTTTGGTATTCAACAGCAAAAGAACCGAGTTGTAGTAGTTCGATTCAGCTGTCAAAAACTGATTCTGGTTTTGTGTAAGCTCAAAGCTGGATGATACACCCTCCTTGTACTTGATAACAGTTATATCATAGACCTTCTTACTCAGGTTCATACTCTCCCTGTTAGTATTGAAATTACTGTATGCCGTCTGGTAATTGCTTCTGGCTGTTTCAAACTCCATAATTAAACCCTGCTCAGCATTCGTTTTAGCCAGTTGTGACTTCTCCAGGTCAAATTTAGCTTCGCTTACCCTTGCATTACGCATTCCGGTTGTGAATATGGGTAAAGTTAAACTGGCCCCGACAACATTTTTTACAGCAAAATTAAAAGAAGGTTGATTTGTTTGCTCCTCATGCCTGTAAAATGACGATATGGTTGGCAAATACTTTGACCTTTCCAGTTTGAGCATCAAATTGGAAATTTTTTCCTGATTGCTGACCAGTTGGTAATCTATACTGTTATTTACATTAAACTCAGGAGAGGTAAGATACTGAATATTTCCCTGTTTAATAATTCCCGGAAGGCTGTCAGTTAACTCAATGACCCGATCAAATCCTACTCCAAGCTGGTATTTCAGCAGTTTCATGGAAATATCCTTTTGAGACTCAAGAGAAGTTATAAGAGTTTGGATATTAGATTTGTTGATCTTAATCTGATCTACATCGGTTTCCTCATTTAAACCCTGCTCGTTCATCTTTACAAGTTCATTATAGGTCTGGTCCACAGATTTCAGACTTTCTTTTAAGAGTCTTCCATTTTCACCGAGGACTAAAATAAGATAGTAAGTGTCTGCAACAGTTTCTTTTGTCTGATTCTCGATTTTAACAAGGTTTTTCTCAGTCACTTTTTTGAAAACTTTAGTTGCCTGAAGACCTACAAAATACTGCCCGCTAAAAATAAGCTGGGAAACTGTAAAATCGATTGCTGTATTGTTCCTGACACTCAAAGGAAAGGAAGGCGAAGGTTGGTAAGCATTTACTAAATCCGTTTTGTTGAGAACACCATCTGGCAACGCATTTAAATCCAGATAAGGTCCAAGATTTATTTCCGGAATCACGAACTGATGAAGATAATTCGCTGCCAGATTCATCTGCGGCAACCCTACCGCAAGGGTTTCCCAAACCTTTTTGTCTGCACTTTTAACATCAATTTTTGATGACTGAACTTCACGGTTATTCAGAAGTGCGAATGACTGGGCTTCAGAAATTGAAAGTTTAAGTATTTCTTTATTATCCTGACTGTAGCCTTGAGCAATTAATGCCAGGAGAATAAACATTAAAAGGTATCTACGCATAAAATTCATATTACAAATTATTTATTATAAGCAGTTTCCAATTCTTTAACTTTTTTTTCCAACATCATTATCCCTTTTTCAGTTGCAATACCCCGAATATGATAAGTCAGAAATTCTATAAATAGCTTGATCGAAGTGAATTCTTCAACAGTAAACAGATCATTAAGATGAGAGTCCTCTGACCTCCAGAGGTACAGCTTTGCTATTATTTCTTTGTTCATATCTTTACGATACAGCCCTTCTTTTGCTCCTTTCTCCATGTTTACAAGTAAATAGTTGTAAATTCCTTCTCTGTGGGCTTTTAAAGTTTTCTGATAGTGCTGGGGATAATATTTTTTAAGGTCGTATTCTGTTGCAGGATTCTGATCACGCATCAATTTATTCATAAAAATCGATATCTCGAATAACTCTTCAATGGCATTGAAACCAAATCCGAAACATTTGGATATCTCCTCCTGCCTTATTTCAATCTCATTGTCAATAAATTTTCCAACAAGGTCATCTTTATCGGTAACGTACTGGTAAAGAGTTTTTTTAGAAATACTGAGCTCCCTTGCCACGTCATCCATAGTTATACTTTTAATTCCGTATTTCATGTATAACTCTCGAACCTTCAACAGTATATTTTTCAGTTCTTCATTCATGCGGCAAAAGTAGTATCAAAAAACCTAGGAAACAAATTTTATATAAAATGTTTCCAGAGTTTTTATGAGATTTAATAAAAATGTAACAATTGAGGAACTGAAGACTTAAAGTTTTAATCCGAAAGTAAAACACAAAGTAACACAAAGGGAAAAAGAGTCAATTAATACTTTTTATACAGCTCAGAAGCGAAAATCAATGTTGTAATACGTATGATTCCCAATACTCATATTAAATAATTTAATTAATATTGAATCGAAAAAACTGATCAATTATGACAGAACAGATAAAGCAGATTGCTGAAAGAATAAAAGAGATCCGCGAGATCTCCGAAATTTCTGCCGAAACTCTGGCGAATAAGCTGGGAATTCCGACAGATCTCTATCTGAAGTATGAAAGCGGTAATACTGATATCCCAGTGGGAATTATATTTGAAATATCAGAACTATTCCATGTCGAACTTTCTGTAATGCTTGGAGGGGATAACCCTAAACTTCATATCTATGGAGTCGTAAGGAACGGAAAAGGATTAAAACTTGAACGCAGAAAGCAGTACAAGTACGAAAGTCTGGCTTATAATTTCATTCACAAAAAAGCCGAACCATTCATGGTTACAATTGATCCTAATCCTGAAGAGGTGTTATTAGAATTTAATTCTCACCCGGGACAGGAATTCAATTTTGTTAATAAAGGAACAATGATGATTATAATTGACGGACATGAAATTATTCTGAATGAAGGCGATTCAATCTATTTTGATTCAGGATACAAACATGCTATGAGAGCTCTGAATAACAAACAGGTAAGGTTTCTGGCAATAGTTTTATAAACATTAAAAGAGAAGAGAATTATGATGCTTGAAAAATATCTTAAACAGACTGAGTTTAAATCGTACCCGGACTTCAAAGCAAACTTTGAAATTAAAATTCCTGAAAATTTCAACTTTGCGTACGACGTTGTTGATGAAATAGCTGCCGACAACCCTACCAAAATAGCCATGGTATGGTGTGATGATAAGGGCAATGAGGCCATCTTTACCTTTGGACAAATGAAGTATTACAGCGATAAGGCTGCTAATTTCTTCAGATCGGCTGGTATCCGGAAGGGTGATCCGGTGATGCTTATCCTGAAAAGACATTATACGTTCTGGTTCTGTACGCTCGCATTGAATAAAATCGGAGCAGTTACAATACCCGCAACACATCTGCTTTCTACAAAAGATATTATTTACAGAAATAATGCTGCAGACATTAAAATGATTGTATGTCTTCCCGATCCAATAGTAATTCAACATATTGAGGAAGCTGAAAGCAAATCACCAACATTGAAATACAAAGTGATGATTAGTGAAACACATGAGGGTTGGCTGAATTTTACAGAAGGGATGGAAAAAAGTTCTGTAAATTTTGTAAGGCCGGCTAAAAATGAGGCAACTGTGAATGAAGATATCATGCTCCTTTATTTTACATCAGGAACGACAGGAATGCCCAAAATGGTAAACCACGATTTTATGTATCCGTTGGGACATATAGTTACTGCTAAATATTGGCAGAATGTTGTGGATGATTTTAATACTCCCCTTCCTCAGA
>PLNF01000006.1 GCA_003141715.1 Bacteroidales bacterium | reverse complement strand
GCCTGATTTTATAGAATTTATAAGAAGAAGTTTTTAAGTTTTTTATTTAATTTTACAAAAACTCGGGGCAATGCTTTTCATAGCACCGTCCGTGTTAGTGTTAATTTTTTAATTCAGGTGTTAAACTTGCAATTACCTCAGGAGATGTAAAGACCAAAGATGACGCTCGAGCTTCAGGATGAGCTCTGATGTAGTTTTCAACTATCCTCCATCCAATTGAATATCCAGTCCAGTGAGGAATCGGGTCGTCTCCAGTCCTACCGAACATCCACGGAACGAAATATTTATCATTGAATTCCTGTGTCCAAGATTCAAACTTAATTCGAGTAAATGGTTTTACCCAAATAATGTTTTGCTGAATTTGCTCATCTGTGAGCGCACTACTAAAGGGCGTTATTTCACAATTGAGGACTTCAAGCATAAAATGATCGGCAAACCCTTCATTAACCATACATTCTAATAAGGTAAGCTGAAAGTTAGGCATACGAACTCGGCATACATGGTGAAGTTCATGGACTAATGTGCGCAGAAGAAGCTCTACCTTAAAGTTTGAATGATTTGGATCGTAATTTATCTCTACTGTCTCCACTCGATGATGGTCAGTAAAGCCGCTAACAACCCTCGCCCCAATCCCCCATACGAGTAGGATATTAACGCTACTTATTGCTAATTTGATCGTTGTACTATCCGCTGGTATCAATTTTTGTACTTGAGGCAGAATATTACGTATTCCAGCTACAATCTCAATTGAAATAGTATCGGTTAAGTATATTTTTGGGTCTAAAACTAGTTTGCAGCCTTGAGGAAGTTCAATAATCTTACTTGGTATTGTGCCATTTCTACTATCTTGACCATGTACAGCATTATTGAACCCACTACACAAAATAAGTATAAGCATAGTCTGTATTAGTACAGCATATTTTATTTTCATTTTTCCTCTATAATTAGATTTTACTACTGTTCAGGTTAATTGCCAATTAAGCTATTTCTAGGTTCTCTCTATTGATTACTCAAGAAAGTACAAATGGTTACACGGAGAGCTGAAATTTCTTTTTGTGATTGCATAGATAATTAGAAGTTGTCACGTCAAAGAAATTCTGCTTTATCTGTGAGTATTAGTTTTTGAAATCTATCTAATGTGCAGTTATTCAGCCATTAACACTAACGGCCCGGCGGTTTAATTAGTTGCCGTCCGTGTCAGGGTTGGCATGCGTTTTTGCAAAGTCCCGATAGATGGACCAGGGTTTGGTGTCACGATGAAACTGTCCAGATGGCGGAGTCCCGATAAGTGGGCAGGATTNNTGTCACGATAAAGTTGTCAAGGTAGCGTGCAAAAAACAAGGCACCAGCGCGTCGGCTGGCAGCCCTACTGACTTTGTCTCGGCAGCAGGAATAGTCCGGGTGCCACAAGATTTAATAAGTGAGTTGATGTTTACTCTCATAGATTTTATAATGCATTACGGATTTGTCCGGGCTGCCGAAGCCAATTAATTAAACCGACCGAGTTGTGTTTAGTTTTTTATTTTTAAATCTATACTGAGTAGTCCTCTTGTCACCGGTTTTTTCTAAAGTCCCTTTGTCAACGGCTTCTTTTAAATCTCGACTGGCGGTGGCTGATGAAATATCTTTAAATTGTCTCATGTAATCTTGCCGTGTGAATGAATCAGATCCTGTTTTTTCTTTAAAGATATTTATCCGGTCCTCACTTGTCAGGTTTACATTTTGGTTGATTAATAAATCCTCAAGCGAGTCATTAATGATTTGAAGCATAAACTCCACGAATCCAGTTGAATCTCCTTTATTGTCAGATTCTCCAAGAATTTTGTAATAGTCAAGTTGCTTTGCTTTTATCAAGGATTCAATAGGAAGAAATTCAAATACTGAGGAATATTGTCTTAGAAGTACAGTTTGCCAAAGTCGGCCCATCCTCCCATTACCATCCATAAATGGGTGGATGAATTCTACCTCGTAATGAAAGACACAACTTTTAATAAGAAGTAAGTCTTTGTCTTTTTTGAGATAGTCAAATAAGTCTTTCAATAATGAACGAACTATGTTGCCGAGAGGTGCTACATGTGTTATTACCGAACCTTTGATAATCCCAACAGATTTACTTCTGATATTGCCTGGATTGTCAACAAGTCCTTTCATAAGAATCTCATGAGCCTTACAGAAAGATGTCAAACTATATGGTTTATAATCTGCGAGTCTGTCGTAAACAATGATTGCATTTTTTACTTCTAGAATATCTTTCTTAGGTGCGACAACTTTTTTATTCTCAAAAATCGCTGTTATTTGTTCGATAGAAAGAGTGTTTCCTTCAATCTCCAAGGAAGACTGAATTGTCTTGATTCTGTTCTTTTTTCTTAATTCAATTGAAGGTCTGTATAAATGAGCTGAATTTACTTCTCCAATTTTTTCAGAAATTGAAGCGATTAACTCGACAATCTTATTGGTTATCTGGTAAGGAGGTTTCATAGAAACTTAATTAACGATAGTATCATTTGATACTATCAAAGATACTAATTAGTTCTTTATCAAACCATCTCAAATGCAGGAAGTCTCGAATTAAACACAACGGCCCGGCGGTTTAATTGAGTTGCCGTCAGCGTCAGGGTTGGCATGCGTTTTTGCTAAGTCCCGATAGGTGGACGAGCGTTTGGTGTCACGATGAAGCTGTCCAGATGACTTGGTCCCGATAAACGGTACGGATTTGTCACGTCAAGATAAAATTGTCCAGATGGAGATGCAAAAACCATGACAACTGAGCGTCGGCCGGCAGCCCTATTGACTTTGTCTTGGTAGCAGGATCAGTCCGGGTGGCAGAAGATATCATAAGTAGGATAGATTTTTCTCTTATAGACTTTTGGGGCCGACTACGAAACTGTCCAGGCTGCCGAAGGCAATTAATTAAACCGACCGAGCTAAGGTTAGTTCTTTATTTATTGAATTTATCAACTGTCACTCTGAGTTCGGGATTATTCGTTTCAGTACAGTAAGTAAATTAATTAATCTTTAGTTGAACTTTTTATGCAAAATAGTTGATAGTCATTTTAAATGTTAATTGTCAGACAGTCTTAAGAAATTTGTTAAGCACTTCAATCAATGAATTTCTGCTAATGGGTTTAACCAAATAGTCGTTAAAAAGATTTGAGAGATCAAAGTCTTTGTTATTTTTATCATAAATAGCGGTCTGTGCAATAATAGGAATTGAGGGAAACAAAGTTTTAATAATTGATGCAGCTTCGTATCCATCCATTAAAGGCATAAGAATATCCATAAGCACTAAATCTATCTTAGTAGATTTCATGATTTCGATTGCTTCATGCCCGTTTTTGGCATGGTATCTTGTTATATTACTAAAATTCAGAGCTTTGTCAAGATATGTTAAATTTATATCAACATCTTCAGCAATTAATATACTCGTTTCTCCCCATTTTTCAGTTATATTTGAGATATTGCTTTCCGTCTTATGGTACTTCGATACGCTTCTGATTACTCTTACAGGAAATCTGAAGTAAAAAGTTGATCCTTGCCCAATTTTTGAGTCCAGCCAAACCTTTCCCCCCATGTTGTCTGCAATTCCTTTGACAATTGTTAATCCAATACCGGCGCCACGAAATAATTTATTCGGGTTTGACTCTACTTTATAGAATTTGTCAAAGATTTTCTCAAATTCGTTTTCGTCTATACCTATTCCTGTATCTCTTATATATAACTCCACTTCGCAGTCATCAATCAGTTTTGTTCCGATCTCAATTTCCCCGGAATCAGTATATTTAACTGCGTTGCTTAAAAGTTGCCGTACTGCTATTATCATATTATTTTCATCTGATTCAATAATAATATCATAGGTAGAATCAAGATGTGAAAGGACTTCTATTTCTGATTTATTGTTTCTATGGATTAATTTTTTTGAGTCGGAAACTAACTTATTCAAACATTCATTCAGATTAAACTCTTTCTTAATTGGAACAGATTGCAGGATGTCAATTTTTGAGGCAAAAACCACATTTTCAATTAGATCCAATAAGTCATCCTTCCCGTACTGTATTTGTTCCAAAAAGAACTTCATCTCTTCTTGTGAATTTGTAGTATTTTGAAGTAGTTCAGAAAATCCAAGAATAGCATTAAGTGGAGTTCTAATTTCATGGGAAATATTTGACAGGAATGCTGTTTTTAACCTGTCGCTCTCTTCGGCTTTTTTTAGGGCTATTACTATTTCGTTCGTGCGTTTTTCAACTTCTGCTTCCAAATTTTTATTGGAATCATTCAACTTATTATTAATCTCCTCTATTTTCCCCTGTTGGAATAAATCATTTTTTTTGTATTTATAATTTCTTGCAGAAATTAGAACAGAAATGACGATAATAGGAATAAGTATAAATATAAGAGAAAGGTAATTATCTTTTATATTCCCCATTAAATATAAAGTTGTCAAAAGTACAAGGCCGGAGCTAACAAAATATAAAATTGAAACTATTAGATTGAGATAAAGAAAAAATGTAGCTACGAGAACGACTGTTATCAAAGTGGAAAGCCCCAAAAAACTAAAATCAATACCGGTAATAACCGCGGACCAAACTATAATTAAGAAAGGGAATAATATTATACCGGTCTTTTGTAGATTAATATTTTTAATTTTTAACAGCCAAAAGAAAGAAATTGCTGAAACTGATATTATAGCAAAAACAATATCAAGTATTTTATATAAATACAAATATTCGGCATGCCAAACTCCATGGACCAGAAAATCAGTATATAAAGCAAAAACGGAAAAGCCTAATGAAATCAAGCTAATTATTTTTAGTCTGGAATTGTTTGCAATAATTATATGTTCCTTTATTTTTGAATTTGCCATTTGTATTATGATGTGTCAATAAATTATTGTGCTAGCTTAATAGTAGTTTATGCATAGTCTTATTTCCGTTTACCCATCAAAGTTTCGACTTAGTTCATATTAGAATCAAAATTAAACCTTATTGTCATTTGAAACAATTTTATATTACACCCCCGAAGCCCATCATAAAGACAGAAATACATAAAGGTATTATATTGACATTCTGATACATATACAAAAACAATTTCGGTTATGGTTAGTTGTCTTCGATTTCGGCCTATGTCAAGGTTTTAGTAGTCGCAGTAGATTGCAAGGGGTCGTCTCGTCATATGAAATTTGTCTATCCAACTAATCCCGGTAAATGAATAGAAGTTGTCTTGGTAAAGTAATTTTGTTTTTCTGTTATGGTTAGTTGCTTTGTGAAATGTCTAACGTGCAGAAATCCTTGCAATTAACCATAACGGCCCAGCGGTTTAATGAGTTGGCGTCAGCGTCGAGGTGCCGCGTTTTTTGCCAGTCCCGGTAGGTGGACGATAAGTCTTGAGTCACGATGAAACTGTCTTGATGGTACCAAGTCCGGGTATGGGATGTGAGCTTTGGGTCATGATGAAATAGTCCAGATGGCGAGCAAAAAACAAGGCACCAGAGCGCCGGCCGGCAGCCCTATTGACTTTGTCTCGGTAGCAGGATTAGTCCGGGAGCAATAAAATTTGATAAGTTGAAAGGAATTTGATCGCATAGACTTATGGAGCTGATTACTAAGCTGTCCGGGCTGCTGAAGGCAATTACCTATACCATCCGTGTTAGGTTTTCGTAGCAATTTTTCTTGGATTGTTACAGGATGATTCGTTTTAAATGGTATTTTATTTTATTGTTTTCAACACCTTTACTAAAAACAATCGAATCATTCTCGGTAATCAGGTGAATCTTGTAGTCACCTGGCAATATCATTGAAGGATTACATGATAATGGATACCCTTTGAATTTATAATCGTTGAGTTTAAAAGAAAGTACCCCGTTAACAATAGTATCAGTCCCGGTAGTTAGGCAACTCATCTCTTTTTGATAAGCAGCGCCCCCAGATGGCCATTCTTCGTATATATTATTATTAAATTCTATTTCGCACCAATAACTTTTACCTTGATAGACAAAATTGCCCATATAAAAACCATCAGCTATGTTATTTTTATATAATATCGATGGGTCATTCTCGTCAAATGGAGCATTATTGACTTTATTACATTCGATAAATATAAGGGAACAAATTAATAGAATTAGTAGTTTCTTCATAAATGTAACTTTTTATTAAATCAAGAAACCTTAAGTTATGAGCTTGTCAAACAACTTTAAGCTCAATCGGTATGATGTATCAAAAGTATTAAATATAATTCTCATCTGAAAAAAAATATTTGTCTTATTTAGTATTTGTAAATCGTTTTGATGAATTACGGTTAAATATTATTTTGTCTTGGTTACTGAAATGCTATTAGTCCGGATAAGGAATTTTCCAAATGACGTTAGGTTTCGTAGCATTATTAAAGTCCCGATAAAAGGCAGTGAACCAGGCTTGTGAGGCGGGGGGCCAACTTGCAGATGATGCTCATGAGCCGGTTTTGTAAATTTCAAAAAACAAAACCGTGAATTATCATATGCAAGTGAGCGAGGGAGCAAGCCGGTCATGTCAAGATAAAATTGGTAGATGACTGAGTCCCGATAAGAGAACGAAATCTAAGTGTCATGGTAAATTGTCTTAAAAGCAGGTTATCGGTTTTTCGAAGGCTATGAAACCTAACGGCCCGGCGGTTTAATTGAGTTGCCGTCAGTGTCAGGGTTGGCACGCGTTTTTGCAAAGTCCCGATAGATGGACGAGCGTTTGGTGTCANNCACGATAAAGTTGTCAAGATGGAATGCAAAAACCATGACAACTGAGCGTCGGCCGGCAGCCCTATTGACTTTGTCTCGGCAGTATGATCTGTCCGGGTGCCAGAAGATTTAATAAGTTGCTGAAAGTTAACTCTCATTGACTTTGTAATGCATTACGGATTTGTCCGGGCTGACGAAGGCAATTAATTAAACCGACCGAGTTAGCGTTTCATTTTTTTGTCTTGCTAGACCTATTTTTATCGGTTTAATATTATTCCCTCATAGTTATAGGAATAGATCTCGGTGTAATCTTCTTTATCTCCTCCAAAAAAGTAAACTTTATCTCCATTTGATGCATATGCAAATGCTCCAGTCTTTTCAGGAATATTTGTTGAAACTGACCAGGTATTTGTATTTGTATCATAAACAATAGTTGTATTTGTCTGCAGTTGTTCAGTGATCCAGCCACCAAACAAATATATTTTATTATTTTGAACAGAATATCCAAAACCGTCTCTAGTAGTTGGCATTTCTTTTTTCCCTGTCCAGGTATCTGTTGCTGGATCATATTCTTCCACTGTTTTTAGTGGAGCCCACATTGAAGTTTTATTTCCCATTCCTCCAATTGCATAAATCTTATCATTTACTGATATTATATCATGTCCATGTCTTGGTGATGGCATGGATTTTAAAGTTTTCCAATAACCCGTTCTAGGATCAAATACTTGATTTTTATCTGAGATTTTGGTACATTTTTCCCAATCACACCTTTCAGGAAAAGGCGGACAGCAGACATTTTCCAATCCACCAATTACGTATATTTTATCAGTTACCACAGCACAACTAACATGTTGCCTTTTCGTGGGCATACTGCTAACTGAATCCCAAGTATTAGTCTTTGGGTCATATACTTCAACCTTGTTCATGAATGGGTCTCCCCCAATCACATATATTTTCCCAAGCACAACTGCTATAGCATAATTTATTCTTCCAGTTGGGATATCTTTCTTCTTTGCCCAAGAATCTGTTTTTGGATCATATTCAAAATTTGTTGTACTAAATCCCTGTGATTGAGGGGAGATTCCTCCGATTATATATATTTTCCCGTCAACAATTGCAGCTTTTGCTTTACTAATTGGTATTGGTATATCGGATTTTTTGATCCAATTAATATCTTGTCCAAAAATAGAAATTGAAACCAAGTTCAATATAACTATAAAGTAGAATTGTTTGCTTTTTTTCATATCGGATATTTAATGTTGCGGGGGTTCGATGGCTTACAAATCTCAATTCGTATTTGCTTGTTCATTTGAGTTAGCGTTCGTTTGCTCATCGTTAATTTGTCTAGGTATAATGAATTTGTCATGTCGTAAGAGGACTCTAGAAAATAGTCTCAGTCTAGACTCGTAAGTGTCTGCAGATGAACGCTAACGGCCCGGCGGTTTAATTGAGTTGCCGTCCGTGTCAGGGTTGGCATGTGTTTTTGCAAAGTCCCGATAGATTGACGAGCGTTAGGTGTCATGATGAAGCTGTCCAGATGGCATAGTCCCGATAAGTGGGCAGNNGTTGAAATGAATTTGCTCGCATAGACTTTAGGGGCTGATCGAGAAGTAGTCCGGGTTTCAAAAGGCAATTAATTAAACCGACCGAGTTAGCTGTTAGGGCTTATTTTGAAACTGTCATGTTTTACGTAATTTTTTTAACTGTCATGTTGAGCAGTTTCCTTCTATGTAAGCCATGCTTCCGCCCCGTCAGTCACATACAACCAACTAGTTATTAGTCATGGCCACAATGTTTTATATAGTAAATTTCTTATAATCAGGTATTGCATATCAAATCTATCAAAAAAAAACGGATTATCAGCACTGGGTATATTTCAATTTTAGCCCCGCTGGTATAGGCAATAAGCGTTTACGTTCAATCAAAAAGTTCCTTGATTACGAGAAAGTTTGTATGAGAATGAATGCCAGGTTATTATTAACGCTTATTGCCTGTACCAGCGAGTTAGCTGTAGGGCAAATTTTATTTTTGTCTTTGCAAAACGATATTTTTTACTTTAGCCGCCTGCCTAATCGAGTGGCAGGGACGGGCTGGAAGGCTCTTCCCGCAAACAGAAAGAGAGATAAATCAATTTCAAAGTTACTGCTGTTTGCGGGATGTGCCTTCCAGCGAAGAGACGGTTTGGTTCAATTAATTCATGCTTTCGCCACGTCAGTCACAGTTGATCAAACTGAATAAGTTGTTTCATCAAAAGGCTGACACAGACATTTATTACTGTATGAAATTTATGGAATTCTTTTAAAATATTTGTTTAACTGGCATTATAATGAAAGTTCTGTGAATAATATTAGGGCGGAAAGGCTCATTTGCATCACGGGAAATTCTTTGCCTACCACTACAGCATGACCCCACTGTGCTGATTCACCTTCAACAGGATTAGGAATGCCACCTTTGGTATCTGACTTATCAAAGGAAGGGAATCCCCAAAATCCAAACATGGATGGGATTCCAGCTTCAAGATACTTTTTAACCGAAGCATTATCAATTGCAATATTATCATATATAAAAACCTGCTCTCTGTTATTAAAAGATCCCTGTACTTATATATTATTTTTTTCCGCTTTCGTGATAGTTTAGTTTTGGCACGAAACAAAAAAATAACATGAAAAAAATAGTATTTACAATCGGCACATTCTTTCTGATAGTCAGTACAATCTACAGCCAGACAATAAATGAATGGTCGCTTGAGAAATACATTGATTATGCAGAATAGACCGGCATTTAAATTATGCTTGTAAAACTCAATACAACCTGTTTATGTTTAAAAATTATTTC
>PLNF01000029.1 GCA_003141715.1 Bacteroidales bacterium | reverse complement strand
TGCAACCCGGACTATTTTATCTTTGTATTCAAAAGTCTATGAGAGAAGAATTTAACCCACTTATAAAATCTTGTGCCAACCGGACTGTTCCTGCTACCGAGACAAAGTCAATAGGGTTGCAAGCCGACGCGCAGTTGTCATGGTTTTTGCATGCCACCAAGACAATTTTATCGTGACGTGACAAATCCTGCCCACTTATCGGGACTACGCCATCTAGACAATTTCATCCTGACACCAAACGCTCGTCCATCTATCGGGACTTTGCAAAAACGCATGCCAACCCTGACACGGACGGCAACTAATTAAACCGCCGGGCCGTTAGGCGTAACCATCGGAGGATCAGCATTCTCCCAAATATTTAAACCCCATTTCTAGATTAATCTATTCTCACAAGAAAGAAGTAATATATTCACCAAACTGAAAACCCGAAAGCTATGACTATTAATAAACTACTTAAAAACTTAGGAAAGTCTTGGACTATTATCTTAGCTATTATTGGAAGCATTGGTCCTATTTCGTTGCTATTTGGATACTTATCAAATTTTTTTAGTTGGGGAAATAAGTTCTTTTTCATCTCCCTGAGAGATCATTACGTAATTATTTGGTTGATCTCATTGACAATAATTGTACTGGTATTGGCAGCTTGGTTAATAATTCTAAATAGAAGATTCTTATTTGGATTCTCAGATTCATTCAAAAAGAGATTAGATATAAATTGGGATTACATTGGACCATGGAAAATTATAGATGATAATATTCTTATGGTCACTGGCTCTGACGAAGGTGGAATAACGAAAAAGGGAACAGACTGGGAAAACTATTCCTTGACTTTTAAAGCAAAAATCACATCTTCATGTCTTGGGGTCATTGTTAGAGCTAGAGATTTAAACAACTATTATATGCTTCAAATAAACAAGAATGCAATAGTTCCACACTACCGAGTTAGTTACCCGCAAATTATTAGGGGATCGATTGACCCATTAATTCCACCAGAAATACAAATGCAAGTTGGATGGCAAGTGTTTAATGATTCAATCGTGCATTTAAATAAAGAACTCCTAGATTGGTTCGAAGTATGTATTGTTGTAAGAGGACAATCAATTTCCCTGAAAATTGATCAGGACCATATCTTTCAAAAAGATTTATTCCTTCAAATTCCAAAAGGAAAGATAGGTTTTCGATGCCACAGTATCGAAAGTGCCCAGATTAAAGATATAAAACTTCGATTAATTGATTAAAAAAGGCTTCGCCTAACTCGGTCGGTTTAATTAATTGCCTTCGGCCTTCGGACGACGTAGTCGCCTACGGCCGACGAAGTCGTCAGCCCGGACAGCCTCATTATTATCATATAAAGTCTATGGTATTAAAATTATCTCAACTTATTAAATCTTGTTGCACCCGGACTGATCCTGCTACCGAGACAAAGTCAATAGGGCTGTCGGCCGACGCGCTGGTGCCTTGTTTTTTGCTCGTCATCTGGACTGTTTCATCATGACACAAAGCATCACTTCCGTTTATCGGGACTTGGTACCGTCTAACAGTTTCATCGTGACCCGAAACTCACACCAATCTACCGGGACTGGTAAAAAACGCGGCACCGCGACGCAGACGGCACCTAATTAAACCGCCGGGCCGTTAGGTGCCACGGGATTTCGGTGACAACTAGTGGATTACAACATGACTGACTTAGTAAACTTAATCTTGACCCGGACAATTTTGCCTCTAAGTTTATTGACCCAGCTCGAAACAATCTGGACAAATTTCGAAACAATTTTGGTAAGAATAGTTTGAAATGTTCCATTATTCGTTAACTTTGCGAAATGGATCAACAACGTAAACTCATATTTTACAAAAACTACTTTAGAGAGTTCTTTAATCCTCTTTCAAGCAAAGTTCAAGAAAAAATTGATTACGTTTTGTTTCTTATAACCGTTGCGGACCGGATACCAAAAAAGTTCTTTGAACACATTACCGGGACAGATGGTCTTTTTGAGATAAGGATTGAATTTGAAAGTAACATTTATAGAATATTTTGCTGTTTTGATGAAGGGAAACTTGTGGTCTTGTTTAACGGATTTCAAAAGAAATCCCAAAAGACACCACAGAAGGAGATTGACAAGGCGGTAAAGATAAAGCAGGAATATTTCGATGAAAAGACTAAAAAAAGTAGGCCATGAAAAAAGATAAAATAATTACAACATTTGAGGAACATCTTGAAGAAAGGTACGGAAAGATTGGTTCCAAAGGGAGGACTAATTTCGACATAAAAGCAAAAGCATTTGCTATTGGAGAAATCATTAAAGATGAGCGTAAACACTCTAATATGACCCAGGAAGAATTGGCAAAAAGGACCGGGACTAGAAAAAGCTTCATTTCCAGAATTGAGAATGGACATAGTGATATTCAACTCTCGACCCTCTACAAATTAATTGAGCAAGGACTCGGGAAGAAAATTGACCTTTCGATCCATTGATTAAAAAAAGCAGCACCTAACACGGACGGTGCTATGAAAAGCA
>PLNF01000118.1 GCA_003141715.1 Bacteroidales bacterium | reverse complement strand
TGAAGGATATATCGTTCAATTTTGAACAAATCAAATCGACAAGAGTTATTTTGACAATTAAATAATAATAAGAGGTTTACACCAGATGGAAAATGTTAATTTAATCGACACTTTTTCGGAATTCAAGGAGCTGAAAAACATAGACAGACCTACAATGATGAGCGTTCTTGAAGACGTGTTCAGAAGCATGCTCGCAAAAAAATATGGTTCAGCTGATAATTTCGACATTATTGTCAATATCGATAAAGGTGACTTTGAAATATGGAGGAACAGGGTTGTTGTGGAAGACAAGGAGTTGACTGATCCTGTAATACAGATACCTCTCTCAAAGGCTAAAGAGATTGATGAAGACTATGAAGTAGGCGAAGAGGTATCTGATGAGGTCAAGTTCCTCGACTTTGGCAGAAGAGCTATTTTATCTTTAAGGCAGAACCTTACTGCACGGATTCTCGATCTGGAAAAAAATAATATCTATATCAAGTATAAAGACAGGATAGGTGAAATAGTTACAGGTGAAGTCTACCAGGTATGGAAAAGAGAAATACTTGTTCTTGATGATGATGGAAATGAACTTATTCTGCCTAAAAGCGAACAGATCCCTTCCGATCATTTCCGTAAAGGAGATTCAATCAGAGCTGTTGTGATAAAGGTTGAAATGCGAAACAATACTCCTTTCATCATACTCAGCCGTACGTCTCCCGTATTCCTCGAAAGATTATTTGAACTTGAAGTTCCGGAAATATTTGATGGTTTGATTACCATCAAAAACATTGTCAGGGTACCCGGGGAACGCGCCAAAGTAGCCGTTGAATCATACGATGAAAGAATTGATCCTGTTGGTGCATGTGTTGGAATGAAAGGCTCCAGAATACATGGTATTGTCAGGGAATTACGGAATGAAAACATAGATGTTATAAATTATACTTCCAACAATCAGCTTTTTATACAGAGAGCACTCAGTCCTGCAAAGATTACATCAATCAAACTTGTTGAAGAAACAAAGAGAGCAGAAATCTATCTGAAACCTAATGAGGTATCTCTTGCAATCGGGAAAGGTGGTCTGAATATTAAACTGGCAAGCCAGCTGACCGGATATGAGATTGATGTTTACAGGGAACCGGGTGGCGAAGATGAAGAAGATGTCAATCTTGATGAATTTGAAGATGAAATTGAAGATTGGATCATCGAAGAACTCAAGGCTATTGGTTGTGATACAGCAAGAAGTGTTCTGAATCTTTCAATCAGCGACCTTGTTAAGAGAACTGACCTTGAAGAAGAAACTGTTAAAGAGGTTGTTAACATCCTCAGGGCCGAATTTGAATAAAAAAATAAATATAAACTATTCACGATCAGGGGTTTTTGAAGTTTTAATAAAGGCAAGACATATTTATGACAGAGGATATTAAGGTTACAAGATTAAGCAAAGCAGCCCGCGAATTCAATGTGGGAATATCCACTATTGTGGAATTCCTTCACAAAAAGGGGTTTGATCTTGATCCCAACCCAAATACTAAACTTCCGCATGAAGCTTATATTTTGCTTGTAAAAGAATACAGTACAGATATCAGCGTAAAAAAGGAGTCTGAAAAACTCATCCTTAAAGATCTCCACAGAAAGAAGGAATCTGTCTCTATCGGTGATTTTTCAGAGAAGACTGAGGCTGAAGAATCTGAAAGGGATGATGATGTTCTTGTCAAAGATTCTTCAGGAATCAAGTCAACTGTAGATATTAAGACTGGAATTAAAAAATCTGAGGTAAAACTTATTGGTAAGATTGATCTTGAAAAGACATTAAAGCCAAAGGTTGAAAAAGTTGTTCCACCTACAGAGGAACCGATACAAAAACCTGTCCCGGCTCCGGTTGAACCTGAAAAGCCTGAAAAGAAAAAACCAGTCGCAGAGAAAGAAACAATTGACACTGCGGACCTGGTTGAAGAAAAAAAATCTAAATCAAATATTGATCTTCATATTGTAGGAAAGATTGATCTCGATACAATTGCCAAAGAGACCAAACCGGTAAAGAAAGAGAAACTAAAAGCTCCGGCAAAAGCGAAAATCAAAGAAAAGGATATCCCCAAAGAGGCTGAGACGAAACCAACCGCTAAGCAGGAGCCTGAAATCATTGAAGAACCAATCTCTGAGACGGTAATTGATGATATCCATATTGAAGATATTTTAGACGATGCTATCGTTCCTGAACCCGAAGAGGATATCGTTGCTCTCTATAAGACTGATTTTAAAAAACTGGTTGGCCCAAGGGTTGTCGGAAGAATTGATCTTCCTGTTGAAGAGAAAAAGAAAGCTACTCCATTTCAGCCCGTCAGGGTTAGCGGAGAATCCGATTTCAGGAGGAAAAAGCGAAGGAAAAGAATACTAAAAGAAAAAGAAGGAGGACCCGTTGTTAAGCCGGTAACAACAGATAAAAAAGAGAAACCCTCCAATAAGAAGGTCGTAAAAAAAAGACCTGTCAGGGCCGAAGTGAATGAAGAAGAGGTTCAGAAGCAGATAAAAGAGACACTGGCACGGCTCACAACAAAAGGTAAATCAAAGGGTTCAAGATACCGCAGGGAAAAAAGAGAAGCTATAAGTCAGAAACATCAGGAGGTCGTTGATCAGCAGGAACTCGATAAGAATATTCTAAAAGTTACTGAATTCGTGTCAGTTAATGAACTTGCTTCGATGATGAGTATTCCTGTTACCGATATCATTTCGACCTGCATGAACCTGGGACTGTTTGTTTCAATTAACCAGCGTCTTGATGCAGAAACAATGGCTCTTCTTGCCGATGAATTTGGTTTCAAGGTAGAATTTGTAAGCGCAGAATTACAGGAAGCAGTACGTGAAGAAGATGATGAAGAGGAGGATCTTAAACCTAGACCGCCAATTGTTACCGTAATGGGGCACGTCGATCATGGTAAAACCAAGTTGCTTGACTATATCCGGAACACCAATGTGATTGCAGGTGAAGCGGGTGGTATAACTCAGCATATTGGTGCGTATGGTGTCATCCTTGAAGACGGACGCCAGATAACATTCCTCGATACTCCTGGTCATGAGGCCTTTACGGCTATGCGTGCCCGTGGTGCACAAATTACTGACATTGCAATTATCGTGGTTGCAGCTGACGATGGTGTAATGCCTCAGACAAAAGAAGCTATCAATCATGCCTCAGCAGCCGGAGTCCCAATAATTTTCGCAATTAACAAAATTGATAAGCCAACTGCAAATCCTGATAAGATCAAAGAGGCTCTGGCAGCCATGAATTACCTGGTTGAAGATTGGGGAGGGAAGTATCAATCACAGGAAATTTCTGCAAAAAGCGGACTCAATATTGATGTACTTCTGGATAAAATCCTTCTTGAAGCAGAGATGCTGGAGCTAAAAGCCAATCCCGACAAACCGGCTCTCGGAACAGTAATTGAATCGTCTCTTGACAAAGGAAGAGGATTTACTGCAACAGTCCTGGTTAAAGCCGGAACTCTTAAAATCGGAGATATTATGCTCGCAGGCAGTTGCTTTGGACATATTAAAGCCATGTACAACGAAAGAGGCTATAAGGTTGAGGAAGTCGGCCCTGCAACGCCTACCCTTATCCTGGGATTGAATGGAGCACCCCAGGCAGGTGATAAATTTAACGTGATGGAGAGCGACCGTGAAGCAAAAGATATTGCAACGAAGAGGGCACAGCTTCAGAGGGAACAGGGTCTCCGTACTCAGAAACATATTACACTTGATGAGATAGGCCGGAGAATTGCGATCGGTAATTTCCAGGAACTTAACATTATAGTGAAAGGTGATGTTGACGGTTCAGTGGAAGCTTTGAGTGACTCACTCATTAAGCTCTCGACTCCGGAGATCCAGCTTAACATTATTCATAAAGCTGTTGGTCAGATTTCGGAATCAGATGTTCTTTTAGCGGCAGCTTCGAACGCAATTATAGTCGGCTTCCAGGTGAGACCATCTTTAAGTGCCAGAAAACTTGCTGAAAAAGAGGAGATTGATGTACGGCTCTATTCAATTATCTACAATGCAATTGAAGAGATAAGATCTGCAATGGAAGGCATGTTGATGCCTGAAGTCAGGGAAGAGATTGTTGCAACTCTCGAAATCCGTGAAATATTCAAGGTCACAAAAGTTGGAACAGTAGCAGGTTGCTATGTTAAAGAAGGCAAAATAACAAGGAACACCAGGGTAAGGATAATTCGCGATGGAATTGTAATTTATACCGGAGAACTTGGATCACTCAAACGATTTAAGGATGATGTGAAAGAAGTTGTAGGCGGATATGAATGCGGACTTAATATCCATAATTTTAACGACATAAAAGTGGGTGATATAGTTGAAGGCTACCAGGAGTTCGAAGTCAAGAAGACACTATAAGATTTGCCCCCCACCCCCCTGAAAAGGACTTTATTCTGAGATATTTACCCCCTTTGTATTTCCCCCCAAGGGGGGAAAAAATCTATTTTTTTTTGAGTTTTTTCTCCCCCATCGGGGGAGATGTCATCCGCCAGTTGGCGGATGACAGAGGGGTTTTAATCCCAAAACAAAATTCTTCTTTACAGTAAAGCCTTATATTGTTCAGGTGAAAGAAGGCTGCCAGTCTCAGAAGGATTGGTTATCTTTATTTTTATCATCCATCCTTTTCCATAGGGATCTTTATTAACAACATCAGGTGTCTCCTCAAGTGCAGGATTCAATTCGAGTATTTCACCACTGACAGGCATAAACATATCTGAGACTGTTTTTACAGCTTCGATAGTGCCGAACACCTCTTCTTTCTTAAGTGTTTCGCCAACCGTTTCGATCTCAATGAAAACGATATCACCCAGCTCACCCTGAGCAAAATCAGTCACTCCGACATAACCGATGTTTCCTTCTACCCGGAGCCACTCATGGTCTTTTGTGTACAATAAATTTTCAGGAACATTCATATTTGAGATGGTTTTATATAGTCGATCAAAAATAAAGCTTTTTTTGGTTTTTAAAATTGATAAACAACATATTTTGGATTTTGTTAGAAGCTATTGAGTAAAATATATCATGAGATTCCTCGCTGACGCTCGGAATGACAGTATCCTGGGGGTTATTAAGGTAAATGGAGGCGTTTGGCCAGTGCGAAACGCCTCCATTTACCTTACCTCTAAGGAAAGAGTGTCATTCCGAATGAAGTCCCGATATATCGGGACGAAATGAGGAATCTCTAATCGAATGGTAAAAACCAAAATTACTTCTTATTCGCTATACTCAATTTTCGGATTAAGATAACACATCCTTAAAATGAGTATTTGATTCACTTTACTTTCTTCTTCAAAACAATTCCGGATAGCGGGTTAAGACTGATTCTAATTTTTTTATCATCACTTTTAAATGAATTACTCTCCCCTGAAAGTATGTCTTCGAATTCCCCATCCGTCCTTACCGGTACTTTAACAAACCTCAGGCTGTCTGACCGGTTAAATACTACTGCTACTTCTTGATTTCCCAGCATCCTGTCATAAGCCAATACCATATTTTTATCATCAGCAACAGAGAATGAAAGATCACCATAAACCAGTACTGGGTTTTCTTTTCTCATACAACACAACTTATTATAAAACGATCTTAATGTTGTATCTGGTCTCACAACATCAACCTGCCGGCTTTTGGTCGGGTCAAATGCAGTATGTTCATCTTCATAAGAGATATCGTTCCAAACCATCGGTTTTCTGCAATCCGGATCATCTGCACCCCACATTCCAACCTCCTCGCCATTCCATATCTGCGGAGCCCCGATAAAAGTAAATTGATGAATCAAAAGGATAATTTGTTCCTTCCTCGTGCGTTGATCCGGCTTAATTATTTTATAATCAGGATTGTCAGATGGTTTTGCCTTGTATTTATCCATTGTCTTATTAAACAATGAAGTGGATAGTCTTGGAGTATCATGAGTAGATGGCACATTCATCATAACCTGAAGGTTTTCGATGTTGATTCCTTTATTAATCCGGTTTATCTCCTTTACAAAACCCGTGGGAGTTAAAACAGGTTCCGCCTGTCCAAAAAATCCTCTTGCAACCTTGTACCACCTGTAGTTCATAATTGCATCAAACTGATCTCCTTCAAGATAAACTTTCGGATCGAATAGTTTATCGGGCCACTCGAGCCACCAGATTTCACCAATAAGGTATGCATCGGGATTTACAGAACGCACAACCTTCCGGTATTCGCGCCAGAATCCCACTGGGATCTCACCAGCAACATCAAGTCTGAATCCATCAACACCGTCCGACGGATTTCCGTCTCCATCCGGATCAAGCCATCTTCTTGTAACATCGAATATATGCTGTTTTAATGATTGGGAATGAAAATTGCCTTCAAAGGGCATTACCTTATTATCAGGAGGAATAATATCTTTTTTGAATACAGGCATCCATGGATTATCACCGCCCCAGCCTTTATATCTGAATTCATCTTCTTTTGTTGCCGGATCATCAAACTTAGTAATAGTATACCAATCAACATACTTTTAATTTTCCCCATTCTTTCTGACATCGTTTAATGCCCAGAATGATTTTCCAGTATGATTCCACGAATAGTCCATTATCACTCTTATACCTCTTTTATGGAATTCTTTAATGACTTTCAGGAAGAGCATATCTGCAGAAGTCCATTTCCATGTTGCCGGGTCATCGTGAATTTCTGAGTCCATCATTGCTGCATCGCCTTTTGGGTCAGGACCGAAATTCCTGTCGATATGAGCATAGTTCCTGGCATCATATTTATGCAATGAGGGAGAATCGTTTAGCGGGTTAAAATATATTGCAGTAACACCAAGTGATTGAATATAGTCCATTTTATCAAGTACGCCCTGCAGATCACCGCCGTAACGACGTGCCTGGATTTTTGAATAAAATCCGGTCGCTTTTATACTATCAAGCCATGGTTCATGGGAATACCAATCATGGCCCCATGGAGTTATTTTCCAGTGAGCCGGTATCTTATCCGGATAAGAACCGGACATATCTGCCGGGGTGGGATCATTTCCGGGATCACCATTACGGAATCTTTCAACAAAGATCTGATACCAGATCGCCTCCTTTGCCCAGGCAGGAACAGAGGCAAGAGATTTGTCAACAACGATGGAGTTTTTATTATGCATTGGTCCGCATCCAACAAGAAATAATCCGATAACACTCAAAAGTAATAATACGTGTTTTATTGAATGCATTGAATTCACTTTTATCTTTTTACTTTTATCTTTTATCTTAGCAATACTTTATACCCCCATGGCTCTAATCTCAGGGAATCGGCCAAAGGCAAAACTGCTTTCGAACCGGCAAAATAATCAGTATATTCTCCATTAAGGTTTCCGGGAAGAGATTTCAGAGCCACTCTTTTCTTACTGAGATTTAGCAAGACTACCACTCTGTTTTCACCTTTCTCCCTGTAAAAAGCAAAAACCTTATTTTCTTTATTAGTATTTATCTTAACCATGGCTCCTCCAAAATCACCGTTCCACAGAGCTTTATTCTGTTTCTTTAATGATACCAGATCTCTATAAAATCCTGTCAGGCTGCAGCTATCCCATTTGATAGGATCCCTGAAAAAGAACTTCAACCTTTTGTTAAGACAGTCTTCCTGTCCGCTATAAATTAAAGGTACTCCCTGTGCAGTGAAAATTAAAGTTGCAAAAGCCCGTTGTGAATCACCCATCAATGAGTCAATCGTTCCTGCCCATGTATTCTCATCATGGTTAGTAAGGAACTGAAGTCTGTAAACATTATTAGGATATACCTGCCATTCCTTATTATAATACTTTACCAGTTTACTTACGCTATCTTTTCCTTGCGCTATACTGTTCATTAGGTGATGAAGCTCCCAGGCATAATTCATATCAAAACCCTTCTCAAGAAAATAGGTAGGTTCCTCAATTTCACCAATTAACAGAACCGGCTTAATTGCTGTTAGTTCAGTTCGTGCTCTTTCCCAGAATTCCTTAGGTGTATTATTCGGGTGGTCAATACGGAAACCATCAACCCCCATGTTCACCCAGAATTTCAAGGCATCTATCATATAATCCTGAAGACCTTTTTTTGACCAGTCAAGCTGAATTACATCTGTCCAGTCAAATCCAATGGGCGGTGTAAATTTACCGGCAGAATCTTTGACATACCAGTCTGGATGTTCAACCGTCAGATTATTATCCCATGATGTATGATTCGGCACCCAGTCGATGATAACTTTCATCCCCAGATCATGTGCTTTGTTTAAAACTCCTTTAAAGTCATCAAGTGTCCCAAATTCAGGATTTACATTCAAAAAGTCTTTAACCGAATAATAACTTCCCAACCCCCCTTTCCTGTTCAGAACTCCAATAGGGAAGGTCGGCATAAACCACAATACATCCACGCCAAGGGCTTTTAGCCTGGGGAGATGTTCGGCAAAAGAATTAAAAGTGCCCTGTTCCGTGTACTGCCTGACGTTTACTTCATACAATACTGAATTTTTTGACCATTCAGGGTGGACAACATCCGAAATAAGAGGTTTTATTTCCTTTTTCTTTCCAAAAATCGAACAACCGGTTATTGTAATTGTCAGTGCCAGAAACAATACCAGTATACTCAAAGGCAGTTTTTCCATTATCTTAATAATTAAGTTATACTTATTATAATTAATTTTCTGATTTATAAAAGCTTAAGAAAAAAAATCTATTTTCAGATTAAGGATAAGTTTCCCTGACCCCTCAACCTGATATTCTTTACCGGATATAACCAAATCTAACGGTTTTTCTGATATGTTATTTATGCTCACACTATCTTTTGTCACCTTGACTTCGAATAGTAAGCCACGGAATCGGGCATGAAATGAATATGATAGCCAGTTTACCGGGATAAGGGGATTAAGCAATATTTTACCATCTTTAATCCTCATACCACCAAATCCTTCAACGATGGCCAGCCAGGTGCCTGCCATACTTGTTATATGCAGCCCTTCGGAGACTTCGTTATTATAATCATCCAGATCCAGCCTGGCAGTATGAAGATAAAGCTCGTAAGCTTTTTCAATATTGCCAATCCTAGAAGCTACAATTGAATGGATACAGGCAGATAATGATGATTCATGAACAGTCATTGGTTCATAAAAATCATAATTACGTTTTATTGTCTCAGTATCAAACTGATCTTCAAAGAGGTATAACCCCTGCAAAACATCTGCCTGTTTAATAAAGCAAGATCTCAGTATTCTATCCCACGACCAATGCTGATTTATTGGTCTTTCAGCAGACGGAATACTACTCGCCGGTTTTAACTCCTTATCCAGAAAGCCATCCTGTTGAAGGAAGATATCTCGTGAACTATCAACCGGAAAATGCATATATTTAATTATCTCCTGCCACCTGGCTGTTTCGTCAGAAAAGCTAAAATTTGCTTTTATGTAAAGAGCTGATAGCTTATCCGGATTTTCTCTCTCCAGAATCCTGATGTTCTTAATCGTATAAGATAATGTCCAAACAGCTAATGAGTTGGTGTACCAGTTATTATTAACATTATTCTCATACTCATTCGGACCGGTGACTCCTAATATCACATATTTCTTAAGGTTTTCAGAAAATGTTGCCCGCTGGCTCCAGAATCGCGATATCCCAATCAACACTTCCAATCCATAATCAGCCATATATTCATCATCACCTGTATGCCTGATATAGTTGAAAATAGCGAAAGCAATTGCCCCATTCCTGTGTATCTCTTCGAAGGTTATTTCCCACTCATTATGACACTCTTCTCCGTTCATTGTTACCATTGGGTACAAGGCAGCGCCGTTTTTAAACCCAAGTTTCTCCGCATTGGCAATACTTTTTTCCAGATGTTTGTACCGGTATAGCAACAGGTTTTTCCCGACTTCCCGATCAGCTGTTTTAAGGAAAAATGGCAGGTCAAAAGCCTCGGTATCCCAATATGTACTGCCTCCATATTTCTCGCCTGTAAAACCTTTTGGACCAATATTGAGCCGTTCATCTTTTCCGGTATAGGTCTGATTAAGGTGAAATATATTAAAGCGAATAGCCTGCTGAGCCAATATATCACCTTCGATTACCACATCAGAAGTAGCCCATATCCTTTCCCATTCTTTTTTATGGCCAATGAAAAGGGCAGCGTAGCCTTTGGTTCTTGCTTCTTTAAGCCGGGCTTTAGTATCTCCCGTCAACTTTTCTTTTGTGTTATTCAATGAAGAAAGAACCGACACATACTTGTTCAGAACAACCTCCTCCCCTTTTCTGATGTCAAGGGAGACAGTGCTGGCAATATATTTTTCCCGAGCGATATTTTCAGTTTTTATCACAATCTCCCTGTTATCCTTCAGAAACTCAAAACACATTCCGGTTGCAACATAAAAATCTGTTTTCAATGTCCTGGTTACAAGTACCCCATTGTTTCCATTTATCTCTTTGCTTACCTCTATCCAGAATTTTTCCCCATAATTTGAATCTTCATTTTTTACATCACCGTCAATATAAACAGTGAAATCGAGAGTACCTTCAAAATCTATTGATTTTACAATATACCTGATTATTCCAAGATCAGGTTCTGCCATGCTGACGAATCTCCTGCTATTGATCTCAATTGTTTTGTTTCCCGAAACAGTTACCCTGAAGGATCTTTCAAGATAACCTTCCTTCATATTCAGAATCCTTGAGAACGAGATGATTTCTGATGTTGCAAGGTCAACCGCTTTCCCATTTACTGAGATATCAATACCGATCCAGTTTGGGGCATTCAGGACTTTAGCAAAGTATTCAGGATATCCGTTTTTCCACCATCCTACCCTTGTTTTATCAGGGTAATATACACCGGCAATATAACTGCCCTGCAGGCTATCGCCTGAATAATGCTCCTCAGAATTGGCTCTCTGTCCCATATAGCCATTCCCTATCGAAAAGATACTTTCCGACTTCCTGTTCATCTCAGGGTGGAATCCATCTTCGATAATCTGCCAAACATCCTTTTTATAAAAACTATTCATAACCGGATATCTTTTTTTATAGTCATTAGTTTTTTAAGGTTCATCTCATTTAACCCCGAAACAACAAAATGAGCTTCTTTTAAAATCTTTGATGATCCCACACCGATGCACATCATACCGGCATTAAGTGCGGCCTGTACCCCTGCAACTGCATCTTCAAACACAACACATTTCCCGGGTTTTATACCTACCATTTCTGCAGCTTTGATGAAAACTTCCGGATCGGGTTTTGCTTTTCTGACAATGTTGCCGTCTGCCACTGCATCAAAAAGTTCCAAAATGCCTACCCTTTCAAGAATCATGGGAGTATTTTTGCTTGCCGATCCTATTGCTACACGAATATTTGCATTTTTTAGTTCCTTAATGAACGCAAGAGAACCGGGAAGTATCTCATCCGGTGTCATTTTGCTTATATAATCAATATACCAGTTGTTCTTTAGTGTTGCATATTCCTGTTTCTGACTCTCGTCAACTTTTTTGTTGCCAATCTCGAGGATTATTTCAAGGGAAGCCATCCGGCTGACTCCTTTAAGCCGTTCATTATCTTCTTCCGTAAAATGAATACCAAGCTGATCCGTAAGCCTTTTCCATGCCAGAAAGTGGTATCTGGCAGTATCAACGATTACTCCGTCAAGATCAAAAATACATGCAGAGGATTGCATCACACTTTTATTGAATTTGTCTCATCCACATCTTTCACAAAAAGAATCAGCACCGCGGCAATAAACATCGAAATACCTCCTGTTACAAGTGCATAAATGCTCTCGCCACCAAATACATCCCGTACAAAGAATCCGAGAATACTTGCTGCAAGTATCTGTGGAATAACTATGAAGAAATTAAAAATACCCATATAAGTCCCCATCTTTTTAGAAGGAAGTGATCCTGTCAGAATTGCATAGGGCATCGCCAGAATACTTGCCCAGGCAAGGCCGATACCAAGCATAGAAAGAATTAACATCTTTGGGCTATGAAACAAGATAATGGAAATTAACCCCAGCCCTCCCGCAATAAGGCTCACAGAGTGGGTTATACGTCTGTTCGTAAGCTTAGCAAGGACAGGAAGCAGAAAAGCAACCAATGCAGCAAAGCCATTATAAACAGCAAAGAGAATTCCTACCCAGTTTGCACCCTGATTATATAGTTCACTTGTCGGATCCTTTGTGCCATATATATGACTTGTTACGGCCGAAGTCGTATATATCCACATTGAGAAAAGTGCAAACCATGAAAAGAACTGAACAATAGCCAGTTGTCCCATTGTTTTTGGCATGTTGTAAAGATCACTTAAAACAACTACAAGCCCGCTCTTTGTTTTTCCACCCGAGACAAACAAACCTGATATAATCTGAATTAATCCAAATGTTCCTATTCCAACTGACAGAATATACAATTCCTTTTCAAGTGAATAGAAGTATAATAGTAGACTTATCACCAGTCCTGCAAAGATCCAGTAAAATCCTCTTTTTACAAATACACTGGACTCAAAAGAGTTATCTGTATCTGTATCATAATTAACCACAGAATTTTCTTCAGCCGAGAATTCGCGAAGCTCCTCGGGAGAGTACTCTTTTGTTTTGATTATAGTCCATATCACAGCAGAAATAAATACGACTCCTCCAAAATAAAAAGACAGTTTTACAGATAATGGTATCTGTCCGGCCGGTGCAGTATTTTGAATATGAAACCAATTAGTAAGAACGTAAGGAAGGACCGATGCAATAACGGCCCCGGTGCCGATAAAAAAGCTTTGAGTTGCAAAACCTGTTGTTCGTTGTTCTGATGGCAGCATATCACCTACGAAAGCTCTGAATGGCTCCATTGAAATATTTATCGAAGCGTCCATAATCCAGAGCATTCCTGCAGCGATCCATAATACGGGTGAGTTTGGCATAAGGATCAATGCGAGAGATGCCAGGATAGCACCAGTAAGAAAGTATGGACGCCGGCGTCCTAACCTGTTCCATGTGTTATCACTCATATGTCCGATTATCGGTTGAATAATAAGACCTGTGACCGGAGCAGCGATCCACAAAATAGGTATGTTTTCAACCTTGGCACCAAGCGTTTCAAAAATTCTGCTTACGTTTGCATTTTGAAGAGCGAATCCAAACTGAATTCCAAGAAATCCAAAACTCATGTTCCAGATCTGCCAGAAGGTTAAACGTGGTTTTGATTTTTTCATATACTGCTACTAAGTTTTATGAATTAATTATAAATCTCTCATTTCTATTCAAAAATAGAAAAATGGTTCGATAAATGGTACATGTAAGCCATTTATTTTATCTCATAATCGCTGATTTTCAGGCAGGAAGACCAGATCGCTTATGTTTCATTCGATTTCTGAAAAAACGAAAATATTTTAATGGATCTGACGCGAGACAGCTAGTGAACCAGTGTAAATTTAAGACTGAATCCGAAGTTAGTATTCGAAGTTGGAAAAGTAGTGGCAACAAAAGGATTATTCATCGTGCGGTCACAAAAGATCTGGAGATTAAATTTATCGCTTAAAACATAATCTGCAGTTACCCCTAAAGTAAATACTTTCTGCCCTATAACCGGTTGATCAACATCCTCTACCAGCTTCCTTGCAAGTGTTTTATCATCGCGAATAGAAAGATCGAAACGTAAGTTCAGATCGCTTTTCAGCGCCCGTTGTACTCCTCCTGTTTTAAGAAATATCTTAACATTATCAAACCTGTAACCTGCTCCGAATACCAGTTCATTAATTCGTGCGTCAGCAACCTGGTTACTGGTCATATTAAGCGTGACAGTGCGTGATTTTTTCCATTCAAACCGGGTTGTAAGGCTATTTTTCCAGTTCATGTCCACATTGATCAGAGGACTGAATTGTTCAGTGATTGTCACGACATTTATATCATATTGCTGAATAAAGTTATTCTGCAGGTCCCGAATACTGTTTATACCGTTGTCATCGAGCTTATAATTCAGATTTGTGTTAAAAGAACCGATTTGATATGTACTTCTGTACTGATGCGTTAAGCTGACGGATCTGAATACACTTTGTATAAAATCGAATTTCGATAAACCGTCAAAAGTTATTCTCCAGTTTGGCATCATTCTTAAGGCCGAGGGGAATGTTTCAAGACCCACATTATTGGGGTTTGTTTTGGTATAAGCAGCAATGAATGCAGGGATCAGAACCTCACTGGATGTCTGTCCGTATCCGCTCTTATAGGGGCCCGAAACAGGATCGCCTGTTACGGGGTCAATATCAGGGTTATAACCCGGATCTACCTTTTGTCTGTTTGCTGCTCTCCTTGCCGAAATAATGACAATATCCTTTTTAAAGGCTTCAAATGCAGCAGAGGCATAATCATTATTCTTTGAGATTTTTTCAAATGCGGTCCCCCATGAGATAATAGAAATGGAGTAATTACCTGATACCATGCGGTTGCGTGTGCTATCAGGAAAGTTGCCGTTACGATCCGCATTATAGTATGAACTTATATCCTCCTGGTATCGTCTGTCAGCATTTACATCAATTCTTAATCCGGGAAAAGGCTCAATAAGACTTCGTAATGACAGGCTGATACTACTATTGTACATTGCCGGTGTATTAAGCAAAGTATCTTTTGAAAGCCACCCGTTTGAAACAGCTTTATCAAAAAAGTTTTTATCACTATATCCCAAAATAAATGGCCATCCGGGGGCAAGTTTATTATTAAACGTTGACATCCCCAGGTACTTTGTTTCAGGAGCATAACCAGGGAGGTATTCTCCCTGAGATGTGGTATAGGTCAGACTTAATGACCTTATACCCATTATTGCCCTTACAAGGTATTCACCTACAACTATTACCGGGTTTCTGTTTTTTCTGACCTTGCCTTCGATTACTACCTTAGCATTGTCAGTCTGTTGAGCCGCAGTGAAATTAATCTTGTTCTCGCTGACAATTTCCAATTTGCCCTTCACCTCTTCTCCGTTCTTTCCGACAATCTTAACTTTTACATCCTTTGTCTTAAGATTATGATAAATTGGTTTGACGACATTTGCTTTGAAGCTTATGTTTTCCTTTGTATATGTGACTGTTATTAATTCTGCCTTCATTTTCTGTGCGGCACCGGGCAGTGTATTATTTTCAATGCGTTTAAGGAATTTTAATTTAGTATAGAGCGTAGAAAAATTTGCCATAGCTGTAAATGTCATCTCGCTATGATTCTTAATTGAATTCCCCAGATTGATCTTTAGACTGTCGGGGAAAAGAGGACCGGCAAGCCATGTATAATCAGCGCTATAGCGTGCATTGGCATTTAACCAGGAAAGCAAAGGAAGTTTATTTACAGGAATGGTATAGGTAACATTCATAAAATGATTATAGTCGGTTGTTCTGCCGCCATTCCTTAAGTTAATTAAAACCGAATCGCGCCAGGCATCATAAAGACTGCTATACCTCGTTTTGTCTACACCTCCCGGAGGTTCATCAATCCGTGAAAGATTGGTTGCTGTGAAATCAAATTTCAGATTCCGGGTAATATCGTATTTAAAATCGTAAATCCTGCTCCATTCAAAATCCTTTTTGAAGGAAGGAGTAATTTGCAGGTTAGGGTTGCTTATATCTCTTGTTATTAATTCATTATAATTCCGACTAAGGTCTGTCCTGAATGAAATGCTTTTTGGAAAAGTATAAAAATTAAAGTCTTTTATAATTTTAAAAACAGGAGAATTCAGAAACCTTACATTCTTAAAAGGCATGATATTAGCAGGTTGTGCCTGGAAATCATAATTAATCCCTCCTCTATAATCTCTCTCAAGGTTAATTTCGGTTGTAGTATTGCTACTGTATATTTCATTATAAGTATAGTTAACGCTTAAATTTGCAGGGTCCCATGGATGGGGGGTCTTTCCTCGTTTTGTTATGCCTGCATTGCTAATTGTAATAGTCTTTCTTCTTGAATAATCTTCTGCAATAGATAATATTGAATCTCTGGCGGCCTTGTTTTTTGCGTCTTTTAAGGCACTTGTCAAAAGAATATCAGGATCAAGAGGATCATATTGAGGTCTGATCCTGGTTTCGGAAAAACCAACATAAACAGGAAGCCTTACACCAACCTTTTCAGGGAAGAATTTCCCAAGTTCAATGTTGGATGAAATGTCGTATTTCAATGTCTGATCCTTACTTCTCTCATTCACTTTTTTATCTATACTTCCCCATCCGGGAGTACTAAACTGACCGACCATATCAACAGTACCCAGATCGGCAAGGCGGGCCTGCATATGTCCATTTGCTGCCCATCCTCCGTTTTCAATAAAATCGTTCAGACGTAGTTCATCAAACCACACTTCGCCATATTTCGGACTTCCGTCATCAGTTGCTTTGTTCCTTGTTTTTATAGGATTTCTCACTCCCAGCATGATGACCTTAATATTACTCATATTAGGGTTCCCTGAAACTGATATCCGGGCTGTTCCATTTGTATATACGAAGACATCAGAGATGCTTAATGATGAGCCGGGAAGCTGCATTTGACGATTACGCTCTTCCTTAGCCTCCTGTAACAAAGACAGATCAATATCAAAGCTGTTTTCAACAGGCCATACCTTTGCCCTTTCGTCGTCTTTATTATTATCATAATGACCTGGCGGAGTAAGTTTCAAAGGAAGCTCATATTCATAAAAATTACCTTTATAATCGGTACCGATTCTTATAAATGCCGTTAGGTCACCATCTTTCAATGGTTGTCCAATCATCGCTTCAGCATGAACCTCCATCCGCAGTTTGCGGTATTGCCTTATATCGAGATTTTCATTTTTGAATGCAGCCCTGGCATCTCCATCATCAAGATTCATAACCTTAAGTACCATTGATTGTTCGTTAAGCAGTTGTAACTGTGGGTTCTGCGGGTCCGTTTGTCTGTTAAATCCGGGAGGTAAAACATAATTAACAGGTACTTTCCCCGAATTCTCCTCGATACTGACCGAACTTATTTCAAAGGTTCCATCCGTAGCCTCAGGCATTGTAATCCTTTCTGCACCTTCAGTAAATGAAATATTATATTTTCGCCATTCTGCACGAACAAGGTCAAGATTGGCAAACCGCATAATAACAGGATCTTTGAAGCCTTTAAGAAACATCCTCATAAAGCGGATTGATTTAAAGTCCTGGATTGGACCAATAATCTTCTGATAATCAGTTATAGGAATCTGAAACTGATACCACTTAACTTTTGATTTTTTAGTGTTTGGAAAAGTAGCTTCGTATTCAATCTCATCAACTACATAATTTGAACCGACTTTAATATCTCCGGGACGAATACTGACTTTATACTGGTAGTAACTCTCTGTTTCGCTTAATGTATTATCACGGTTAATATCTTCCATGTCCGGCAATGTCGATCCGGCAGTGGGATAAGACTCCTTCGACATAGAGGAAGTAGGTGAGTTTCCTTCCTCCCCATTATAGTTTTTATATCTGTCGAGAATACCCAGATGTTGAGCATCGTAATCCGATCCTCTGTAATAATGATAATCATCCCCTGACGGGTCCTTCAAAATATTCTGGTAGGAATCAGGGCTGACGATAAGCGATGATTTCTGAAGGTAATCCTTGAAGAATGACTGTTCGTCCTGGTCGCCAAGACCATCAAGCCCGACATCCTGAAAAGCCCTGGCTAGAGGATCATTGTCAAAAGCATTGACGACAGCCTGGATAGTCGGTACTCTTCCCCATGCAGTAGTATCAACATTTTTTACAACAGCTGAACTCGGAAGTCCATTCTCAAAACTTTTCCTCGAATCCTTTAAAATATCTTCTGAAATATTCCCCAGATTTATGTAAAGATCTCCTCCTTCATCTGTGGGATTATCAACAAACGGGTCCATTACCCAGAACTTAATATATTGAATATTAGCAGCTTCGAAATCGTTCGTCAGCACTTCCCGCATTATGCCTCCCCATCTTGATTTAGGGTCGTTAAGTTTTCCAGTGGAATTCATTCCAGCAGCGTATACGCCAGGGTCAGTATCGTAGTTATATGGACCTTTCTCCTCAGGATAATACGCCAGGTTTAAAACAGCAATAGTGGCAGGAATTCCGCTGGGGCTTTGTCTATAAGGGAAAATTTCATTTTCATATATCTCTCTTACAAAATGGCTCGATTGTTCATCAGGATTCTGCTTTATGTAATCCGGAGTTGATGATCCGTTACGTAAAAACAGAGGGTCTATTACATACCAGGCTATTTTAGACCGGTTAAATCCGCTTACAAGATTGTTATTAAACTTTGCTTCAGGAAAAAGATCATCTTGCCCTTGAGGGACACTTGAAATACTCCATGCATTAAATGCTTTAAGATCAAGAGGAATTTCGCTGGCTTCAAAATCATCAATATATGAATTCCCTGCACTCGATATAGCTTGTGAATGGCCCGGGATCAGGTTAGCAAACTCACCAAAAAAGGAGATCGATGATACAGTTTTTGTATTGAGAAGCGGAATTTTGTCAATTATCTTTGTAAGTAATTGCGATTCCGTCTTATATGAAGTATTTAAACCCCAGATTGTGTTAGAAATAGGTTCCTCTCCATAATTTACTTTCTGTGTATATGGCCTTTCTGTAAGGTGAAGTATTGTTGCTCCGATATCGAAGTTATTCGAAGCTTTATAATCGAGATGAGTGCCAACAAGTGTTTTTGTCTGGAATCCGAAAAATTGATTGTTCTCCAGTGAAACCTGAATGGGTGTTTGTGATTCAATAAGTGCACTGTTAATTATTGTAACCGTGCCCATATTATAATCAACTATGTAATCAGTGTTTTCAGCAAGTGGTACTCCTCCTGCAGTTACTTTCACCGAACCCTGTGGAATGCTTGTTGCATTAAGCTTGATCACTGATCCCGATTGTGATGAGTATTGTCCTTTAAGTTCGAATTTGTCTTTCTCGGCTATCTGGCGGGCCACTGTCTGGGTTGAGTCGTATAACTCCTGGAAGACATATTTGCTGGCCAGTACCGGATCAGTAATCATTTTCTTAAGATGACTACCGAAAGGTTCAATAAATGGAAAAATAATCCTTCCCCTGTCAGCTATTACAGTTACTCCATCTATAAAATCGAAAAAACCGTCGGGTTGCCTGTCAAGTTGGGAATTCAGGTTGTCAAGTCCCATAACCTGGAGTAATAACTTGTCGGCAAGATTACCTTCAGGAAGATAGTTGATTGAATTACCTGTTTTATCATCGTCGTAAAGGACATTAAGTACAAAGTCTTTTTGATCAAGTTTTCCTGATCCGAGAGAATAGATATTCTTCATCATCAGTTTCCACGTAGGCAATTTCGGACTCAGATTAGTGCCTTTTAACAACTTAAGTATCAGAGTCTGCGGGGCAGCTATCCCATCTGTCGAAAACTCACCAACTTTAAACACCTGCCCGGCAATTGTGTACTCGTAAGCAACAGCCAGAACCTCATCAGCATTCAAAGCTGTGTTAAGCGAAATAAAACCAAGCTGTTTGTTAAAATAATACTCCCTCTCATCAAGTTTCCTGGCATTCTCAATCTTTTCAAAATCTCGTCCGATCTGAAATCCCGGATATAATGGCCCAAATGCATTTGTAACCTGGTCAACGCTCCTGATAATGCTATATGCAGAAGTAAACTGCTCATACATTCTGTTTGCATTATTGTCGGGGTATATCATTGCTCCCGGTGTTGCCTGGAAAGCCGGTACCTTATTGAAAATATGGCTTTTGCTCTCACCGAGGTCAACAAAAGCAACAATGTTCCTGTTGCTGGCATCCTGAAAACCGGTTAACTTGTTGGTTACCCATACTTCGATCCGGTCAATATTGATGCCTGAGCTGACAATTGGCAGGTTTTTCAGTGATGCATCATAAGTATCTCTGAAGTATTGTGAGATGAAGAAATGCTTGTTTGCCTCATAGGCATCAGCAATTATATCAAAAGGCGTTAATTGAGCGCCTCCGGTAGCATTAATTACGGAAGATTGTCCCTTCTGTTGTGAAAGTACAGTGGTGACAGTCAACTTTCCAAACTGCATTTCTGTCTTAAGACCAAAAAGGCTGTAACTGCCAGTGATAAGAGTCCCGGTCAGTGGAAGAGTAACATCTCCGGCCTCGACTTTTTTCAGTATTTCATCTTCTTTCCCTGCATATTGAAGTTTAGTCCTGTTCTCAAATTCAAACATCGCATCGGTGTTATAATTCACTCCGAGTGTTATTTTGTCACCTATTGTACCCGTGACATTCATTTGAATTTTTTCCTTGAAATCGAATGTGGAAATTGTCTGTAGGTTTACCGGAAGAGTTGGGTTTTGAGTTTTGGATATATTTATCCCGAAGATAAGTTCAGCCGATCCCTGGGGGATAATATTGATAGTATTACTTCCAAATATTTTATCAAATGCCGCACCTCCGATTTCGATTTGTGGTATGAGGTTTGACTTGAAACCGGCCGTAGTTCCTGATATACGCGATTGCCAATAATCGCGCATTGCCTTTGCATATTCATATTTCCTGAATTCTTCAGGGCTCATATGTACGGGGGTGCGATAATCTAAAGCTCCTATTTTCTCATAAAGGATATATTCGTTCTTATCGGGGTCATAAATTACCGTGGATTTGAAATTTGATGGTTTATCGAGGAAAAGAGGGGCCTTTTGTTGTGATTCCCAGGGAATCCCTGAGTCATCTTTAAGTTTCAGAATTGATTTGCGTGTCGTATCCGGTGTGCTACCTTTTTGCAAAGCAGTCTGACTACTTGCTTCTGAGGACATTAAGAGAAAAGAAGCTAACAGCAGAAGATACGAAAATATCAGAATATTTTTATATGATATCCCTGATCTCAATCCGTCGTATATTCAGAATTACAAGTTTTTAAGCGCTCTCTTTATCATATCCTCAACGGTCAGGTTTTTTTCATCTCTGACAATTTTATCAAGGGCTTTGGAGACAGCGCTTTTGGCAAATCCCAGCATTACTAATGCAGATAACGCTTCTTCACGCTTTGTATTGTCTGCGAAAGCAAATATTTCAGTACTTCCGGTATGTTTGCCAAGCTTGTCTTTCAGGTCAACAATAATCCTTTGAGCCGTTTTTAATCCTATTCCCTTAACGCTTTTTAAAAGGTCTGCATCTGAGCCTAAAATTGCCTTTTCTATCTCCCCCGGACTGAGTGAAGAGAGCATCATCCTTGCAGTATTCGCACCCACACCTGTAACTGAAATCAGCAACCTGAAAATATCCCGTTCCTCAATATCAGCAAATCCAAATAGCTGGTGGCTGTCTTCCCTGATTACTTCGTGAATGAGAATTTTAAATTCTTTTTTGGCCTCAAGTTTCGAAAATGTCGTTATCGAGATATTGATCAAATAACCGATTCCTCCCGTTTCCATCGTGAGAAATGTAGGAGTGATCTTGGTAATGTCACCTTTAATATAATCAATCATATTTATTGTTCAGGATTAAATATATCAGGAGGAAGTTCATCAATGTGGTCGCTATGAATTTCAATATCCTGATGTTTTAAGGGATTTTTCGATATTTCGATATACAACTGCCTGTTTCTAAAAATATCACACGCGAGATAAATTGCCTGGCGGAATGAATTTTCTGATGCTTCACCTTTGCCGGCAATATTAAAAGCAGTACCATGAACCGGCGATGTTCTGATAAAAGGTAATCCGGCAGTGAAGTTGACCCCTGAATCAAACGATAATGCTTTAAACGGAGTAAGTCCCTGATCATGATACATTGCAAGTATCCCGTCGAATTTTGTAAATGATCCGGCTCCAAAAAATCCATCTGCCGGGAAAGGTCCAAACGTCATTATTCCTTCTTTTTGAGCCTGCAGAATTGCCGGACTGATTATTTCAACCTCTTCTGTCCCGAGCAATGAGTTATCACCTGCATGGGGATTAAGTCCAAGGACCGCAATACGGGGTTTACGGATTCCGAAATCAAGTATGAGCGACTGATTCATCAGCCTGATTTTATGTATAAGGGTTTCCACAGTTATCAATCCCGGAACTTTGTTAAGCGGGACATGATCAGTAGCTATGCCGATTCTCATACTTTCACCAATCATAAACATAAGAGCTTCCCCGGTACCTGCCACAGATTTCAGATAATCGGTATGCCCATTAAAATGAAAAGTCTCCGATTGAATATTTTTCTTGTCAATAGGTGCAGTAATCAGGACATCAATTTTACCGCTTTTAAGATCTTCTACCGCTTTTTCCAGTGAAATAAGTGCAGCTTCCCCTCCCTGCGGTGTTGACTTTCCGAGTTCAACCCTGATATTATCATCAAGACAATTAATCATATTAGCTTTCTTCGCATGAGCTTCTTCTGCTGTCCTTATGTTATTAAAGCTAAAATTATTAACATTCAATGCTTTACGATGGTAAGCAGCTACCTTGGGAGACCCATATACAATAGTCGTACAAATATCATTTATTGTCGGGTCAGAAAGAGCTTTTATAATAACCTCATATCCGATACCATTTATATCTCCGTGTGAGATACCGGCAAGTATTGTTTTCTTTTCCATAATCTTTATTTCTTTTCTGAATAGTTAGCTGCAATTCTCCTAAGAAATGTCGACAGTAACCTTAACCCCGATGCGACTCCGTTTTTCAGCCTGTAATAATCATCCTTCTTCAGCATTTCTGTTCCGGCAATGTCCATATGTATTAAAGGAAATTCGGCAAAACGTTCCAGGAATTTACCGGCGATAATAGCTCCGGCTTCACGTCCGCCGATATTTTTAAGATCAGCAACATCAGATTTCAGCAACTCGCCGTATTCATCCCAGAAAGGTAATTCTGCAATTCTTTCATATACATCGTTACCACATTCTTCAAGCAGGTTGATATATTTTCTGTCGGCATTTGTCATTACCGCTATTGCCTGGTTTCCAAATGTCATTGCTGCCGAACCGGTAAGAGTTGCAATATCGATTATTAATTCCGGAGAATATTTTGAAGCATAGCTGATAGCATCTGCGAGAATAAGCCTGCCTTCAGCATCTGTATTTCCGATTTCGACACTCATTTTATTAAACATGGTAATGATATCACCCTGAGTATAAGCATTTCCGCCGGGACGATTATCAGTTGAAGGGATCAATCCAATAATATGAAGAGGAATACCGGTTTTTGCAA
>PLNF01000095.1 GCA_003141715.1 Bacteroidales bacterium | reverse complement strand
CATGATTGCCGATACTCATATTAAATAATTTTAACTAACAGACAAAATTTCAGATTTGCATTTTATAAGAATTATTCAACGTTTTGGTATGTACATTAATGCAAAAAAAATAGAAATTATCTGTTTTATATTGTTATCCCTTTCACTACCGCTTTCAGCACCCAGCATGAAATCATTTACTATTTTTGAGCAGGCACCGATAGAACCATATAAGATGCTGGCTTTTGCGGTAGGAATGATAGAAACAAAAGGTGATACCATGGCTTACAATCCTTTGGAAGGAGCAGCAGGAATTTTTCAGATACGTCCTATAAGACTAATTGATTATAATAAACGAACAGGAATCAACTATACCAGGGAAGATCTTTTTAATTATGAAATTTCAGAAAAGATTTTTTTATACTACGCCGATCAGGTTGGTCCTTATAATCTGGAACAGATAGCCAGAAAATGGAATGGATCCGGCCATCTTACAACCAATTACTGGCACAGGATAAAAAAGTACCTGTAAAAGAGATCTGTAAGCTTCCATCTATTATGGAATTGTCTAATCTTTTGCTTCTTCATTTCCATCAGCAATCTTGAACAGTGCAGTCAAAACAAGTTTCCTTAATCAGTAATTTTTAATGTTTGTGATTATGATTTAAAAATGAAAAAAATAACAGTTTCAGCCTTTTTGTTTTTATCGTTTTGTTTATATAGTGTATACGCGCAACAAGGTTACTGGCAGGTTGTGAAAACAGTGAACACTGTGCCAGATTGCAGTGAATGTGGTATGGCAGCAGTAAACGGGAAATTGTATCTGGTTGGTAATGACGGAGATGTAACTACACCGGTAAAGTGCCTTGATCCGGGTTCACTTACATGGACAAAACTTGCTGAGGCACCTGTTATAATGCATCATTTTCAGGCTGTCGCCTATAATAATAAAATATATGTTCTGGATGCTTTCTCTGGAGGAGGATTTCCGGATCAGGTGCCTATGGCTAATGTTTATAGTTATGACACCCAAAATAATACATGGGAAAAGGGGGGTGAAATTCCATCTGACAGAAGAAGAGCTGGCGCAGGGGCCGCTGAATATCGAGGTAAATTGTATTTAATTGCAGGGATAAAGCATGGACATTCCAGTGGAACCAATAATTTGTTTGATTGTTATGATCCTGAAACAAAAACATGGACTGTTTTGGCTGATGCACCACATATAAGGGACCATTGCTTTGCAACAGTCATTAAGGACAAATTTTATGTGGTGGGTGGCAGGAACACAAGTTTCCGGGATCCTGAAAACAAAGTGCAGTTTTTCGCAAAAACAGTCCTCGATGTGGATGTTTATGACTTTTCTTCCGGCAGATGGTCAACTCTTTCAGCAAGGCTTACTTTGGGAAGTGGCGGTGGCAATTTAGTGAATTTAAACAATGTACTTTATTATATGGGGGGAGAAAGAGCAACTGAAACCGAGAGGAACGCGCCACAAAAAAATACATTTTTCCTTGATCCGTCTGGTTCAAATCAATGGACGGAAACCGACAGTCTGCATTTTGCCCGAAACGGAATGGCAGCAGCAGTCCTGAATAATAAAATTTATGCTGCTGGCGGATCTGGTGGCGGTCCGGGTGGTCCCGGCGGACCTCCTCAGGGAAACCCCAATGGCCCGCCACCTTCAAATAAACCTGGAACCCAGGGGATGCCGCCTCAAGGAAACAGACCACAGGCCCAGCCTGAACAGAATCATCCTGTCGACATCGAGGTATTCAATTTGAAATGAAAAACAGATGTGGACTCAGGGGGATAGGAAAGACGCCTGATTTTTTATCTAAATTAATTGATATTTGGTCAAATTCTCAATTTACGGAAAAAGTCTGAATCAGAGATTTTCATATTTATATATAGCTCTGAATATCTTTGTTTTATCTCTTTGCAATGTATCTCAATAACTGCATTTTACCCAAACTATTAGTAAATTTTGACTGCATTTTGACGAACCGACATAATCTGTTTATTAATCCTTTATTCTTTTAACTAACCGTCTGATTTTCTGTGATGAAACATAAAAAATAATGACTCATTTAACACGGATCAGAGTTTCCAGAGATTGACTTCCGTATATACAAGGTCTAACTTTGTATAGATAATTAAACATTTTAATTGAAGGAATATAATTCTTAATCTGTGTAATCATGAGAAAAGTATTTCTTACATTCCTGTTTATTTTTATTTCTCATATCTGCGGCGCTCCGAAGATTGATTTTAAGCTGGGAATGCTTAAATTCAAATCGTTATCAGATTTTGTTAATGAGAAATATCATGAATCGGAATTCTCCAGGTTTATAAATGACCTTGGCTATAGCGAATCAGGGAATAACTGGTTATGTATTAACCGGATAGGTTGTTTCGGTGAATGGCAGTTTGATGAATCTACCTTAAAATGTCTCGGATACAGGAAAATAACATTGAAGAAGTTTAAAGCAAATCCCGGAATTTTCCCCAGGGAATTGCAAATGGAAGTTCTGAAGACTCTGATAAGGGTAAATCTTCTGATCCTGGCGGATTATGAACATTTTATCGGGGATTCAATTAATGGTGTCATAATTACGAAATCAGGGATGATAGCTGCATCACATCTGGGTGGCGCAGGTTCATTAGAGAAATTTCTGAATTCAAATGGAAGAATAAACAAGAAAGATGTTCTTGGAACATCAATATTCGATTATCTAAAGAAATTTAGGAATTATGATCTGAACTGATTTAGAAGAAAGCAGAATAAAGCAGCTATGAAAACTGTCTATCGGATTATATCAAACGAGCATGGCGTTGTCTTATTAAAAAAAAGAAAGATTGCCAAAGCTTTTCGCTGGTGGTTACGTGAAAATGGATTCACTTACATTTCTACCTTCTTCTTCAATTAGATCAAATTTTCCCGGAGTTTTAACATTCAAATTATCAGGAGCCTTTTAAAAGTTCCTCTGCTTCACGCCAGTCATCTTCGGGTGTTCCATGCTCACCACGCGCGATACGTTCGTAATAGATTTCCCTGGCTTTTTCGCGTATCTCTTCTTCACTGGGTACATATTTGCCAGCAGTAACTTTTGTCTTCTTTAATGGTTTATCGGCTTCCGGAGTTTTTTTTGTTTTGCTTACTGTTTTTGCTTTAGTTGTTTTCATCGTTCCAATATTATTTAATTAAAACTTAATAATCATTTTTCTTCCTCACTATTTCTTTTTTCGACTACAATTGTACAATGTGTTGCAAGAGCAGTTAAAGTGCCAACAGCCGCAAATATTGGAGCCAAAACGACTCCAATGGCACCAATTGTCAGGGGAAATTCCATGATGATCTCGTCCTTTTCGTTTTTAATAATTATCCTTCTGGCATTGCCTTCTTTAATTATCTCTTTGACCTTTGATAAAATCTCATCACCAGAAACTCTAAACGATTCATGATTTGATTTCTCTTTCTGTTCCATAGTAACTAAATTAATTTAATATCAAAATTAAACTTTAGTTTATTTTAATGCAATTTTATTTTCTTATGAAACCTTTCAAAATGACGTTTATAAGAAAAACAAACCAGAGAGTTTATTGTTTGAGATCAATAAGTAAAATGCCATATTTTATTCAAAAATAAATATCCCAAATTTATTATACTCATGAAAAGTTTTGCTTGTTTTTTGCCAACAATAAGCCACTTCACCATTATCATAATCAATACGATACATATTTGCCCTCCATCTTGTTCCCGATACAGGGGGTACATTGCTTAACGGTGTAAGCAATTTATAAGGAATAAAAAACTCGGCAATCCACCCTGATATAGTACTTCCGCTTTCCATGCTGCCTCCTGTAACGCTTGTGGCATGTTGAGTTCTTCTGTCTCCTTCGTAATGCCAGGGAAGCCAGCCCAGGAAATTTCCTTTATTATTAGGTACCATAATCGGCAACTCGAAATTAAACGGAGAAAGTTCGTACTCGAAATAAACCGGGAAATTTTCATCAGTCCAGAGAAAAGCTTCAACAACATCTTCTTCCCAAAGATTCAGATTATCAGCTTTCATTGTCGAGGTCAGCTTTTTATCTTCACAGTTGAAAAGAAAATAGATTCCTGTTTCAGAATAGAGGACTTTAACACTAGTCTTGTACGACAAAGTATTCGGATCCTGCTGAACCAGGTTTATCCACACGGTGCTTTTCCAGGGGTCGGAAAGCCCATCACCGGTTATCTTAAAATCCTGACATTTTTTAATTACAACCGAATCATGGTCCAAATTTGCTGCCAGTAATCCGGTATTAACATATTTTACTCCCATGATTAGAAAAAGGACAAGAAGTGCGGAACAGCTATTTTTTCTCATTTTCATAATTTGATAAATCGTTACTCGTATTGCCTGCCTTCCGGACTGGCAGGATAAAATTTAAGCACCTTATGTACCGATTCAGGCTTTACGAGAGTAAATCTAACCAATAAAGAGCAAAGTTGTCTTAACTATATATTAATCCTCTTTATCCTGAAAATTAAATTTCATACTTTTACAAAAACCATAATTGCGGCTCAGGAAGCAGGTGAAGGCCAGCGAATAGGGCAATGCAATTAATTTGACCAACAATGGAACAAGAAGTGTTGATTTCATTAAAAACATTAATTTTATTAACCTAAAAACTTAAAATATGTACAAAATGAATTTAAGAAACTTATATGGCATGATCATCACAGGATTAGTGCTTTTTATGCCGGTTAACGGACAAAATAAAGACAAAGCCATTTTTACCATACCAAAGCCGGGGTTTTATCAGAATTCTATACTGAAAGATGACCGGGAAGTTAAAGAACAGATAACTCCTTTAAAAGAGAACAAGGTATTTGGCGTTGATCTTTCGGGTTACCAGTTTCCCAACAAAGTGGAGCTTTACAAAAATCACCAATGGCATAATCCTCCTGTTTCACAAGGCAATACAAACACCTGCTGGTGTTTTTCAACCACTTCTTTTCTTGAATCGGAGGTTTACAGGATTAACAAAATGAAAGTAAAACTTTCTGAAATGTATACCGTGTACTGGGAATATGTGGAAAAGACCCGCCGGTTTATTCAGGAAAGAGGTAACTCCGCTTTTGATGAGGGTTCTGAAGCAAATGCCGTTACACGTACATGGGGAAAATATGGGATTATTCCGGAGTCGGACTATACAGGGTTACCTGTTTCCAGAAAATTCCATAATCATGAGGATATGATTACAGAAATGAAAGCTTACCTCCAGTCGTTAAAAGCTAATTCAGCTTGGGATGAAGAGGCTGCAGTGGCAACCATAAAATCTATCATGAATCATTATATTGGAGAACCTCCTTCAGAAATCATTGTCGATGGGAAAAAGATGAACCCGAAGCAGTATCTTCACGATGTTATCCGCATCAATCCTGATGATTATGTCGACATTCTTTCTTATGAACAGGAACCATTTTATAAACACGTGGAATACAAAGTACCGGATAACTGGTGGCATAGTTCAGATTATTGTAATGTTCCTCTTGATATTTTCATGGAGGCATTAAAAAAAGTCGTTCATAACGGGTACACCGTAAGTATTGGTGGAGACGTATCTGAACCCGGATTTGACAGGCAGACACAATGTGCAATTGTCCCTGATTTTGATATTCCTTCAGCCTATATAAACGATGATGCCCGGCAGTTCAGGTTCTCAAATGAGACGACAACAGATGATCATGGTTTGCACCTGGTGGGATACCTCGAAAAGGATGGGAAGGACTGGTATCTGATAAAAGATTCGGGTTCCGGTTCACGAAACAACGACCCCAATGCCGGTGAATTCGGTTATTATTTCTTCTCTTCTGATTACGTAAAACTGAAGATGATGGACTTCATGGTACACAAAGATGCTGTGAAGGATCTTTTAGAGAAATTTAAATCAAATTAATTTAGCTCATATGAAATCACAGACATCAAGGAGAAAATTTCTCCAGAACCTTGGAGGCACTGCAGTGCTTTTATCTGCAGGACCATTGGCTGGTTTTGCTTCCCGCGAAAAAATGGAAGAACATATTATTGCTTATAGCAAGAGTTTCTCTTCTAATGACAAAATAAGGATTGCCGGCATTGGAATGGGCATCATGGGCAACCAGGATATTGATACGGCTGTAAAAGTCTCTGGAGTAGAGTTAGTTGCTGCCTGCGACCTCTATTCTGGAAGGCTTGAGAGAGTAAAGGAGAAATATGGTAAAGATGTTTTTACAACCAGAGATTACAGGGAAATTCTGAACCGTAAAGACATTGATGCAGTTGTTATTGCTACAAGTGATAACTGGCACGCAAGGATATCGATGGATGCCATGAACGCCGGGAAATCAGTTTATTGTGAAAAGCCCATGGTGCATAAGCTAAGTGAGGGGCTGGATGTTATAGCAACCCGGGATAAGACTAAAAAAACTATGCAGGTAGGCAGCCAGAGGGTAAGCAGCATTGTTTATCGAAAGGCTAAAGAATTATATAAAACAGGAATTATTGGTAAGCTTAACTGTATTGAAGCTTCATTCGACAGGCAGGATGCTCTCGGTGCCTGGGAGTACACTATGCCTACCGACGGATCACCGCAGACAGTTGACTGGGACAGGTATATAGAAGGTACGCCTAAGATGCCTTATGATGCCAGGAAATTTTTCTGGTGGAGAAATTACCGTGATTTTGGAACCGGTGTTGCGGGGGACCTTTTTATCCATTTATTATCAGGTATACATCTATTGACCGACTCCAAAGGTCCTGAAAAGATATTCGCTTCCGGTCAGCTCACCTGGTGGAAAGATGAACGCGATGTTCCGGATGTTATGGTAGCAATAATGCAGTATCCAGAGACAAAAGAACATCCGGCATTCCAGGTAATGCTAAGGGTGAATTTTGTTAGCGGCAACGGGGAAAAGTCAGTCACCAGGTTTATTGGAAGCGAAGGCATTATTGAAATGGTTGATAACGGATTTGTTGTCACCAACAGCATTATGTCAAAGGCTCCGGGAATAGGAGGATGGGATGCCTTCGATACCTATCCCAAGGCTATGCAGGAAGAACTGCTGAAAAGATACAACCAGAAATATTCAAAAGCAGATCAGGAAAGACCTGTTAAGCCAGGGACAAAATACTCTGCTCCTGAAGGTTATGATGAACACCTTGAGCATTTTGCAAATTTCTTCGAGGGAGTCAGAACCGGAAAACCTGTAGTTGAGGATCCTGTATTTGCATTCAGGGCATGTGCCCCTTGTCTCGCATGCAATGACAGTTATTTCCAGAAAAAAATAATTAACTGGGATCCGGTGAATATGAAGCTAGTCTGATCAAATTGGTTGTTATATTATAGGGTCATGCCATGGCATGACCCTATCTTATAATATTATGGATAATTGTAGGGACACGCCATTGCATGTCCCTATTAATTTATTTATTATACGGAGCAATAACCCTTTTTACCAGAGCTATTGAAGCTTTCACGCCGTCAGCTTCGCTTAATTTTTCGCCTTCATATTCAACATCAATATAACCCTTAAACCCTGAGTCGGCAATAATCTTCATCATTTTTACATAATCAATTACTGTTTCATTCCCATCCAGATCAAATTCGTGGGTTTTCCCGCTGACTCCCTTTGCGTATGGCATCATGTCTTTGACTCCTGCATAACGGTCATATTCGTAGAAATTACCCAAATCAGGCAAAGTTCCGCAATTGGGTCTGTTAACGGCTTTCATAATTTCCGCCAGCCATTTTCCTATCGAAGAATTACCCCCATGGTTTTCCACAATAACATTGATATTATACTTTGCTGCATAATCCGACAATTTGCTCAGACCGTCAATAGCTGCTGCCTGCATCTGCCCCATTGTTCCTCTTCCGCCTGCATTAACCCTTATTGAATGGCATCCCAGGAATTGAGCCGCTTTAACCCATTTATAGTGGTTTTCAACAGCTTTTTGCCTTGCTGTGGCAGAAGTATCTGCCAGATTACCTTCACTGTCAACCATTATCAATAAGCTTTTAACACCATATTTTGAACAAGTGTCTTTTAAACTTTTAAGGTATTCAGTATCTTCTGCCTTCCCCTTAAAAAATGATGAAACGTACTCTACTGCATCAAGATTGTATGCAGTTTTTGCAATTTTCGGAAAATCAAGATTAGTCATTTCCCCCTTTCCCAATGCACGGTGAAACGACCACTCGGCAAGAGAGATTTTAAATCTCGGTGTCTGACCGGTTGAATTGAAAACAGAAAGTCCTGCGAACAGGATTACGATTAAAAACAGTTTGATTTTCATATGTGTTGATTTGTTAATATTAATATGCAAAGATAGTCAAAAAAGGTGTTCAGGTTGCTCTTAATAGTTAACTTAAGCTTAGACCATCCATCTGTTTTAAATTTGTTGGTGTTATTTGTTGATTTATTTTTACTTTTACTATAATGTTTCTTGAAAATCAACTTAAATCAAAATAACAGGAATTTCATTTCCAATTAGAAAAAAAGGAGGTACGACTTATGAAAAACAATCTGACCAGACGTAAATTCATCCAGACAGGAGCTATGGCAACCGGTGGTCTGCTGGCTGCAAGAGCTATTCAGCTTGATGCACATCCTTCTGGTTCTTCGTCTAAGAAAATCGCCCCAAGCGATAAGCTCCGATTTGGAATAATAGGTATAGGCATGGAGGGTTCAGGACTACTCACAGGTGCCATAACCCTGCCTGGAGTTGAATGTGTTGCTGCTGCTGATCTTTATGATGGCAGACATACGCTCGCAAAAGAAATAACAAATAACCCCAACCTGTATACAACCCGTAAATATCAGGAATTGCTCGATCGCAAGGATATAGATTGCATCCTTGCTGCGGTTCCTGATCACTGGCATAAACGTGTAGTTGTGGACGCCTGTAACGCAGGTAAAGATATTTATTGTGAGAAGCCTATGTCGCATACCGTGGCTGATGGTTTTGATATGGTGGAAGCTGCAACCAGGAACAACCGTATTGTGGAGATTGGTTCTCAGAGGGTAAGCTCCATGCTTTGTGAAAAAGCACGAGAGCTCTATAGCAGCGGAGCCATTGGCGATATAGAACAGGTTGAAATAACCCTTGGTCGTAATGATCCCACAGGTGCATGGGAGTACCCTCCGCCAACTGATTTGTCTCCAAGTACTCTTGACTGGGATACATGGCTGAATGATGCTCCAAAGATACCGTTTAACAAGGATCGTTTTGCACGCTGGCGCTGCTGGAAAGAATATGGCACAGGAGTTGGTGGTGATCTCATGGTTCATTTAGTCAGTGGCATGATGGTTACATTAGGATGGAATGAAGCTCCACGGTCTGCTACAGCTCTCGGAGGAATCTTCCGCTGGAAAGATGGAAGAAACATGCCCGATTTGCATGTTGTGCTGTTTGATTATCATGGAATCCCTGTTTATTGCCGGTTAGGACTTGGAACGGAGACTCCTGAGCTGGCCCGGTTTATGGGTCCAAAGGGTATTCTCGATGCAGGAGAGTTTAATCTGCGATATGCACCACAACCTGGTATTGATCTGGCTCCCAGTTATTATGCCGGCGGATTTCCGCAGAAGATGCGTGCAGAATATGAGAGTAAGTGGTACAGTGAACATGCTCCCAAACTTGGGAAGGAACCACTTTATGATGAGGTGAACTATCGTGGTCACGACTGGGATGACATGATTCCCCACATGTGGAACTTCTTTGAGTCGGTAAAATCGCGTAAGCCTGTTGTTGAAGATGCTGTTTTTGGTAATCATGCAGCTATAGCCTGTCATATGGCAAATGAAGCTTATTTCAGTAAGAAAACAGTCTTCTGGGACGAAAGTACTCATTCAATTAAGAGCTAAATAGATTCTAATAAATTTCTAAATTATAAATTATAACAGGAGGAAATTAAAATGAAACGTAAAATTATTTTGTTGTCCATTTCAATCATTTTATTGAATCTAACATTTAAGGCAGAGGCGCAAACACACAGGGTCTCAAAACCCGATCAGATTGCACCGCCTGAACTTGTAGCACCGATAGCAGGTGCAAAAATAAATATGTTTCCTCGTAAAACCGTATTTGAGTGGAGGCATGTTGAAGGTGCTAATAAATATGAAATTGTGGTTGAATACAACGACGGCAAATGGAAGCTACAAAAAAGTGCAACAACTAATGTACCTTCTTATACTCTGGATTTTATCGGAAAACAGCCAGGCCGCTGGAGAGTAAGATCCTTTTCTAAAGCTACAGGGAAACCAGGAGTGTACAGTGAATGGAGGGAATTTACATACCTCAAGTAATGAACCATTTGAGAGGTGTAAGGTATTGAATTACATTAGTTTTGAATGTAATAGTGGGTTTCTTTAAATCCACTTAATATTAAGATTCCGCACTAAAAATTAAAAAAGGAGAACAAAAATGCAGCATAAAAATGTAATGTTAATAGTAGTAGTCTTTCTTTGCATTGGGTTAAACGAACTACAAGCACAGAGCGTGAAAGATATTGAAGGCAATGTTTACAAAACGGTAACTATTGGCACTCAGGTTTGGATGGCAGAGAATTTGAAAACCACCAAATTCAATGATGGTGCAGTTATACCATTGGTCAACGATGATCAGGCATGGGGAGCATTAACAACACCTGCATTATGCTGGTATAATAAAGATGCAATCGTCAATAAGAATACATTCGGGGCTTTGTATAACTGGTACACTGTTAGTACAAATAAATTATGCCCCAAGGGGTGGCATGTATCTTCTGATGCAGAATGGACAACCCTCACGACCTTTCTGGGTGGTGAAAATGTTGCTGGCGGTAAACTTAGAGAAGCAGGTATTACCCACTGGGAAAAACCGAATACCGGAGCGACCAATGGAAGTGGTTTTACAACTCTTCCTGGTGGCTATCGGAACAACCAAGGAGCGTTTGCCAACATTGGTTTCTTTGGTTTCTGGTGGACAGCTACAGAGAACTATCCAACAGCTTCATGGTGCCGTACAATGGGATGCGTTGGCATTGATGTTCTCAGGATCTTCAGCATTAAGAAGAACGGTTATTCTATACGTTGTATTAGGGATTAAGATAAATCAGGTGATGGACGTTATTTAAGGCCGGGGAGGGAAAATAAATTTAATACAAGGCTTGGTTCCTTGCACTTTGTTTTTTTGCCGTAAGACACTAACGGAAGAAAGTCTAAATTCTTACGCCAAGAAGTATAATGTCATCTACCTGCCCGAAAGGCAGACAATCTTCTGAGGGATAGTTAATCCACTCTTCAAGTGTTTTGTTGAAAGCATCCTTCTGGGAAGCCATGTCGAGAGCCTGATTATCGAGAAGCATTTGTTTAAAATTAGCTTTCATAAATTTTCTGCCCGCAGGTCCGCCAAACTGATCAAGAAATCCATCCGAAAAAAGATAAATTGTATCACCTTTTTGAATATCAAGCTCATGGTTTGTGAAATCATCCATTCGGGAATGGAAGCCAACCGGCATCAAATCTCCTCTTCTTTCAATCAGTTCATAACCACTATCTGTTTTTCTGACAATGAAAAGAGGATTATTCGCCCCTGCAAACCAAAGTTTCATTTTCTTTTTGTCGACTGAACACATGGCTATATCCATTCCATCCTTGCTAGTCTCAAAAGATCCTTTTTGTTTCAGGGCGCTGATAATATTTTTGCGCAAATCGTTCAATATCTCAGAGGGTCGCACCACTCCCGATTCATTAACAATTTTATTAAGGAAGCTGACTCCGAGCATGCTCATGAAAGCACCCGGAACACCATGTCCGGTACAATCTGCTGCAGTGAATATTACATGGCCTTTTTTTAAACTCATCCAGTAAAAATCCCCACTGACAATATCCTTTGGACGAAATAAAACAAAATAGCCCTCAAAATTATTTTTAAGGATCCTTACTTCAGGAAGCACTGCAAGCTGAATAGTCTCTGCATATTGGATGCTGTCGGTTATTTCCTTTTTCTGATAAGTAACAACATCTCTCTGCCTTGCTATTTCATCCTTTTGTTCAACAACCTCCTTTGTCCTTTCTTCAACAATCTTCTCCAGTTTCTCTTTTTCTTTGATCAGATTCCTTATCCTTATCCTGATAATTGTTATAATAAGAAACACAAAAAGAAAGGAAGCCGGGATATAAAACCATGCCGTCTGCCAGAAAGGTGGTTTAATAACAAATTGAAATTCAGAAGTTTTTCCAATCAAACCAAATTTATTCCGTGCTTTAACTTTAAATGAATAGCTGCCAGGGGTTAACCCGGAAAAAACGACTTCTCTGTTCCGGCTGAAGGGAGACCATTCTTTATTCTGATTTTCAAGATAATATGAAAATTCAAGATCATCAGGATTATGAAAACAAAAGCCTGTGAAATCAAATGTCAGATGGTTCTCGTTGTGAGATAAAATAAGATTTTCAGGTAGATTCGACCACCTGCTGACCTTTAAATCCCTTGATGCCCAATCTACTTTTTGGAAGAAGAGTTTTATGTTTGTAATGCAGGCGTCAGGTAGATATTTGTTATTAAAATCTATACGGGGATCATATCTTATAAGGCCGCTTTTTGTCCCAAACCATACTAATCCATCGTTATCAATTGAAATTGAATTAGGATTATTTTCTCCGCCTGAAAAGCCGTCATTTATACCATAATTAATTACTTTTTTTATAGCCTGACGTTTATCTAATATCAGGAGATCAAATCCTTTATCATTTCCGGCAACCAGCAAAGTATCACAGATGAATTGCAGTGAATTAATTGTGTTTGAAGAAAGAAGATCTTTTGTGGCAATAACCGATATTGGAATTGATTTTTTACTGATATCAAATTTATATATTCCGCCGCCAAAAGTACCGATCCAAATATTCCCTGCCGGATCTTCAGCCAGGGAGTACACTTTTAAGGTGGTGAGCCCCTCCTCAGCATCGAAATCGGTATATACACTGTCTACTCTTACCAATCCTCCCAGAGTACCCATCCAAACCCTGCCTTTCTTATCTTCAATAATTGTTTGAACTTCATTGTTTATCAGCCTCTGATCCTGATCCATGAAAAATAAATTATCACCTGATAGTTTACCAAATCCGCCAGATGTTCCTATCCACATATTTTTTTGACTGTCTGCATGGAGGCAGTTTATATGGTCATTAGTTAATCTGCTATTCCCGTAAAACTTCGTAAGCTCTGACCCTTTTAGAATATTTATCCCCTTATTGGTTCCAATCCATATCTGATCTTTATCAGATTTCGCGAGAGCACAGGCGCCAACATCATTTAAACCATTCTTAGCAGTAAAATAGTTTAATCGTTTGATGGTGGTTCCTTCTTTTTTAAACTTTAACAGACCCTCTTCTGTGGCTACATAGAATATATTATCCTCCGCAAATAATACATTCAGAACCTGAGTACCGATGATATCATTGTTTTCTTTATAACTTATGAATTTCTCATCCTCGTACATTAGCGCACCCTGACCGGACGAAGCGAACCATACATTCCCTTCATTGTCTTCCATGATATCGAGTATCTGGTTTGAAGAGAGTCCATTCTCCCTGGTAAAGCTTCCTGTGATTTTATCATCCCTGAGTTTTATTACTCCGTTATTATCGGTTGCAACCCAAACTTCGCCATCCTTTCTGCACATAATATCCCAGATCTTGAGTCCCGGAATGCTTCTATTTATTTGAGAGGGTTCCACAGTATAGCTCTTCTTATCTGCTGCTGGTACAGCTCTGAAAAGCCCTTTGCCATAATAATTGCTTCCCAGCCAGACTGTTCCGTTCCTGTCAGGTCCTATTGAATAAATGCATATGGAATCAACATCCATTTTAAAATCCAGTCTGCTGATGTGCTTAATTTTTGACAGGGTGTCCTGTGAAAATTCGATGATATTCACCCCCTTTGCCATAGCCAGCCACAACCTTTTATTGCTATCTTCATAAATATCAAGGACCAGATTGTTTAATAACCCTTGTTCAATTGAATAGTTAACAACTAATAAGGAATCGCCAAAAGTTAATCCATATAATCCCTTGTCGCCTGTCCCTACCCAGATTGTTCCATTGCTACTCTCAATTATTTTGGTAACTGACCTGCCATAGAATCCTTTATCAGACCCGATTGTTTTAAAACCAAACCCATCATAAAGGGTTAATCCATTATCCGTTCCGATCCAGATATTCCCTTTGCTGTCTTCAAACAAACTTCTTATAAGATTGTCGGAAAGTCCATTGGTTTTGCTGAATGTTTCAAATTTCTGACCATCGAATCGTGCAACACCAGCTCCATCAGTTCCCATCCATATATATCCACGGGAATCCTGCATCAAACAATACACTGAGGATTGAGGCAGACCTTGTTCAACTGAATATCTTCTGAAGAAGTATTGCTGTGAGAATAAATCCGTCTGAAGCAGAAGAACTGAAGCAGCAAATATCAGAGCTTTTTTTAACATCACATTTTATTCAGGTTAAGAGATTCAGCTGGAACAATGAAGAAGAATGTGCCTCTGTGGTTCTATTTTATTTCATTATAAAAATAAATTGTCCTCCTTCATCACCTGCATTCCTTATCGGGCTGTAGGCCGGAGTCTGATTTGAATTATTTACCACCGGAATTTTAAGAAAGTCGAATAACTGGCCGGCATCATAGTACTTCTCTGTATTGTCTTTCAGTGCCTGAAGAAAGTAATACGCAAAAATTGAATGATTATCCTTTCCCTTATCAAGTACCGGTTCAACACCACCTGATGTTAAGGCCTTTCTGCTGTTTAGTGAATACATCTTCGAATAATATTTTGTGGAATTTTCGTATGGAATTGTCATTGTTTTTCCTCTGAAAATGTCACCGCTGAAGCAGGCATCAGTAACCAGTAATGTGTGTTTTGAATGTATCCCGGTCAGAAAAGATCTTATATCCTCATTTGAAATATATCCGGAAATAGATTTTGATGAAGCATCAACAGGAACCCAGAAACCTTTATCCATGTTCTGAATATATTCTCCATGACCAGAATAATAGATCAGTACATTATCATTTTCCTTAACATTCTTCAGAAGCAGCTCAAATTCTTTTAGAATATTAGTCCTGGTAGCTTCTTTATTATAAAGAGTCTTCAGCGACTGAAAGGTATATTTAGAGGATAATAATTCAGCTACACCTTTTGCATCATTCACTGCATTTCTCAACTGAGGCCATTCACCGCTGTATTCATCGATTCCGATTATAAGGCCATAATACTCTCCCACATCAACTGATTTCATAGCCCTGGCAACATTTAACCCTTTCAGAGGGTCATTGCCTCCGCGGAACTCTGCGTAATTCTGGGCCATAGATTTATCGACAGTTTTTCTTACAGGATGATCAATTGCAACCGAGAGGTCTATGTCGTTAACATTTGTAATATCGGCACCTGTAATGTCAAATTTTACAGGTATAATTGAATCTGTGTAATTCTTATTGGCAAAAAATTGAAGGTTTATCAGTTGTGCTTCACCGGTCTTTAGATTATGAATACTCTTAAAATCAACCACTTCGACATTAGATGGCAGCTTGTAACTTATATCAAGAGCATTGGCATCCTTATCTCCGACATTGGTAACATTAAGTGTTAAGCTGACAGGTTTTCCGATGGCTACTTTATCGTTGTTCGTATTGAACTTATAATCCATGATAAGCACTTTCGATTTGGTTTCCTCTTTTTTATCGAGATATGCAATATCTATGTTGTCGACCATTATTGTTGACTTTTCAGCTACCTGGAACCCAAGCATGTTACCGAAGAATGGTTCAAAAGGCATTGAATGAACCAGTTTCTCATTGAGGAAGAAATAGTACATTTCACCGACTTTCCTTACTGTAAGCTTGTTAAAAGCATACCTGTTTACCTTATCAGAGATGGTAAATGGAACATAATCCTGAAATTCTCCTGTATATTTATCTATTGTGTAGTGCCCTGCCCCGGTTAAAAGGAAGTCAAACTGTCTGAGAGGGTTAATTGCTTTGCCCCACTGAAGACCATAGCCTTTATCCATTTCTCCTTCGACGAATCTTATTGAGGTTTCGATTTCAAAATTTCGGTTCTGATCGATAATTACAGGGAGCAGATCTTCCTTGGGTTTATCAGTCAAAGACTGAAATACCAGGTGGCCGCCTTCAATATTTTCCGACCAGCTGTTTTCTTCTATACCAAGCAGCCAGTAGTTACTGAATCTGGAGAAGTCATCCTGGAAGACAAACTGAGATTTCAACCCGTTGCTGAAGGAATAATCAGACGGGGCCGGTTTTTCCTGTGCTGAAAGCAAAATTGCAAAACAGCAAAACACTGATAAAGAAATATACCTTTTTAACAACATGATTATATAATATTAAATTATATCACTTTTTTCCTTCAATTCACAAGGTACAAAATTTTATGAACATGTATAATTCGCTTTTAAAATTTTTATTGCATTTTCCCGATCATTCACAACCAATAACCTGTACGTTAGTCAAATAAAATGAAAAAAGTTCATTTATGTAGAAAAAAATTCCGAAATTTTACCAGGTTTATATCTTAATTATGAAAAATCTATTCTTATTTACAGTGTATTAATATCCGGAAACATGAAAACAATCAGATTTCTTCAGTTTCTTTTATTATTAATAATCCTATTAGTATTTAATTGTAAAAAAGATCAGGAAATTCCTGTTAAGCCTACAGATCTGACATTAACAGTAATTTCCCAGGCAGAAATCGACCTGGCCTGGAAAGACAACTCTTCAAATGAAACCGGCTTTAAAATTGAACGTTCCCCTGATGGAAGTTCCGGTTGGACGGATATCAAATCCACTGCTGCAAATGTTGTAACTTACAAAAACACCGGACTTACTGCAGCAACGATTTATTACTTCAGGGTATTTGCTTTTAATTCCGCCGGCAATTCTGCTGATACTGATCCTTCCAATGCTACAACGATGGCCGCATCCGCTACAGTCACAACTAATACTGTATCTTCCATTACTGCAAATAATGCCACCGGTGGCGGAAATATAACAAGCGACGGAGGTTCTGCAGTCACAGCCAGGGGAGTTTGCTGGGGTACCTCTGCTAATCCGACTACAGCCGATAACAAAACTACGGATGGTTCGGGAACTGGAACTTACACGAGCAGCATTATCGGGCTCACTGCCAGTACACTTTATTATGTCCGGGCTTACGCAACTAATTCAGTAAGTACTGCATATGGTGATCAGGTTAGTTTTACCACCTCTGCATCTGCTACAGCAGTGCCAACCCTTTCCACAACAGCAATTACATCAATTGCACAAACTACAGCCAGTGGTGGCGGAAATATTACCAGTGACGGAGGAGCATCTGTTACCGTAAGAGGTGTGTGCTGGAACACTTCACATAATCCGGACATAACAAACAGCAAAACATCCGGTGGTACTGGCACTGGTATCTTTACAAGCAGCCTTACAGGATTAACAACCAATACAACCTATTATGTGCGTGCTTATGCAACAAATAGTGTTGGAACAGCATATGGAAATGAACAAACATTTACTACAGCTGCAGCTACACTGGTAGTACCAACATTATCGACAACTGCAATTACAGCTATTACACAAACTACAGCCAGTGGTGGCGGAAATATAACCAGTGACGGAGGAGCATCTGTTACTGCTTATGGTGTATGCTGGAGCACTTCTCTCAATCCCACGACTTCTAATTCAATAACTACTGATGGTACAGGTACAGGGTCATTCACTAGCACTATAACCGGTTTGACTCAAGGAATGACTTATCATGTAAGAGCTTATGCTACTAATTCAGCAGGTACGGCATATGGATCAGATGTTTCATTTGCAACTCTTTGTACAGCCCCTGCAGCAACAACAAATCCGGCCTCAGGTATTGGAACTGCGTCTGCTACCCTCAATGGAACTGTTAATGCAAATGGATCTTCAACTACAGTTACTTTTGATTGGGGGACAACCACAGGCTATGGAAATTCAGCAACAGCATCACAAAGTCCTGTAACAGGTAGTTCAGGCACAGCAGTGAGTGCAGGTCTCACCGGATTAACCCCGAATACTCTTTATCATTTCAGGCTAAAAACAGTTAATTGCGGAGGGACGACCTATGGCAGTGATCTGTCCTTTACAACCTCATGTGCTGCTCCAACCGCAGCTTCAAGCGTTGCTTCTGCTATTTCCACTACATCAGCAACGCTAAATGGCACTGTAAATGCAAATAATTTTTCGACTACAGTTGCCTTTGATTATGGGACAACCACAGGCTACGGCAATTCAGCAACAGCATCACAAAGTCCTGTAACAGGTAGTTCATCCACAGCAGTGAGTGCAGGTCTCACTGGATTAACCACGAATACTCTTTATCATTTCCGGCTAAAAACAGTTAATTGCGGAGGAACAACTTATGGCAGTGATCTGACCTTTACAACCTCTTGTGCTGCACCAACCGCAACTTCGAATGCTGCTTCTGCTATTGCCACTACTTCCGCAACACTAAATGGCACTGTAAATGCAAATTATGGTTCAACTACTGTCACCTTCGATTATGGGACAACCACAAGCTATGGCAGTACAGCTACAGCTTCACAAAGCCCTGTTACAGGTAGTTCTAATACAGCTGTTAGTGTAAGTATCGGATTATCTCCAGGTACTCAATATCATTACAGAATAAGAGCAGTTAATTGCGCAGGAACAACTTTAGGTAGTGACCAGACATTTGCAACTCAAATAAGTGATTATGATGGCAATGCATATGATGTTGTCATAATTAACTCGCAATTATGGTCAGTAGAAAACCTTAAGGTAACCGTATACAATGATGGATCAAATCTCATCCAATTTGTTGACACAATGGAACTTCCGATAACTTACTCTTACTATCATTATTATAATAATAATTCTGCTTATAATACCACATACGGTAAACTGTATAACGGATATGTGGTAAATACATCGCTTAACGGGGATAAAAATATTTGCCCTACGGGCTGGCATGTAGCAACAGATAATGATTGGTCAGTTCTGGTAACATATCTTGGAGGGACCAGTTCAGCCGGAGGTAAAATGAAAATGACCGGTACCTCTTTTTGGACTTCCCCTAATACCGGAGCAGATAATAGCAGCGGTTTTACTGCTCTTGGAGGAGGGGGTTATACAAATACTTATGTAGACTTTAAGAATGCCGGTTATTGGTGGAGTAGTAATAGCAGCAGCCCGCACTATGTAAAGATTATATATAGCAGCGCCGGTATCAGCCTCGCTCTCGCCGGAACTAATGACAATGGCTTTTATATTCGTTGTAAAAAGTGAGCAGGTATTAAATCTAAACATTGATGTTTGAAATTATCAGCAATTCTGATAACCCAGGAAAGTAGTACTAAGTAAATAGGGGTAAAATTAAAACCCATCCTGTTAATTATTGAATAGGGTTTTAAAATTGTTTTGTTGAAATTAAATATTATTATCAAAAATTGAAACACTTATAAAGGAGATCCGGGGAAATGCCTTAAAAAATCATTTTATATGAAAAAATTACATCTTTTAACATTTTTGTTTTTCCAAATAATTTCACTTAATCTGTTTTCGCAACAATTTACAGAACAAACCGATATTTCAATTGCGGGAGTTAGTCAGGGTTCTGTTGCATGGGGCGATTATGATAATGATGGTTATCTGGACTTCATATTAAGTGGCTGGTCAGACTCAGGTCCGGTAACCAAAATATACCACAATAACGGTGATAATACTTTTACAGAACAAACCGGTATTTCGATAATTGGTGTTTTTCTAGGCTCCGTTGCCTGGGGTGACTATGATAATGATGGATATCTGGATATCTTAATAACCGGAACTACTACCGGGCTTTCATCTGATGCAATATCGAAGATCTATCGTAATGATAATGGTAATTTTACAGAAATAGCAATCGGATTGCCAGGTGTTTATCTTAGTTCTGTTGCCTGGGGAGATTATGATAATGATGGTAATCTCGATATTTTATTGACAGGTTTATCAGAATCAGCAGAACGTATTTCTAAGATTTATCGAAACAATGGCAATGGTAACTTTGTTGAAGTGCCAGGGACTTCCTTTACTGGCGTCTGTTACGGATCAGCAGCCTGGGGAGATTATGATAATGATGGATATCTCGACATTTTATTAACAGGACAAACTACAAGCATTAACAGGATTTCAAAGATCTATCGTAACAATGGGGATGGTAGTTTTACTGAACAAACCAATATTTTATTAAAAGGCGTTTCTTATAGTTCAGTTGCATGGGCAGATTATAACAACGATGGCTATCTGGATATATTATTAACCGGTGAAGATGTAAATTTTACCAATATTATAAAAATCTACCAGAATAATGGTAAAAATAATTTTTTTGAACAAACTGGGATCTCTTTAACAGGAGCAAAAAATGGATCAATTGCCTGGGGTGATTACAATAATGATGGCAACCTGGATATTTTAATGACTGGTAATATCGGTCTGACTCCTGTTTCTAAAATCTATCTTAATAACGGCGACAACAGTTTTACCGAACAAACCGGCATTGCTTTTACTGGAGTTGGTTATAGTTCAACAGCGTGGGGTGATTATGACAACGATGGCGATCTGGATATTTTATTGACTGGACAGGATTCAATTGGCAATTTAATTTCCAAAATCTATCTGAATAATTGCGAAAAAATCAATAAAAATCCTGATCAGCCCAAAAATCTTGGTTATGAAATCCAGAATACGAAAGCTCTGTTAAGATGGAACCGGATTAATAAAGATGAAACGGCCTCAAAATCGATAACCTACAATGTCAGAGTAGGAAGAACAAGCGGAGCTTGTGATTTTGTATCATCTCACTCTGCTTCAAACGGATTCAGGCGTATAGCAACCATGGGGAATTGCCAGCTTGATACGACTTTCATTCTTAATTATCTACGCTGGGATACAACCTATTACGCAAGTGTTCAGGCAGTAGATAACTCATATAAAGGAGGTCTTTTCTCTGATGAGGTTCAGTTTAAAATAACTCCCATTCAACCATCTTCGCTCACCGCCAGTAATATAAGCACTACATCGCTATTGTTAAAATGGAAAAGAGGAAATGGCGACAGATGCATTCTTTTCGCTAAAGAAGGAACTTCCGGTCCATCAAGCCCGGTAAACAATACAACTTATTTTGCCAACCCAGTTTTTGGAGAAGGTTCTCCCCTAGGAACAACAGGATGGTTTTGTATTTATAAAGGAGAGGCTGATTCTGTTATGATCAGCGGATTGGACCCGCAAAAAGATTACACTATTCATGCCATTGAATTTCAAGGACCTAATGGGTCAGAGTTATATGCAAGTGCAACTAATGAAAATAATGATAATATAGGCGTTTTCAGCTCCGGACTATTTACTAACCTGTCTGGTATTTCAATGGTAGGTCTTAGAAGAAGTTCTGTAGCCTGGGGCGACTATGACAACGATGGGTACATGGACATACTTCTAACCGGTGAGAATCTCAGCAGTAATGGCGTTACTAAAATCTACCGGAGTAATGGTGATAATTCATTTTCAGATCAGATCGGCATTTCATTACCAGGTGTATATTGGGGTTCAGTTGCATGGGGTGATTATAATAATGATGACTTACTGGATATATTAATTACAGGTTATAATAACGATTTAGGCCCAATTGCCAAAGTCTATAAAAACAATGGCAATAATTCATTTGTTGAACAAACTGATATATCATTAACCGGAGTTTACAATAGTTCTGTTGCCTGGGGTGATTACGATAATGATGGTTATCTTGATATCATAATTACAGGCTATAATACTGACATTGGTCCAGTATCCAAAATATATCGCAACAATGGAGATAATACTTTCACTGAGCAAACCGGGATTTCATTGACAGGTGTTTACAACGGATCAGTAGCCTGGGGAGATTACGATAACGATGGAGACCTGGATATTCTAATAGCGGGATTAGATGCAAGCGGGAACCCAGTTTCTAAAATATACAAAAATAATGGCAACAATAGTTTTACGGAACAAAGCGGCATATCATTAATGGGCGCCGGCTATAGCTCCGTGGCCTGGGGAGACTATGATAATGATGGCAATCTCGATATTTTATTAGTTGGATCATCAGGAAGTTTCCCAAACTATAATCCAATATCAAAGATTTATCATAATAATGGTAATAATACTTTTACTGAAGAAACCGGCACTTCTTTAACCGGTATATATAATGGTTCAGTTTCCTGGGGTGATTATAATAATGATGGACTCCTTGACATTCTATTAATCGGAGATTCAGGTTCAAATTATGTGTTCAAAATTTATCTGAATAATGGCAACCACAAATTTATTGATCAAACTTTTATTCAGTTACCTGGTGCAATAGCTTGTAGCGCTTCATCAGCTGATTATGACAATGATGGTGATCTGGATATATTAATATCGGGTTATACCGGTGCACTTTCTTCAAAAATTTATAGAAATAATCTTTACATGAAAGCTGGTAGGATAAAGTCGAATATGCGGCCAAATGCACCGACCGGTTTAGCAAGCGAAATAACTCCTGGAATTGTTAAATTATCATGGAACTCTGTTACTAATGATGAGACTTCTCCAATAAATATGAGCTACAATTTAAAATGCAAATTAAAAAATGAGCCGAATTGGAAAATTGCCCCAGAAGCTTTAGCAAATGGGAACAGGAGTTTAATTAATCTAGGAAATACTCAATTAAACAGGAATTATATCATTAAAAATCCTGCTTCCGGAATATATTACTGGCAGGTACAGGCGATTGACCAAAGTTTTTCAGGAAGTGTATGGTCAGGTTTAGATTCTGTTACAATTAAAAATACACAGGCATTTTTTAAGACAGATACTGTCTGCAAAGGGCTGCTGACAAATTTTACAGATCAATCTGTAGTATTTGATGGAATAGCATCCTGGAAATGGGATTTCAATGACGGATCAGCATCAACTTTGCAGAACCCGGTGCATCTATATCTTCTGAGCGGAATCTATAATGTCAAACTGGTGGTAACAAGCAAAGCAGGGGACAAAGACTCCCTTTTACAGAATGTTATTGTGAAGGCCGTACCTTTGGCTTCTTTTACAGCGCCAAACGTTTGCCTGGGAACTCCAACAGCAATAACCAATACTTCAGGTCTGAATGGCCTGACATCATCAGGATGGATGTGGACCTTTGGAGACGGTCTCATTTCAACTCTTCAACAGCCCGGGACCCATACCTTTCCAATTAAAGGTACTTATAGGACAAAGTTGCAGGCAATGACCACAAATGGTTGTGCTGACAGCATAACCAAAGATGTTATTATAGCCGGTTACCCCGGATCATCAGTATCAATTGACGGTAAGCTCTCATTCTGCCAGGGCCAAAGCGTACAACTTTCTGCAGACTACGATCCTCTCTATACTTATCAGTGGAAAATGGATAACAATAACCTTACAAATGCTGATTCCAGCAATTATCAGGTAAAATTGTTCTCGGGAACCTATTCTGCAACTGTTACCAATACCATGGCCAATTGCGTCACAAACACAGAACAAAAAACAGTTACAATTAATCCAAATCCTTTCAAGCCAGTGATCGATTCCAGTAATTACCAGCGGGGTAAATGTCCCGGAGTGGATCCAATAAAGCTGAATGCTGACCAGATTGTCTCAGGATATAACTATCAATGGATGCGAAACGGGGTTATTATAAGCGATGCCATATCGCCATATTTATCAGTCTTCTCACAGGGAGCATATACTCTTATAGCAAAACTTGACAAATGCACAACCACTTCTGATATACTTAATATATCTTTCCTCGATGCCCCGCCAAAACCAGTGATATACTCAAATGGACCAAATGTATGGTATCTTGTATGCAGCGATACAAGCGCAGCAAAATACATCTGGTATTATAACGGAAAACAGATCATTGGAGCTGACAACTACCTTTATCTGGCAAATAGAAATTACGGACAATACTGGGTTACGATTGCAAACGATAAGGGATGCTATAATGCGAGCGATCCGGTTACTATACCGACCGGCATTACAGGAATAGAAAATGTCGACCCTTTCGCAAACCTGAAAATCTATCCTAATCCGGGCCAGGGACTATTTACAGTTGAAATGGACAATAATTTGTTCGGCGATCTTTATATTTCGGCGCTGGACCAGAATGGAAAGGAAATTCTGAAGACCAAGCTTGAAAAGACAACAGAATTTTTTTCGTGCCAGATGGACCTAAGCAGACGGCCAAAGGGAATATGTTTTATTACAATGTCTCTTAAGGGATTCAGTATAAACAACAAAATAATTATCCAATGACCTGCTAATATGAAAAGACCGATTGCTCTTATACTGCTTTTCATAATTATCCAGGCAACAGGATTAAAAGCAGTTGATTTTTCAGACAAGGAGAAATCAATAATCTACACTAATGCCGTGAAAGTACTGGAAAACTACCAGGCGATAATTAACCGCATGGGGGTTTCAGTTGTTAATAACATTGAAAAAGCAAAAAGCGATGGCGAGAGTTTTCTCGAACTGTTCGTGAACAGGCAGGTACTAATATTCAATGACCTTGATCCTTCACACAAGCTTAGTGAATTTTATGAGGCAGAAACATATTCATCGAATATCATTCTCTGGTATCCCGACGGAATAACTATAAACCTCGATATTCCGAATGCTAAGGTGAGCGATATAATGGCTCACGAAGAAAACATCTACTCGATCGACATCATGATAAAGAAAGCTATCAACGGTAACTACCTTAACCAGACGCTGAATAAAAATACCGAGGAGGTTACCTTCAGGATTGCATTCAGCCTCCAAAACAAAACTCCGGAAAGTTTCAAGATAGTCGGAATACGAAATGCTTCCTCCAACATGCAAATTGATTATACGAAGGCAATAAGGGAGGTAAACAGCGAAGAATTTTCAAAAGATGATATTATAAAGATCCAGTCTGAGCTGAAAACAGTGCTTCAGGATTATGGAAATTATCTTTCTCTTCTGGGAGACCCTCAGGAATCTTCAGATGATAAGGAATTTTACAAAACAAGCTTTCTTAAGCTTTTCCCCGGGAATGATACAAAAGTTTATAACGACATTTCTCCTGAACCACAGACCAGCCTGATATCGGTTGCAGATTACCTCGATAGCTATATGACAGATTATCCGAACGGTATAAAAAACCTGTCAATTAATGCCGATTCAGCAAAATTTGGCAAAGTGATAAAGAGCCTGGAAGGCAATTATAATATATATGTTGACGCAAACAAGTTCTTTTCAGGTTCATATAAGGGTAAGGATGCTTTCCGCAAAATGTTTCCGCTTGTATTTAAAATTTCCTTCTCAGCTTCTGGCAAGACTTTTTCAAATTTCATAATCAACAGCATCGATGTTGCCTCTGCAAACTTTTACCAGGCAGCACCGGGTGGAGGTGAAGAGAAAAAGCCGGAACTGACGATTAAACCTGTTACAAGGAAAGGATTTGGCATATCATTTGTCGGGTCATTACTTAAGACGAGCATAAATGTAAAGAACGTCACCTCTATGAATATGACCGACAACCGGCACTCATGGACCTTAACTCCTATGTTCGGCTTCCTGAGCGCAGCAGGCGTAAATTATTATTTCAATGATAATATAGCGATTACCAGTGGTTTGGAATTCAATATCTATTCCTCAAAATATGCTCTTAATGGAACTTTTACTGATAATTCTCTTTCAATTGATGTCAATGGCATCAGCTTTAATAAAGTTGTTACGGCAACACTCGATTCTGTCCTAAAAATCAATATGGTTACGATTCCGGTACTGGTAAGCTACACCAGCGGGAAACCCGGGAAATTCGGATTCTATGGTTTTGGCGGATTTAAGGTTTCCATTCCTGTCGGATCAACTTACACCACTACCGGCAATTATAATTATTCAGGCTATTTCCCCGCAAAAGATTATGGGGTTTATATCATCCCCTATTCCAACCGGCAAAATATAGATGAGACAGGGAAAGCTGATTTTAATAAGATCAGCCTGGCTTTCTATGCCTCAGCCGGCGTAAATATCCCGCTTGGTTATTACTGGTGGTTCTCTGCCGGACCAGATGTAAATATTGGGCTTACAGATATTATGAAAGACAAACCTTATTTTGATATCTTTGGGAAAAGTTATGCCCATCAGCCGGCCAGGATCATGACTTTGGGGCTGAGAGTGAGCCTGACATTTAAATTGTAATTCTATCTTCCCCTTCACCATGTAACTTGCACCTTGCACCCTCTTGTTTAGTCAAATAAGCTGATTAAAACTTGCATTTGGCAGAAAATTATATTAAATTTTGTGGCTATTTTTTCGAAACCTGATCATAATGAAAAGATATATTCAAAAAAGGCAGGTTTTAATTCTGTTATTCTTGTTTTTTTCTTTTAACCTGTTTCCACAGCAATTTGTTGAACAAACCGGAATTGTATTACCCGGGGTTTCCAATGGTTCAGTGGCCTGGGGTGATTATGACAACGATGGGTACCTTGATATCCTTGTTTCAGGCCTTGATGCAAATAATTTTTTAATAGTAAAAGTATTCCATAATAACGGAAATAATACTTTCACTGATCAGAGTAGCATATTCTCACCGGCAATACCAGCCAATTATGCGGGTTGGAATACTACCTGCACTGCTATCTGGGCTGATTTTGATAATGACGGATATCTTGATATTCTGATTTCAGGTCCCTCAAGTACAAATGGAAATGTTTTAATGATTTACCAGAATGGAGGTAATAATACTTTTACACTGAAAACATCAATCCCTTATCTGACCTGGCAGGGAAATTCTGTTGATTGCGGTGATTATGATAATGATGGCGACGTGGATATTTTATTGACTGCTAATAATTCAACTAAAATTTATCAAAACCAGGGAAATTTTGTTTTTAATGAGCAATATTCAGTCTCTTTGCCCGGACTAATAGAGAGTTCTTCAAAGTGGGGGGATTATGATAACGATGGGAATCTGGACATCATTCTGACCGGCATATTAGGAACTGGCAACTCTGCTTCTTCAATTTATCGGAATCAGGGTAATAATTCTTTTGCTATTCAGAATGGGATATCTCTAAATAGCCTGATCGGAGGATCATCAGAATGGGGAGACTATAACAATGATGGTTTTCTTGATCTTCTTCTGACCGGAAACGGCTTCTCCGGAATATATAAAAATAATGGCGATAATACTTTTACCTGGCAGTCCGGAATCGTTCTTAAGGGAGTCAGCAACGGTACCGGGAAATGGGGAGATCTGAACAATGACGGAAATCTCGATCTGATAATTTCAGGTAATTACAATGGCAGCAATATAACAACAATTTATTTTAATAATGGGGACAATACATTTACGGAAGCAACAAGCATTGTTTTGGATGGCGTAAATGGAAGTTCTATCGACCTGGGTGATTATGATAATGATGGCGACCTGGATATCCTGATCGAAGGGAACAAAGGAACATCAAAGATATGTAAAGTATATAGAAATAATTCTTCTGTAATCAATCCTCTTCCTGCTGCGCCTGCAGGATTAACCTCAGCTTCATCAGGCAATGATGCTATCCTGAAGTGGAAGCCCGTCACTTCTGATAATACTCCTGCCAGATCTTTATCATATAATTTAATGGTCGGGACTACTCCAGGAGGCATAAATGAGGTTTCGCCTAACTCTTCCACCACCGGATTTCGCAGAATTTCAGGGATGGGAAACGGGCAGCTTGATACCAGCTTTGTTTTAAGAAATATTAAAAAAGGAACATATTACTGGAAAGTTCAGGCAGTGGATAATTGCTTTAAAGGAGGTGTATTTTCTACTCAATCAACATTCACATATTCAGCTTCATACCAATCATTCGGGTTAAATGTTCCTGTTATTGGCGGAAAAGAATCAACATTGACCTGGTCGCGCGGGAACGGCGCAAATTGCATAGTATTCCTCAAAGAGGGAAACAGCGGAGTTGCTGCCCCTGTTAATAATACTACCTATACTGCATCCTCAGTATTTAAATCAGGGTCTCAGATTGGAACTTCAGGCTGGTACAGTGTATATAAGGGAACGCTAACCTCGGTAAATGTCACCGGCTTAAAAGCAAATACAAACTACATCTTCCAGGTGATTGAATTCGATGGCAATGCAGGATCTGAAGCATATAATACAAACACATCGGCAAATAATCCCCTGATTTATAAAACCGGAATATTTACAGAAGCAAAAAATGCAAATCTGCTGCCTGTAACCTCGCCGAGTTTAGGGTATTCTCAGGGCTCTCACAGCTACTGGATAGATATCGATAATGATAATGATCTTGACCTGTTGCTTGTCGGAGAATCTGTCACAAGACTGTACCGGAACGACGGGAATGATGTTTTTACATTATTGCCGGTTTCTTTCACTCCCGGTTATTCTGCATCATGTGGAGATTATAACAATGATGGTTATATTGATATAATAATCAATGGAGACCCTCCCATAATATATAAGAATAATGGAAACGGTACCTTCACGGGGCAGCCTGGTATTGTTTTCCCCGGAACTGCTTATGGGGCAGTTGCATGGGGGGACTATAATAATGACGGATATCTTGATCTGGTGATAACAGGCCGGACATCCACCAGCTCTTATATTGCAAAGGTTTTTAAAAATAATGGAAACAATACATTCACCGAACAAAGTTTGATCTCACTTACCGGAGTAATGATGGGTGATGTAAAATGGGGTGATTATGATAATGACGGATTTCTTGACCTACTCTTATCAGGAGTTCTAAACAATGGAACAGATGTCACAAAAGTGTATCATAACGACAAGGGCAATAATCTTGTCGAACAAACAGGCATTCATTTACCCGGCGATTCTTATGGCATGATCGATTGGGGCGATTATGACAACGATGGCAACCTTGATTTGCTTGTAGGTTCCAGAGTCTTTCATAATAACGGGAATAATACCTTTACAGAACTCCCCGGGCTGTCTTTGCCTCCAGTTATGTATGGCACAGCGGTGTGGGGTGATTATAACAATGACGGAAAACCTGATATATTATTGACAGGATACTCCGGATCCTATTCCCCTTTCACCAAAGTATATAAAAATAATGGCGATAACACATTCACTGAGGATCCGGCTTGTTCCCTTACAGGAGTCGGATTTAGTTCAGCTGCCTGGGGTGATTATGATAACGACGGTGATCTTGATATCATATTGACAGGAAGCACTTCAAATGCGGCAGTTTCAAAAATCTACAGAAACGATCTGGGAGTTGCCAATATCAAGCCTGTAGCGCCTGTTCGATTAACCTCCAGTGTTAATAAATCGGATGTGAATCTGAAATGGAACAGTGTGCGGACTGATATTACCACTCCTTATAAATCAATGTCTTATAATATACAAACCGGCACAGTAAGCGGTGGAATAAATATAATGAGTCCAAATTCTTCCGCTGCAACAGGCTATAGGAGGCTGGCAGAAATAGGGAACTGCAATTTAGATACAACCTTCCTCTTTAAGAATCTTCCCTTTGGAACTTATTACTGGAGCGTCCAGGCAATTGATAAAGAGTTTGCAGGCAGCCCATTTTCCACCGAAAGCACCTTCACTGTGGTGCCTGTTCAGGCAAAAAGCCTTTCAGCCACAATATCAGATAATAACAGCCTATTGTTAAAATGGGAAAGAGGCAATGGAGACCGGTGTGCTGTGTTTTGCAAAGAGGCATCTTCCGGGCTGGCAGCTCCGGTAAACAATACCGGCTATATACCGGATAGCCAGTATGGCTTTGGAGGACAGATCGGTTCATCAGGCTGGTACTGTGTTTATGATGGAAGATACGATAGTGTCAATGTTACGGGATTGACTTATCAAACTCAATACAGCTTTCATGTTATTGAATATATGGGGGGCATGGGAACTGAACAATACTTTACCCAGACTGCAGATGGTAACCCCGGAGTATTCAGTACAAGTCTCTTTACACAACAAACCGGTATCACATTACCTGACTCATACAATAACAATGCCGTGTGGGGTGACTATGACAATGACGGATTTTTAGATCTTCTTATACCCGGGTTTCCGACCAGGATTTATCATAATAATGGCGATAACACTTTCACTGAAAAGACAGGAATTTCCCTGGTTAGCGTAAGAGACGGGGCTGCCGCCTGGGGTGATTATGATAATGACGGGGATCTCGATATTATAATTACCGGCGCCACTGTCAATGGCTATCCTTCTTCCGGTCCTGTTACAAAAATTTACAGAAATGACGGGAATGATATTTTTACAGAGCAGGCTCAAATATCTCTGACACCAGTCTATTACAGCTCAGTGGCCTGGGGTGATTATAACAATGACGGGAATCTGGATATTTTGTTGACAGGAGCTACCGGAAGCGATCCTAATTACAATCCGGTTTCAAAAATTTACCGGAACAATGGCAATGGCACATTTACCGAACAGGCACAAATCCCGCTTACAGGCGTTTTCAAAGGTTCTGCAATATGGGGCGATTATGATAATGATGGGAACACTGATATTCTTTTAAATGGTGCACTGGATAATCAGTACTATACTAACAATGTTTCAAAAATTTACAGGAATAATGGCAATAACACTTTTTCTGAGCAGACACAGATGCAGTTACCTGGTTTTTCTTTTTCATCAGCTGCATGGGGCGACTTTGATAAAGATGGTAAACTGGATTTTATAATGACAAAACCTGGACAGATGTCGATCTATGAAAATCTTGGGAACAATCAATTCAAGCTTTACGATGCAGTTTATCTTCCTTATCAGGGTGGGTGTTCTGCTGCCTGGGGCGATTATGACAATGATGGCTACCTCGATATTATATTAACTAACCCCGGTCTTGATACCAAAATTTATAGAAACACAAGAGGAATTACAGTACCGGGCGCACTTGATCAATGGTTTAATCAGCAGGATGATGAAGGTTTGAGCAGTGTAGGGTATGGTTATGCCAGTTGGGTTGATTATGACAATGATGGTGATCTGGATTTCATATTAGCTAAGGATGGTCTCCCGACAATAATTTATAAGAATAACTTAATAATGAAATCAGGGTTATTTAAGCCAAATACTGCGCCTGCAACTCCCACAGGACTTTCAGCAGCTAATTCACCCTCAGGCGTTATTCTGAAATGGAACCCTGTTAAAAATGATGAGACCCCGGTTAAGAGCATGACCTACAATGTGAGAGTAGGCACAAAAAAAGACAGCGCAAATATTTGTTCATCTAATTCTTCTCCGACAGGTTTCAGAAAAATTCCAGCCATTGGGAATGCTGAGACTGATACTGCATTTCTTCTGAAAAACTTGCCCGCCAGAAAATATTTTTGGAGCGTGCAGGCTGTTGACCAGGGATTTAAAGGAGGAGTCTGGTCAAGAGTCGATTCATTTGCTGTCAAGAATATTCTGGCCTTTTTCTCTGCCGATACAGTATGCATGGGCCTAAGCACAACCTTCACCAACCAGTCAACCGCTTACGGAGATGTTATACAGAACTATCTTTGGAACTTCAGGGACGGTACAACCTCCATTCTGCAGAATCCAACCCATGTTTTCAGTTCCCCGGGAACGCATAATGTAAGCCTTGTTGCATCTTCAGCCACTAATTCAGATACCTTAAATAAACAGGTACTCGTAAAAGCAGTGCCACCTGTAGATTTCACCGCATCTGTTGCATGCCAGGGGACTGAAACAGTTCTGGTTAACCAGACAAATACAACAGGACTCAATATTTTATCCTGGACATGGGATTATGGTGACGGAAAAGGTTCCACATTCCAGAACCCGGGTTCTCATGGCTACCTTAGTGCCGGTGATTATCAGCTTACTTTAATGGCTGCTGCTGATAACGGATGCTCCGGTACAATTATAAAAACTGTCTCTGTCGGGGCATATCCGGTTGCAGTAATTACAGCTAATACCCCACTGTCATTCTGCGGCGGGGATAGCGTAACTCTGTCGGTTGTCAGCAATCCTCAGTATTCTTATATATGGATGCTTGACAGTACAGGCATAACTAATGCAATAACAAACAACTATACTGCAAAACTGACAGGGAATTATTCAGTTGAAGTAACAAATACCAGGGGTTCGTGCAAGACAACTTCATCGAAGGTGCTGGTCACTAAGCTTGTTATGCCGGCCACTCCTGAAATTTGGCCTGGAAAATACCAGGACGGAAAGTGCCCCGGTGAAAACCAGATCGTTCTCAGTGTTAAACAGCCGGTGACTGAATATAGTTATCAATGGAAGCGGAACGGGACGCCAATCAGCAATGCTACCGACAGCAGTTACTCTTACTCTGGAATTCTCCCTGCAGGTGATTATACGGTTGAAGTTAGCCAGTCAGGATGCAAAACAGAATCTGCTATACAATCCATTGCTTATGATGATGCTCCTGCAATACCATCAATTTATTCCCAGGGACCGATTGTCTGGTACCTTGCATGCAGTATTGTCAACGCTTCGCATTACAAATGGTATTATAATGGGAATCTGATTCCCGGAGCTGATAAATATCTCTATGTGGCTAACCAGAATCTCGGGGATTATTATGTAAGCATTGGAAATGCAAAGGGGTGCTATACTGCAAGCGATGTTATAACTATCCCTCCTGAGATTACAGGTATTGAGGATATCGATCCATTTTCCGGGCTGAAGATATACCCCAATCCCACTTCAGGGATATTTACTATTGAGATGGATAACCAGAAATTCGGAGATTTAATGATTATGGTAATGACCCAGGATGGAAAGCAGGTGCTCAATCTTAAGTTTGAGAAGACGACTGAGCATTTTTTCGGTCAGATAGACCTGAGTGGTCAGCCAAAAGGGATGTATCTGATTAATATGCTGATTGACAAATATTCTGCTATAAAGAAGGTGATCGTAGAGTAATTTAACTTACTTGTTGCAGGTTCAGACATGCAACCTGTAACAAGCAACTTGCAACTTCTTATAGATAGAATTGATTAAGAAGGAAGACAGTATTGAATTTTGTGGATATTTCTTTTAACGTCAGTTGAAATGAAAGCGTTTACTATCATAATACTTTTAGAAAACTATATTGGAACTATTGAAAATTTTTTTCATCCTCAAAAATCTAAGTCGTTTGGCGTATGTTTTTTTTAGGTATATAAATAAACGTAAGAGATGAAAAACAAGTTGTTAATTTTCATTTTATGCACAGTATTACTCGCAGAGAAATCAGTTTTGTTTGGACAAACTTATTGTATCCCAACTTATGCATCTGGCAATACATATGGCGATTATATTGCCTTGGTTAAGCTCGATAGCATTAACAATTCAACAGGGAAGGCTCCGGCGCCAAATTTCTTTAGCGATTATACCTACTTAAGCACGACTTTAATTGTAGGCAATAGTTATGCTATTTCAATTACTAATGGAACTTATGCCGTGGATTCTTTTGCAGTTTGGATTGACTATAATAAAGATAATGATTTTAGCGATGCCGGTGAACTGATAGGAAAATTTAAATCTACTGCGGCTTCACAAATAAATTCAATAAGTTTTACTATTCCTGCAGCATTAGGTTCAGTAAAAACCAGGTTGCGAGTACGTTGTATTTATAATACTAAAGTAGATCCCTGCAATACATTTGCCTATGGAGAAACTGAAGATTATACTGTTTATATAAAACGACCAATTTTTAAATCAAATAGCATCATAACATTTCAGAATGCTGGTCAATTTTCAACTTCTTCTAATTGGTTAGATTATAACAGGGATGATACATATGAGCTATTTATGAGCGGGTATGATCAGTATTATTATAAAACTGCTAATAATCTATTTGTCTATCCTAATCAATTAAATGTAAGTTCAAACCAGATTATTACTGGTTCAGGATGGATTGATATGAATAATGATGGCTACCTGGAGGCTTTATGCAGCGGTTATGATCCCATGTCTTCCAATAATATGACGCAGCTTTCTATCTATAAGAATGGAAACTTTATTCAGAAAACTCCTTCAATAGTTGCTTTCAATGCAACTAAGCAAGACTGGAAAGATTTTGATAACGATGGAAAATACGATTTATTGATAAATGGCAAGCATGCAAATCTTGGTAATGTCACAAAGGTTTATAAAAATGATGGATTATTCAATTTTGATGAAGTTGTCTCTGTAACTTCGACTAATTCTTCCGGTGCCTGGATAGACATAGACAATGATGGAGATTTTGATGCTATTATCGGGAATAAAATTTATAAAAATATTAATGGCGTGCTTTCCGAATTTATTCAGCTTCCAGATAGTGGAGATGTTGCAGTTGGTGATTTTAACATGGATGGTTTTACTGATTTTATAATTGGTAATGTTGTTTATATAAACGACTCGGGATCATTTCATTTAAGTCAAAGAATAGATAATCCGGCTGGAAAAAACAGTTTTGGAGATTATGACAATGATGGAGATTTAGATTTACTGCATGGTGGAGTTTTATATGAAAATAAAAATGGAACTTTTCAAAAAACAGAATATAACTTCTTTGGAAGTAATCCATATTTCATTGATTATGACAAAGATGGAAAAATTGATATAGCAAATTTGAATAGCGTTTTTATTAATCAAGGCCTTCAGAAGAATAGCCCACCTGCTCCACCACAAACTGTTTCAGCTAAATATGAAAATGGCGATTTGGTTATTTCATGGGATTCTTCAATTGATGATAGAACACCTTCAAATGCACTTACCTACAACCTATTTTTATCTACTACACCCGGTGGTTGCGATATTATATCTCCGAATTCAAATCAGGCAGATGGATTCAGGTATATTATTGATGAGGGAAATGCAGGGCAAAATCATTCCTGGAGAATTAAAAATATACCATTAGGAAGCTATTATTTTGGTGTGCAGGCTATTGATAATTGTTTTGCAGGCTCCACATTTAAAACGGGGACAATAGATTTTCAGAGATTTAGCTTCACAGGTTTTAATACTTGTAACGGGTATGCGGCAATAAATCAAAATGTCTTTTTTGAGTCATATGATGCAAATAATGATGGCAAACTTGATGCAGTATACGATTATTTCGAGACGGTTTCTGGACCCGGACAATTTCCAGTTCATCTCATTATTGGTGGTACCGAAGCCGGCCCCTTCACAGGCTCTATTTATAATGCCAAACCTATAGATTATAATCAGGACGGAACAGTTGACCTTCTAATATTAGGTTCTGTTACCAATCCATCATTTCAGGGTGTAATAAATCCTATATTCTATTTAAATAAAGCATTACCTTCTGAAATTTCAGGACCATTGGCATGTTTCGATTTTGATAATGATGGAAGGGAGGATATAGTCAATAATGGCCACATCTATAAAAAGCTAAGAATCAATACAACTGATACAATTATTAGAACCCAGGCGCTTCTACCAAAAACTGGTGCAATATCCTATGCAGATATAGATCTTGATATGGATTATGATGTCCTGATTGGTGATTCATTATTTAGAAATGATAATGGTGTATATACTTTTTATCAATACCTTGATAATTCAGGCACATGTGCTGCCTGGGGTGATTATAACAATGATGGATATCCCGATTTAATTGCAGGAAACAAAGTATTCAGAAACGACAGTGGCAAGTTGGTTTTTACCGGCACGTATCTTTCAACTTATCCTGGGACTGAGGTTTTCTGGGCTGATTTTAATAATGACGGGTACTTGGACATACTCTTTTTCGATCAAAACAATAATGTAATTCAGTTATTTGAAAATGATCAGGGAAATCGATTTATAGCTGTAGACTTGCCCTATGAAGGCTGTACATTAAAAACGATTGCGCTATCTGATGTTGACAATGACCACGATATTGATATTTTAGGCTTAGGCTATTATTTTGCTAGATATTATTTTCAAAGTCCATATGTTTTCACTAATCAATATGCTAATAAAAACGTGGCTCCTTCTGCTCCAGCTTCATTAAAGTCTAAAATGTCTGGCTTAAATGTACTCCTGTCATGGAACGATGCTACAGATGATCATACTCCTTCATCTTCATTAACCTACAATATTATTGTTGGCACCAAACCATGGAAGCAGGATATTATGCCTTGTTATTCAGATATCAATACAGGTTTTAGAAAAATAGTCCAGATGGGGAATGTACAATATAATAAGTCCTGGATCCTCAAAAATCTTCCGGTGGGCAAGTATTATTGGTCTGCACAAGCTATCGATCAGGCATATTGCGGAGGCCCATGGGCCCCAATAGATTCCTTTGTTGTTACAACAATCAGTCCTGAATTCAAATTTAATTCAGTATGTCTGGGAAATACAACTGACTTTACGAATCTGACTTTATCTACTGATCCAATAGCATCTTATATTTGGGATTTTGGCGATAAAACCTTTGCGACAGAATCTGCACCATCACATACTTATACATATGCCGATACATTTAAGATCACTTTGACAGCAATTTCTATCCTAAATGATACCGTAAAAATTTCACATGATGTAATAGTTCGGGATACGCCAGAAAATGATTTTTCAGCAAATGTTGCTTGTCAGGGAACTGTCACAGCCTTTTTGAACATGACAAATATCCATGATCTAAATATTTCAGATTGGAGATGGGAATTTGGAGATGGATTATTTTCCACGGCACAGAATCCTGACTATCATGGATATATAAATGCAGGAGATTATATAGTTAAACTTAAAGCTATTGCCACTAACGGATGTGCTGATTCCATAATAAAAACTGTCTCTGTCGGTGCATATCCGGTTGCAGTAATTACAGCTAATACCCACTTGTCATTCTGCGACGGGGACAGCGTAACTCTGTCGGTTGGCAGCAATCCTCAGTATTCTTATGTATGGATGCTTGACGGTACAGGCATAACTAATGCAATAGCAAACAATTATACTGCAAAACTGACAGGGAATTATTCAGTTGAAGTGACAAATACCAGGGGTTCATGCACGGACACTTCTTCGCAAGTGCTGGTCACTAAGCTTGATATGCCGGCCACTCCTGTGATTGTGCCTGAAAATTACCAGGAAGGAAAGTGCCCCGGCGAAAACCAGATCATTCTCAGTGTTGATCAGCCGGTGACTGAATATAATTATCAATGGAAACGTAACGGGACCCCAATCAGCGATGCCACCGGAAGCAGTTACTCCGGAATTCTCCCTGCAGGTGATTATATTGTTGAAGTAAGCCTGTCGGGATGCAAAACAGAATCTGCCGTGCAATCCATAATTTATAATGATGCTCCTGCAAAACCATCAATTTATTCCCAGGGACCGATTGTCTGGTACCTTGCATGCAGTATTGTCAACGCGTCGCATTACAAATGGTATTATAATGGGAATCTGATTCCCGGAGCTGATAAATATCTCTATGTGGCTAACCAGAATCTCGGGAATTATTATGTAAGTATTGGAAATGCAAAGGGGTGCTATACTGCAAGCGATGTTATAACGATCCCAACCGGGATTACAGGAATTGAGGATATCGATCCGTTTTCCGGTCTGAAGATATACCCCAATCCCACTTCAGGGATATTTACTATTGAGATGGAAAACCAGAAATTCGGAGAGTTAATGATATTGGTAATGACCCAGGAAGGAAAACAGGTGCTCAATCATAAGTTTGAGAAGACGACTGAGCATTTCCGGAATCAGATTGACCTCAGCAAACAATCAAAAGGGATCTATTTTATTTACCTGCAAATTAATGGGCTAACCTCAAATAAAAAGATTATTATTGAATGACAAAACAATATTATGAAACGATTATCATTGTTTTTTCTTGGTCTCCTGTTCGTTCAATTGTCTCAATTGAAGGCAACTGAGTTTTCTGTTAAGGAGAAGGCGATAATTTATACAAATGCTGTTAAAATCCTTGAGAATTATCAGACTATTATTAATAAAACAGGAGAATATATCGTAAATGATATTGAAAAAGCTAAAAGCAATGCGGAAAGCTTTCTTGAGTTATTTGTGAACAGGCAGGTACTTATCTACAATGATCTTGATCCTGCCCATAAGCTGAGCGAATTCTATGAGGCTGAGACATATTCCTCCAACATTATTCTTTGGTATCCTGATGGGTTATCAATTCAGCTCGACCTGGGAAATGCAAAGGTCAGTGATATTATGACCCATGAAGGAAATGTATATTCTATTGACATTCTGGTTAAAAAAACAATAAATGGGAACTATTTGAATCAGACACTTAATAAAAATGTTGAAGAACTGACTTTCAGAATTGCGTTTGGCATGGAAAACAAATCATTATCCAACTTCAAAATCGTTGGTGTGAGAAACGCATTATCAAATTATGTAATCGATTATTCCCAGACACTAAAAGAGGTTAGGAGTGAAGACTTTAATGCAGAGGATCTTGCAAAGATCCGGAGCGAGCTTAAAACTTTGCTTAAGGACTATACTAATTTTCTATCATTAATCGGAGACCCGCAGGAACAGGCCGAAGATAAAGAATTCTATAAAACCAGTTTTTTAAAACTGTTCCAGAGTGGTGAGGTCAGATTATTTAATGATATAAATCCTGAACCTCAGACTAGTCTTATCTCTGTTTCAGACTATATCTCCGGTTTCACAACAAACTACCCCATCGGTATAAAAAACATTTCCATTAATACCGACTCTGCAAAATATGGCAACATAATCAAGGCCGGGGAAGGTAGTTATTCCACCTATGTATATGCAGATAAGTTCTTCTCAGGAAGTTTTAAAGGTAAGGATGTGTTTCGTAAAATGTTCCCGCTTATTTTTAAAATATCCTTTAATTCATCCGGAAAAACATACACAGGTTTTGTTATAAACAGTGTAGATATTTCATCTGTAAATTTTTATGAGACAACTCCCGGAAATACAACGGTACAAAAACCAGAATTAGTAATAAAACCCGTTACCCGCAAGGGAATTGGAATATCAGTGACTGGTTCATTCGGCCAAACACAGATAAACTCCAAAGATATAACATCACTTTCGGACACAGTAAATATGCATTCATGGAATGTTTCTCCTCTCTATGGTTATCTGATTGCACTAGGAGTGAGTTACTATTTCACCGATAATATTGCTTTAAAAAGCGGAATAGAGTTCAGTAAGTACTCAACTAAATTCAATCTGACCGGCAATTTCGAAAATAATGTTTTTAACGCTGATATCAATGGGAATTTATACTATAAGATGATTGCAGCAAATTATGATTCCCTGGTTACAATCAACTTTTTAACTCTCCCGATATTAATAAATTACACCAGCGGGAAACCAGGCAAATTTGGATTTTATGCCGAAGGAGGAGTTAAAATATCTATTCCTGTCAGGACATCATATTCAATTTCAGGAAATTATAAAACATCAGGTTATTTTCCTTTCCACCCTGCTGTAACAGATACTCTTGACTTTCCGGAAATTGGTTTTTACAACAGAGAAAATATTTCTGAAAACGGTAAGATCAACCTGAAAGGCTTTAGCATGGCTTTATACAGTTCAATAGGCGTTAATATTCCAATGGGTTACTATTCTTCAATAAATATTGGCCCGGATATAATTATAGGTTTATCCGATATTTTAAGCAATAAGAAAAAATACGTGGATATTTTCGGTAAAACCTATGCTCACCAACCTACAAAAATCAAATATTTCGGATTAAAAATTAGTTTTGCATATAAATTGTAATATTACCTGAAATACATTAAGATATGTTTAATAAAATATTACTACTAATAATTACTTTATTGTTAAGCCTGCTGGCATCCGGACAAACAAAAACTGCCGTTACAAGCAAACAGGCAAAAATTACAGACGAGATCAATCTGAGCCCCTCCGATATAGAATTGTTCAAAGAACAGACTAAACAGAAAATCGAAGAGCTTCAACAGTACATAGTGACACTTGGAAATAAAGATGAACCAGCAGAAAAACGCAATATGGCCGAAAAAGAGGCATTAAAGCTCTTTTACACCGGTGCCCAGATGGAAATATCAACTATAATGCCTGACGGGTCGATACAGAAAATAAACCGTCCTATGGAAAAATATCTGGCAAGGCTCAAATCACTGCCTTTTACCAGGGTTGTTATAAAATTTTATGATATAGCATATATTAGTGAATTTACAAAAGGCCCTGACGGTAAATATTACTCCACTGCCACCATAATCCAGGAGTTTACAGGATTCAGTAATGATGATATCGTTTATAAAGATGTCACGAAAAAAGATGTAGAGATCATCATTGACCTGGTTGAAGACAAGTTCTTCAACGAAAAGAGGTGGAAAATCTTTCTGGGTGATATAAAAGCTACTGAGACCAAACCCGGCATTCTATGATCAGATTTATTTCATTATATTACAGATCGATAGGTTCGTGCCTGTCTATTTCCTTTCTCCTGTTTTTTAATTCAAATTGCTTCAGCCAGAAAATTGTCAGTACACAAAAAACAAATGAAGAAATATTTTTGGCGCGAATAAAACAGTTCAATGAATTCCTTGACCGGTTCAATTATAAAACTGATTTCAATGGTAACCAGGTCGATTCGGTTTTCAAAAGAAAAATGCCACGCGGAAAATTTCTGAATTCCATCTTCGACCTGAAAGATAAAAGAATTCTAAGCGGTGTTGATTCTTACTCAAAGAGTTATATTGATCTGAAATCCGCTTTTATTGATGAAGTTTTAGCTGGCGGCAGAAAGATAAATAAATATTCGCCAAATATCATTGCTGAAGCAAGGTCGAGGATCGTTTATAAAAATGCCCCTCAAACAATCAGCATCTTTCTCAGCCAGGAAATAATTGGTGAAAATAAGGTAAAATGGGTAATACTTGATGTGAAGGGAGATATCATGAATTTTTTAAAGGCCGACACAGCTTATGTAAGATTCATCCCCCCAACCAGCAATGAGACTGATTTCATTAATCTGAAAAGAGCCCTTGAAGATTCTGATCATCTTCAATACTATGCATCACGGGACTTCAGGTTTGATCCGGTAAGTGTCTTTTTCTATTGCATAAATTCAAAACTGATAAGATTTGAATATGTTGAGCAGGTGATATATCATATCCTTGACATTCCCGGCTGGTGCATAAAGGTCAGGGATTTTAACCGCAATGAACTGAATTCAGGATGGCTGATATCTGATGTTGGGAAAAACTCTTTAGATAGGATAAGTTATCTGAAAACTCTCAAATAACAATTCCTGAATTAGTCCATTTCAGACTAATCAGGTCAGCATAATTCATTCCATCACTTCTGTCAAGATATGCAGATCGCATAAATTTAACTATTATAGTTCGGTGCTATTTTTGTCTGGCAATAGCCTTTTTTACTTCCTGGAGGTGGAAATCTAACCCGTGATTATAGATAGGTTTTAAACTATCACTTTTTTTAAGTAGTTTCAATGCTTCTTCATAATTGCCACTCTTAAATAATCCCCACCCTTTAGTATCAATAAATAAATAATTGTCGGGACTTAATTTTAAAGCTTTATCGACAATTTCAAGACCTTCAGCAGGGTTTCTGTCTTTATCAATAAGAAAATATGCAAGATTATTCAACCTGACAGGATTATCGGGTTGCATTGAGAGGGCTTTCCTATAATTTGTTTCTGCTTTATCAAGGATGCCGGCTGAATAAAAAATTTCAGCCAGATTATTTGTTATTTCTATATCTGATCCTGAATTGTCTTTACTTAAAGAAATATATTTATTAATATTTTGATTTGCTGCCACTGAATCTCCTTCAGTAAATGAGAGAATAATCTGCCTTCTGAATAATCCCAAATCATCAGGAAAATCCTCTGTCGCTTTTTTAAGAAGCTCTTTTTCTTCCTTGTATCTTCCGGTTTCATGATAAGCAATTATGAGCGTTTCATAAAAATTGCTGTTCAGGGGTTTTGTATTCCAGCTTTTATATATTTCAAGTGTTTTTTCCAATTCAGGGATTGCATTATTATATTGATGCAATTCATAATAAGCAGACCCAACTGTCCAGTGAGTGAGCGGAATCCTGTCATTAATTTCCAGAAGCTGCTTTGCATATTTTATCTCCTCATATATTGATTTTTCATGGTACCTGGCATATATCCAGTTTGCCCATATTTTCAACTCGAATGGTAACTGCTCTCTTTTTCCATAAACTTTCAGGCACCATTTTTCTGTCTGGTCAAATAGCCCCTGGTTTGCAAATGACAATGAAAGCCAAAAATATGCATAGACAAAATTGGAGTCGATTTTTAAGGATTGAGAAAACAATTTAATGGCTGATAAATTATCACCCTTAAAATATGCCTTATATCCAAGAATAAAAGACTTATATGCTTCGACTGAGTTTGGCATGATAGTTTGAAATTCAGCAGAAATTTCTTTTTTTAAAGAAGAAATAATAAGATAATTCTTTATCATTGTCGATAATGAGTCAGTGATCTCCAGAATCTTTTTAATCTCTCCGTCTAGCTGAAAAGATTTAAAGACCTCTTCTGTCTTTGAATCAATCAGTTGTGCACTTATACGTATTTTTCCCCATGCTTGATTTATATTACCAAAAATAAAGACATTTGCATCCAGATTCTGAGAAATGGTTCTTGCAACAGATGGTGTTATTAAGGCATAATTAGCAAAACTTTAATACTCCCCTTCCTCAGAC
>PLNF01000046.1 GCA_003141715.1 Bacteroidales bacterium | reverse complement strand
TGAGAATCTTTTTTTTGCAGCTTCTCAGTGCTTCAGGAATAAAACCAGGGGGGAGATTGGTGAACTTGTTGATCACACTCTGTCAAATCTCGGTTTGCTGGAAAAGAGAGAATTAAAAGTGGGCTCTCCCCTTAATAAAGTAATTAGCGGTGGGCAGCGAAAAAGATTGAATATCGCATTGGAACTGATCAGGGAACCATTGGTTTTATTTCTTGATGAACCAACATCGGGGCTCTCTTCAAGAGATTCTGAAAACCTGATGGACCTTTTACGTGACCTTACACTTAAGGGGAAACTGATATTTACTGTCATTCATCAGCCATCATCAGAGATATTCAAGATGTTTGATAAAGTTGTAATTCTCGATCAGGGTGGTTTCATGGCATATTTCGGTAATCCTGTTGATTCTGTAATTTACTTTAAAACCCTCGATCTCCAGATCAACTCAAACCAGGGAGAATGCCCGTCATGCGGGAATGTGAATCCTGAAACTATCTTTAATATCATTGAGACACAAGTTGTAGATGAATTCGGGAAATATACTGAAAAACGAAAAGTCAAACCAATTGAATGGGCAAATACATATAATTCCAAACATTCTTTTGTACAAGTGCCTGAAATTAAGGAGCCTCCGCATAAGAATCTCCAGAGGCCAGGCATTTTGAAACAATTCCAGATCTATTTTTCAAGAGATCTAAAGAGTAAAAGATCAAATAGACAATATGTCTTGCTAACATTGCTTGAAGCTCCGATCCTGGGATTTGTCCTTTCCTTCATTATAAGGTACATTCCTGATCCCGATTCTAATATTTACATTTTTTCAGAAAATGAAAATATCCCTATTTACATTTTCATGAGTCTTATCGTTGCCCTTTTCCTGGGTTTGACAATCAGCGCTGAAGAGATTTTCAGGGACAGAAAAATTCTTAAAAGGGAGCATTTCCTGAATTTAAACCGCAACAGTTATCTCCTTTCAAAAGTTGCATTACTGATCCTCATATCGGCTATACAGACTCTCCTGTTTGTTTTAATTGCAAACCCGATTCTTGGTATAAAAGGAATGTATTCCCATTACTGGCTCGCATTATTTACAACAGCATTTTGCGCCAATATGCTGGGACTTAACATATCAGCATCATTTAATTCGGCCATTACAATCTATATCGTTATTCCCCTTTTGATAATACCAATGATGGTACTCAGCGGAGCCATGTTCTCCTTCGACAAACTGAACAGGGAAATAGGTAATGTAGATAAAGTGCCCATTATTGCTGAATTAATGCCAACACGGTGGACTTATGAAGCGCTTATTGTGTCGCAATTCAAGGACAACAAATACAGCCAAACTCAATTTACGAAGGAAGGTGAGACATATTACGACCTGGAAAAGAAAAGAAGTGAAGCTGAGTTCAATAAGGTCTACAGGATTAAAGCATTACGTGACGCACTTGAAACTACTCTTTTCGAGTTCAGAAGTAATCCCAAAAATATTGGCAATAGCGAAGACCTTCTTATTAAGAAATACACACGTAAGTTCAGTAGACTCCAGCTTCTCAAAAATGAATTGGAAGAAATGGCTGCAGTTTTTCATGTTCCTTCATTCAGTTATATTTCTGATCTGACACCTTATGAATTCAATCCCGGAATAGCAGATTCACTGACAAAATACTTCGACAGAATGGATAAAATATTCAGCAGAATTTCAAATACGGCAAGCGACAGGAAGGATATTTTTTACAACATGAATGATTTAAAACTGAAAAAGGTTGAGGATGACTATTATAATTATAAACTTGAAGAGATTGTGACTAAGCCTTACGAACGGAAAAAAATTCTGGTTTATAATAACTCTCTCGTACAAAATACAGATCCTATATATCTTGACCCGCATAAGAAAGGATTCTTTAATTTCAGAACACATTTTTATGCACCTGCAAAATATATTTTTGGAATGAAAACAGACACATTCATATTCAACATTTCGCTTGTCCTTTTAAGCTGTGTGTTTCTTTATCTCGCACTCTATTTTGAGTTGATCGGCAGAGTAGTCCGGTTTTTCGAAAATTTAAAAATCCAAAAATAATTATTTAATAGATTGTTAATAAGTTTTTTTGTATTTTTGTTATAACTTATCCATCATCCTAAATGAAAGGAAGAGTATTTTTATTCCTGATTATAGTGTTTTTTAGTTTCTCATGCAGGAATTCAAAAAACAAAACATCGGAGTTCGTATTTCCACAATCCGATTCAGTTCCTGTTTCGGAGGCTGAAAAATTAAGTCCTGAAGCAATTGCTGATATCTCAAAAAACATTTCATCACCGGTTGAGATTGCAAATCTGCTGCAGACACTGCAGGTTCCTTTCTCTCAAAACTATCTTGCAGAATCAATTGATGCCAACAGACAAAGTACAAATTTTGATAAGGCTCTTAAACTGGGTATTCTTGGTGCTGATCTGGGGTATCTGAATATGTATGAAAAAACAGGTTCTTCCCTGGATGTTCTTTCATCAATAAGAAAAATTGCCGATGATGTTAAAGTCGGTCAGTTTTTTGATTTCGAATCAATAAAGAGATTATCAAAGAATAAATCAAATCTTGACTCCCTTCTTTTCATTTCAATCGATTCCTATAGTAAAATAGATAATTATCTGCGAAGCAATGATCGCGGGCAACTTTCAGCCCTTATGATAATTGGGGTCTGGCTCGAAGGCCAGTACCTTGCAACTCAGGTAGTGAACCTTTATCCCAATAAAATACTTCTTGACAGGATCGGGGAACAGAAAATAATTTTAAACGATCTTCTGCTTCTTATCAGTCCTTACTGCAGGCGCGATCCTGAATTCATAAGCCTTTGTAAAGATATGCAGGACATTAAGGATAAATATCGTGACATAAGAATAACTTACACTCAGGGAGATCCTGTAAGTGTGGAAAAAAACGGAGGTCTGACCATTAAACAGACTGAAACAAGTGTAGTCACCATGTCTAAAGAACAACTGAATGGTGTTATAGAAATTACCAAGAATATCAGGGACAGGCTAATTTTAAATAATTAGAATGAAAAAAATCGTTATAACTCTGACCATTTTATTTACTTTCGGGTTCCTGTTATTTGGACAGGTCACAGATCCCCTTATAAGTAACTGCGCAATAAATGCCGGGACAAATGCCAAATACCTGAAAGATTTCAGGATACAGTTAGGTAAAGCAGCGACCCAGAGTGAATTAAGATACAAAGCGAATATGTCGCTCTGGAAAAATACCAAATACAGGTTTACGATGTGCAATGCACAGAACTCCAAGGGTCAGCTGATCCTTGCCATTAAAGATGACACCAATAAACTAATCCTTTCTTCATTCGATAAAAAAACCGGTAAGATATTTTCTTTCGTTGATTTTGAATGCCAGAAAAGCGGGATATATCAGATTAGTTATGATTTTACAAACGGGCAGCAGGGGTCCGGTGTCGGAGTAGTCTCAATGATAAAATAATTCCTTCAACCCAGGTACCATATCTGTATACACAGAATAAAAACAAATAACAGGGAAAATAAGATTTCAGGTACCAGTTTCTTTTTGACAAATACAAAATAGTGAGTCAGGAAATAGCTGACTGGTATGCTTGTCAGCCAAACTATTTCAACTGAAACTGAAGGCAGTGCAAAATAGACTATTATTGAGATTAAAAGAACCCATATCATCAGGGAAAATGTTTTGCGCGACTTTATCTTTTTAGTATTCATGTGCCTGATCAGTTGAATTATGCTGACAAGTATTAATGAACCGCTAAAGATCAAAGCCACTATTGTCAACCTGGGGAAAGGGTAATATGTTGACCTGGTAAATAGATTATCACCTAAGAGCTTTATCAGAGCCCCTACGTCTTTTCCGATCACGTAGTATAGACCAAAAGTAATCAGATAGGGAGTCAAAAGTCCAGAAATTGAAATTAAAATTTCTTTCAGGTTTCCTGTCCTTAACAATACGATCCCTATTATCACCAATAATCCAAACCATATCAGGTTAGCATAAAATAGACTGCCAGTACTGATAAGAATCCCCGCATCAAAATAACTGTATGCCGTCCCGGGTTTATGGTAACCATCCATAATTCTGATCATTGCCAGCATAAGAAAAATTGAGGCCGGGATAACTGGATTCAGAAGCTGTTGGTCAGGGAAAAAACCACCAAACAAAACATAAAATAATGCAGGAAGAAAAGTTCTTTCATTTATAAAAAAAACAGTTGTGTTGAAATTTACTATAAGGAAAGCCATCACGGAGACAATCAAAAAGGAAAGAATTACTCCCAGATTATGATTATTGTTTATCATGAGCTTAATAAGACCATAAAGCGGCATGGGGTCTGTTTCATAGATAAACCTTGGGTGTAAACGTTGATTCAGAATCGCACTGACCCAGATAGCAATAAGAATAACAATTATCAGAAATATTACTCCGGGACCGGTTCCTTTAAATATACGTAGAAGCATTTGCTTTATAGATCAAATCCAATATCAGTCCTGCAATATCTGCCTTCAAAGTCTATCAAATCAGCATTCCTGTAAGATATTTTAAGAGCCTCTTCTATTGAAGATCCCCATGAACTGACTGCAAGAACACGCCCCCCGGAAGTGACTACAGTATCTGCTTCTTTCTTTGTACCGGCATGAAATAGTACGCTCCCATGAGTAAGGTCCAGTCCATGAATAGATTTGCCTTTATCATATGTTCCCGGATAACCGCCGGAGACCAGCATAACAGTGGTTACAAATCTTTCATCAATCTCAATTTTTCTCCCGGCAAGATCTCCTTTAGCCACTCCTTCAATCAGTTCGAAGAAATCAGTTTTTATCCTTGGTATTATTACTTCCGATTCAGGATCCCCCAATCTGGCATTATATTCAATAACGTATGGGTCTCCTTCCACATTTATCAGACCAAAGAAAATAAATCCTTTATAAACAATTCCTTCATCGGATAATCCTTTCATTGTAGGATCGATAATCCTCTGTTTCACCTTGTTCATAAAGTGATGGTCTGCAAAAGGCACTGGTGAAACTGCTCCCATTCCACCGGTATTAAGTCCGGTATCTCCCACTCCTATCCTCTTGTAATCCTTAGCTTCAGGTAATAATTTATATGTAAACCCGTCAGTAATAATAAAAACCGATAGTTCTATTCCCTTAAGAAATTGCTCAATAATGACTTTTTGTCCTGCCGGGCCAAATTTCCCGTTCAACATTGCTTCGACCTCTTTCTCAGCTTCGTAAATATCATCAACTATCACAACTCCTTTCCCTGCAGCCAGGCCATCTGCCTTAATAACATAAGGTGGACTAAGCGTTCTTAGAAATGCAGTAGCTTCTTTCAGGGTTGTTTTGTCAAAGCTTTTATATGCAGAAGTGGGAATTTTATTCCGTGTGAGAAAAGCTTTTGCAAAGTCTTTGCTTCCTTCCAACCGGGCAGCGGATTTATCGGGACCAATTAATGGTATGTTTTTAAGCGTGATGTCATTCAGAAAGAAATCATGAATTCCCATTGTCAATGGAGCTTCGGGACCAACAATTACAATATCAATCTTGTTTTCTAAAACAGCGGCTTTAACTTCATTGAAGTTTTCAGGATCGAGCTTCAGGTTTGTTCCTAAATTATAGGTCCCTGCATTCCCCGGACCTATAAAAATCTTTTTTACCTTTTTACTTTGGGCAAGTTTCCAGGTAAGTGCATGTTCCCTGCCACCAGATCCCAGAATAAGAATATTCATTTTTCAGGAAATATATTATTATTTCAAAAGTAACATTTCATTCTGAAAAACAAAATCTATAATTTGAAAACCGTTAGCTGAGATCAACGGTCTGGCAATATTTCGAGAAAGTTTGCATTACAGTATTGACGTAAGTTTTTGANNAAATTAACCATATATGATCTATGGCACCTTATTATTTCAGTCCCGGAAAAGTTCTCCTCTATTTTTTTCAGAGTATCACGAAGCAGATATTTCGATACTTTACCCTTATTAAGATAGCAGATGTTCACGTAGTTTTCAGCTGACTCAAGATAAAGCAGATTCTCTTTCTTAATTGAAAACTTCAGGATCCCTTTATCATCATAAAAAGGGATCATGTTTCTCGTGTTTTCCGAAAGAAGCGGATAATCTGCCAGCCTCTCTATTTGTTCCTTTTTATCCCGCCATGAAAAATAAAGCCATAAAATTGAATATGGCAATAACAGAACAAGAGCAGTATTTCGTGATGAATTTTGCAAAAGATCGGTAAATATCCGGACATCTTTCAGAAAGAGTTTTTCGAACAGGGAATATGTGAGAGCCATTGAAAATATTTCGGCAAATATCCATATCAGGTATTGCCATATATTAATAGTATGCCTTTTACAGACATGGTACATCAGGATCCGGCTTATTACAACGACAAGCACTCCAACAAGGATTGTCAGACTGGAATATGTAAAAAACTCAAGCCTTGTCAGATTATACCATCTGGATGCACCAAACGGAGAATAAGCATTAATAAAAACCAAAGCAAAAAGTGAAGTAAAAAGTATCAGACGTATGATATTCTGCTTTTCATTCAAATATGGAGGTATCGGTTTTTGGAAGTCGACCATTTGTACTCTGATAACTGGATGTAAAATTAAGTATTTTCTTACTTTAAACCCAGCTAAAAAGAGTTTTGACTGTTTACAAAAAGTAGAATTCTGTCACAAATAATTGAATTACATCCCTAATTTGGAAGTTTTATCACTTCGCATTATCATTCGCCACATAAATTTGTCTGCTGTGAATGTCACAACTTCCTTTGTATATAAATATTATCCGATCAGAAACAATGGAATATACAAAAACATTTAATGAGCTTAAGTCTGTCTTCACAATTGAGAACAAGAAAATATCAATTCCTGATTCAGAAATTAAAATTCATAATATCTTATTCCAGTCGGATGTACCATTAAATGAATTTTCAAATAAAAACGATACACTAATTGCTGAAAACCGTTCTTTTTCTTATCCTGTGTTTACTCCACGGAACAGTAAAAGTAATAAGGTAATTCTATTACTTCATGGCCTTAATGAAAGAAGTTGGGTAAAATACCTGGCCTGGGCGTATTACCTTGCAGAGTATACTGACAGCTATATTATTCTTTTCCCTATTTCATTTCATATAAACAGGTCCCCGTCATCCTGGAAAGATCCAAGGGCGATGATTCATTTTATGAAGGACCGGAATTCTTCTTTCGGTGAAATAAATATGTCGAGTTTTGCAAATATCGCTCTTAGCAACCGACTCACCGAAGACCCCATGAGATTCTTTAAATCAGGATATCAGACATCATCTGATATTGTGAAATTGCTATCGGGTGTGAGAAATGGAGAACATGAGATTATACCCCAAACCAACAATTTTAATATTTTTGCATATTCTATAGGCGCTTTTCTTGCTGAGATTATTCTAATGGGAAATCCTGAGAAACTTTTTTCTCAGTCGAAGCTATTTATTTTCTGCGGAGGATCCGTTTTCAGTAATATGCAAGGCTCTTCAAAATTAATAATGGACAGTCTTGCATTCGACAGGGTATATAGATATTACCTTTATGATTTTGAAAAAACTCTCACCGGGAAAAGTCCTTTGGTGGATTTTCTGCGTACTAGCCAGATCGGAATGGCTTTCAGATCGATGATTGATCTTGGAAGACTTAGAACATTCAGGGAGAACATCTTAAATAAACTCCGGGATCAGATCCATTCGATATCCTTATTGAAAGATTCAGTTATTCCTTGTAAAGGAGTAATTTCAACTCTTGGGAATTTTAATAAGAAAGATATTGTTGATGTATGGGATTTCCCATATATATATACCCACGAAAACCCTTTTCCTCTTTTTGATTCTCCTCTTACAAAAAAAGTTGATTACTGGTTTGAAAAAGTGTTTTCAGAGGCAACATTGTTCCTGGCTTAGAAATCAGGCAAAAACATCTATCAATTCAAATCTATACGCCTCACTGAGAGCGAATATTATGAATTCCTCCAGGACGTTATTGGCACAAGAAGCTGCCGTATCATGCAAAACGATTATTGAACCCGGCCTGATTTTGTCTTTAAGTATTCTCAAGGACTTCCCGCTTCCGAAAGTAATATCAAAATCATAAGCCATAATATCCCAGAATATTAATTTATAAGACTCCAGTAGCTTCTTTTTTTGTCTATTTGACAGTCTGCCGAATGGAGGCCGGAATATTCTGTCAGATGTAAATTCTGAAGCCTTTATTACATCATCAATATATTTCACTGAGCCGGTTCTCCAGCCATTAAAATGGTTATAGCCATGATTCCCGATCAGGTGGCCTCCTTCAAGGATCTGATTCATAAGATCAGAATATTTTTCGGCGGCTTTTCCATTGCAGAAAAACAGGGCTCTGATATTATATTTTTTAAGAATATCAAGCAATTTAGGTGTAGAAAGCGGATCCGGGCCATCATCAAAAGTCAGATATAATACCTTTTCAGTTGTCCTTATCCTGAATATTGCATCAGGATAAAGCCAACGTGCCAGAAAGCCAGGCCTGAAAAGCCGCATATGAATCTATTTTGTCGAATAAAGCTTACCGTAATAGTTATTTATCTCCGGTTCCATTGTCTGAGTAATGGAGTCCAATTTCAATCTCACGGCCATATTATAAATATCGAGCAACCCTTGCATATTAATCCCTGTAGGATATTCAAGGCCATACCTTTCTTCCGGTTTCAGACTGATTGCATAATCGAGATATTCTTTTGAGTAATTAATAACATCATTTAGTAACCGTTCACCCTCTTCGGTCTTACCAGCACTAATAAGTACTTCTGCAATTCCGATAGTAAAAAAATCGTATGATAACTTTTTGGAAGGAACAATTTCAAGACCCCGGTGTGCTACCTCAACGGCTTTTAGTGTATCTCCCATGAGAAGCAACTCTTTACCGAGAGTTCCGAAGATTCTTCTGAAATTACTGAACATACGCTTATTATTCTCATCAAGATAAACAGAAGGATCACCTGCATTTCCCCATAAGAACTTATTCATCATATTATCATACATCACTTGAGGATCAATCATTCCGAATTCGCCTTGTTCGGGTTTATCGGTTTTCACTGGTACCACCCTGTATGCAAGGCCTTCCTGGATAAAATACTTCTCGAGTCCTTTATATTGGGTTGAAGGAACTGTAGTTGAAAAGTAAACAGGTCTCTCCCATTTGTTTGTTGAAAGAAGATCCATTATCGCCAGATCTCCTTTGAATGCATCTCCATCAGAATAATCCCAGATTATCGGAGAAACAAGTCTGTCTTTATAATAGTTCTTAACAGTACCATTCGAAAGGACTTTTGCGGAATCAACATCAATAATGTATTTGTTAGCGGGAAGATAGTTCACCCAATCACCCCTTCCGCTAAGATCAACTTTGTACTTATTATCATCAAACCCTGCAAACTGAACAATCTCTTTCAGATTAACCGGTTTATCAACCCTGTTATCGACCGGCAGCTGTTCTCTCAGGCCTTCAATGTACTTTTCAGGTCCAAGTGTAAAAGGTAATGGATCGGAACCGTATGCCTTCTGCCTCATCATTTCAATATACCAGCCTGCCTGTATATAACTAAGGTTTGCAACACGTACATCGGTTCTCACACCTTCCACATCCTGATTATACCACACAGGGAATGAATCGTTATCTCCGTAGGTAAATAAGATGCTGTTTGGTGCACATGATTTCAGATAATTTGCTCCTATATCCCTGGCTGTATAGCGGCCTGAACGGTTATGGTCATCCCAGTTCTGGGCACCCATAAGAACCGGAACTGCAACTATAAGAACTACGAAGGTAACCGCTAACGATACTTTATTTCCAAGCAACTTCTGAAGTTTTTCATAAACAAACATAAATCCAATTCCAATCCAGATTGCAAATGCGTAGAATGATCCCACATAGGCATAATCTCGTTCCCTTGGTTGATTTGGATATTGATTCAAATAGAAAATAATAGCCAGTCCCGTCATTATGAAAAATGCCATTACAAGCCAGAATCCGGAATTATTTCTCTTATATTGCCAGTACATTCCCACAAGCCCGATCAAAAATGGAAGAAAATAATATTTATTGTTGCCAGGATTAGTTTTCAGATCTTTTGGAATTTTATCAAGTTTCCCAAGTCGTGCTTCGTCAATAAATTTTATTCCGCTGATCCAGTTCCCGTTGATAGCATTCCCGTTCCCCTGAATATCGTTTTGCCTTCCAGCGAAATTCCACATGAAATATCTCATATACATAAATCCGATCTGATAGCGGAAAAAATAACGCAGGTTCTCACCAAAAGTCGGACAAACCAATGCTTCTTTTCCTTCTCCTCCTGAAAATTTCCTGCCGACTACCTTGCCCCAGTATTTGTATGCACTTTCATGGTCGGGATCGGAACTGTACATTCGCGGGAAAACTGTTTCAAACTGTTTATTGTATGAATATTCAGGATGATAATATGGTTTATATTTGCCATCTATCTTATTATATCCTGAAACAACTTTCTTAACATCCGTAACAGGAGCACTATAGTAGTTCCCATAGAATTTTGGAGCGCTGCCATATTGCTTCATATTAATATAGTACGATAATGAAAACACATCTGAAGGATTATTCTGGTTCATGGGGGGTCTGGCTGACGACCTTATCATAATCATCGCATATGATGAATAACCAATCATTACCACAACCAGGGAGGTCATTACATAATTCAGTATCACCCTCTTATGCTTCAAAGAGTAATATATACCAAAGGCCAGTGCACCAAAAAGAATTACCATAAAGAACAGAAGTCCGCTGTTATAGGGTAATCCGAGAATATTTACGAATAACAATTCAGACCAGCCTGCAACCTCCGGAACTCCCGGCATTATAACAAACACCATCAGCCAGAGGAGCAAAAGAGCAACCAGACTTGTCTTAATCACCCCTTTAGTTGTGACTTCATATTTCTTGAAATAGTATACAAAAACAAGCACCGGAATAATTAAAAGGTTCAGACGATGTACGCCGAGTCCCAATCCCATTATATATGCAATAAGAATTATCCATCTGCCGGAATAGGGTTTCTCTTCTTCTTCCTCCCATTTTAGCATGCCCCAAAATACTAATGCAATAATAAGTGAAGAGAGTGCATAAAGCTCACCCTCAACTGCTGAAAACCAGAAAGTATCTGAAAATGTATATGCCAGTGCTCCCAATACACCACTGCCAATAATAGCAGGAATATGTTTTGATTCAAGTTCTGTACCATTAACAAAAACTTTACGAACAAGATGAGTAATTGTCCAAAAAAGGAACATTATGGCGAAACCGCTGCACAGAGCTGACAGAATGTTTACCGTTACAGCAACTTTGGAAGTGTCGCTTCCTGCAAAAAGAGTGGCTACTCTTCCCATCATAAGAAACAGGGGAGCTCCTGGAGGATGTCCCACCTGCAGCTTAAAGGCTGCAAGAATGAATTCACCGCAATCCCAGAAGCTTACAGTAGGTTCAAGAGTCAGCAGATAAACTATTGAAGAAAAGATAAATACAAACCATCCGGTAAGGTTATTCCAGCGCCGGTAATTGCCCCAAATTGAATCCATAAAAGAATTGTTTTTGATTAATTTAGAGAACAAAGAACGTAAAAAAAAATTATATGCATTCATTTACCGTTCTAATTAACATCTCTTTAACGTGACAGAAAATATCTCCAGGGCCTTGTCTTCCAGTATTCACCGGCATATTCAATACCAATCCTGGGCCCATTTTTAACAGGATGACTTAGTCCGTTATCTTCGAACCATATCCTTTCAGAGAATACAAGATCTTCTCCATAATACGACTTATCTATTCCAAGGGATTTTGTTAATTTCCCTGGTCCGGGATAATCTTCCACCCCCCTTACAAGGACGGCCTGTGGGTTGTTTTTCTCGCCTGTAACAATATTCAGCATCCAGTACATCCCGTAAATAAGATAAATATACAAGCTGCCTCCTTCATGAAACATAATTTCGGTTCGGGCAGTTCTACCCTTAAAAGCATGACACGCTTCATCTTCACTACCGCGATAAGCTTCAACTTCCGTGACTCTGAATCTGCCTATTGATCCTTCATGTAATCTGATAACCAGGTTTTTGCCAGGCAGTTCAGGGGCTACATCAAGTACATCCCTGGTATAAAAATCTCTTGATAATCTTTTCCCTGGTTCCATCCTGTCAGTATGTAACTTTATTCTCCATTTCATTCCATTTCCTGAAAACCTCTTCCCCTTTGGAATCAGTCAATCTGATAAATGAAATTTTTCTTTTTGAAGGGTCAAGCATTATCTCATTATATATCAGTTTATCACTGAAGCCTGCATTCTCAGCATCTGTGCGGTCACATGAATAAACCACTTTCTTTATTCCTGACCAGTAAATTGCTCCGAGACACATAGGGCAAGGTTCACACGAAGAATATAGCGTACATTCTTGCAAGTCGTGAGACTGCAAAACAGTAGAAGCCTGTCGGATTGCAAGTATTTCAGCATGAGCAGTCGGATCATTATTCAGAACTACTCTGTTGAAGGCTTCAGAGATTATTATACCATCTTTTACTATGACGGAACCAAAAGGGCCTCCTCCATCACTGATACCAATCGTTGCTATTTCAATTGCTTTCCGGAGAAATAATTTGTCGCTTCCCATTCCTGATTTGAATTAATATTCCTTTGTTTCTACCCCCTTTCCTGTTTCCCCCAAGGGGGAAATGATTTACTCCTTCCCCTCTGTGGGAAGGCTGGGAAGGGGGTTATATAATAAAATAAATAACTGGCAACCGAATTTATTAAGATAACAGATACTTAATATTATTTTAATTAAACCAGGATATAAAATTAAGCTAGTTTTGCATAACAAAAATAAAATCTGTACAGATTTCTTTTTTTTTAGAAAATATGTTGTATTTTTGCAGACCCCAAAATAATGGGGTAATTACATTAAATATAAGTGTATCAATTTAAAAATAAGAACTAGTGAACACCTTAAGTTATAAAACAGTTTCAGCAAATAAATCTACTGTAAACAAGGAGTGGGTAATTATTGATGCTGAAGGAAAGGTTCTTGGAAGACTTGCATCAGTTGTGGCCTCAATGCTTAGAGGAAAGCACAAAACCGACTTTACACCTCATGTTGATTGTGGTGACAACGTTGTTGTTATCAATGCAGAAAAGATCGATCTGACAGGTGAAAAATGGTCAGATAAAGTTTATGTCCGTTATACAGGTTACCCGGGAGGCCAAAGATTTACAACTGCTGAAGCGCTGTTGAAAAAGAAACCTATCGGATTAGTTGAGAAAGCTGTGAAAGGTATGTTGCCTAAAAACAGGCTTGGAAGTGCGCTCTATCGTAATTTACATGTTTATGCCGGAGCAGAACATCCTCATGAAGCACAGAAACCTAAAAAAATTGAACTTTAAAATATTTTAAGCAAGATAAATGGAAACAATCAATGCTCTTGGAAGAAGAAAAGCAGCTGTAGCCCGGGTATATTTGAGCGATGGCAAAGGTAAAATTACTGTCAACGGAAGAGATTATAAAGAATATTTTGGTGCTGAAACACTTCAGTATGTTGTTACACAGCCACTGGTTCTTATGAATGCAGTTGAAAAGTATGATATCAATGTCAATCTCGATGGTGGTGGTGTAAAAGGCCAGGCCGAAGCTTTGCGTCTCGGAATAACAAGAGCCCTTATCATGATGGATGCAGAATGTAAAGGCAAACTCAAAGCCGAAGGATTCGTAACTCGCGATCCTCGTGAAGTTGAAAGGAAAAAACCAGGTCAGCCAAAGGCCCGAAGGAGATTCCAGTTCAGTAAACGTTAGAATAAAAAGACAGTCATTATAGATGCAAGTTTAGTATCTAAATTGTAAAGACTCCCGCCAGCTGGCGGGGCTACTTTGCAATTGATTGAAAGAATGTAAACTTAAAAAAACAAAAAATGCCAAGAACAAATTTCAAAGAATTACTTGATGCAGGTGTGCATTTCGGACACCTTAAAAGAAAATGGAATCCGGCTATGGCTCCTTATATATTTATGGAGCGTAACGGTATTCACATTATTGATCTTGAAAAAACGGTAGTAAAAATTGATGAGGCAGCTTCAGCAATGAAACATATTGCCAAATCGGGCAAGAAAGTACTATTCGTAGCAACAAAGAAACAGGCAAAAGAGATTGTCGCTGAAAAAGTTAAAGCGGTTAATATGCCTTATGTAACAGAACGTTGGCCTGGTGGTATGCTTACCAACTTCCCCACTATCCGTAAGGCTGTCAAAAAAATGTCATCCATCGACAAGATGGCTACAGACGGAACCTTTTTGAACCTTTCAAAACGCGAGAGATTACAGGTTACACGTCAGAGAGCCAAGCTTGAAAAAACACTCGGTAGTATAATTGATCTTACCAGACTGCCGTCAGCGCTATTTATCGTGGATGTTACCAAAGAACACATAGCTGTCAGAGAAGCAAAAAGACTCGGAATTCCGGTTTTTGCAATGGTTGATACCAATTCAGACCCCTCCGATATCGAATTCCCGATCCCGGCAAATGACGATGCTTCGAAATCGATTGCATTAATAATCGGAATTCTTTGCCAGGCAATTGAAGAAGGTCTTAATGAAAGAAAAATTGAAAAAGACAAAGAGCCTCAGCTGAAAGACAAAAAAGTAATGCGGAGAGAGCTTGAAACAAAAGATATTCCTGCCGCTATTATCGAAGCGATTGTTGAAGAAGAGGTTGAAGTTGATGACGATATCGCCGACGAATCAGATGAAAATGAAGATATCGTTAAGGTAATTGACGAGACAGAAGAAGAATTATAGAAAATAATAATTGTAACTTATAAAGATATAACTATGGCTGTTATAAATGCTGCTGATGTTGCTAAATTAAGAAGAGTTACTTTAGCAGGGATGATGGACTGTAAAAAGGCTCTCGAAGAATCCGATGGCGACTTTGATAAAGCAATTGAAATAATTCGTAAAAAAGGACAGGCAGTTGCCAACAAACGGGCCGATAAAGAGGCCTCTGAAGGAGTCGTCTTGTCAAAAGTGTCTTCCGATGGAAAGACGGGTGCAATGATAGTCCTTAACAGCGAAACTGACTTCGTTGCAAAGAATGCTGACTTCATGGCTCTGGCAAACAAAATACTTGACCTGGCAGTTGCAAAGAAACCTGCAAATCTTGACGGACTTAAATCACTTCCAATGGATGGTGGTAAAGTTGGAGAAAAGGTTATTGAATACGTTGGAATTATTGGCGAGAAGCTTGATCTTTCTTATTTTGAAAAAATCGAAGCAACCCATGTCCAGGCATATATCCACCCGGGTAACAGACTTGCCACTTTGGTTGGTTTTACGAAATCAGGAATTGATGTTCAGGTTTACAAAGATGTTGCTATGCAGATTGCTGCAATGAATCCTGTCGCAATTGACAAGGACTTTGTTCCGGAATCTGTTATTGTCCGGGAAATTGAAATTGGTAAAGAACAGGCAAGGCGTGATGGAAAACCTGAGGAGATGCTTGAGAAAATTGCCCAGGGTAAACTCTCTAAGTTTTTTAAGGAAAGCACTCTGCTTAATCAGGTTTTTGTAAAAGATAACAAGATGACAATCAGACAGTATCTTCAGTCTGTAAATAAAGAGCTTACAGTAACTGAATTCAAACGCTTTACACTTAACTTGTAATACGTAGGTTCATATTTCAATATCTGGTGGCGCTTCAGGGCGCCACTTTTTTTATGCTATATCCTCTCACCCTTTGGGCACTCCCCCTTTTTTTTCAAAACGCGATGTCATTTCATTAGTTTAATTCAATTAGTTTAATAAATTTGTTCATTACATTTAATAAATTAAAATTACTTATTCATAACGAAAAAAAACCCACTAAATGAAAGAACAATCAAATAGCAATTTACGGATGGGTATGACCCTAATGTTAATGATCTTTTTTATTTTCGGATTCATTACCAATTTTAACATTGC